>JAESPE010000084.1 GCA_016756835.1 gamma proteobacterium endosymbiont of Lamellibrachia anaximandri | reverse complement strand
TTAAGTTGCAAATAGGTCAATTTAGCTTCCATCATGCCGCTTCCGCTATAGAAAGATTGGGAATTCAGTGGGTGGATTCATCAGTTCCCATGGCCACGAACTTACCTCTATTCATTGGCTTAGTGTAGCGCCAGGAAAGCTGCTGAAGATACTACCTGCAGTAGGTGAGGTATTGGCCGCAGGGGAAATCTATACAGAACCCATCCACACCCTGTCACACCTCCACCACATCGTTTACAGAAACCACCTTACGAAAACGGGCAAAAGTTCGCATACCTTCTGCTGCCTCAAAATCAGCATAGTCAGGATTATTGGCCTGGAGATAGTAGCCACCATCACCACGCTTCCGCACCACCCGCAGGACATATTGATCATCACCGCTCACATCCTGCCGTTCCACCGCCATGATCTGGTTGCTGATCGACCCGGCATGTTCTGAGTCGACCCGTTCCAACAGGAGATAATCACCATCGCGGATTGGATTTCTGCCACCATCCATGGAATTGCCAGAAGCGCGTGCGATGAAATGACGTGAAGGATCGACTCGATATTGCGGTGGAATTTTCACCAAGGTCTCATTTTCTACATCTGCGTTGTTGAAATGCCCACAGGCGATTCTGAGGTTGGGAAAAAAGGAAATCTCGCCCCAATTCGTATCGATCTCAGCAGGAGAATTTGATTCAGTGAGCGCACGGGAATTCGTATCCTTCGGCACCCGATCCATGTACATGGCCAGTTTGTAATCAACCAACTCCTGTACCATGGCACGAAAAATATTTCGATCTTCGGTCGCCATTTCAAAATTGGGTTTCAATCGGTCTTCATCCAACTCGAAGAATGGTTGCCTCCGGTTATTATTACCGCCTATAAAGGCGTTCACTGGATTTGAGTTCCAGTAAGTGACCCACTGACCGGGGCGAGTGGTGAGGACTTCGGCAAGATCCTGAAAACGGTTGGGCAGATCCATTTCCATCAATGGCCGACGGCGCAACAGGATCTCACCGGAACGGACCGCCAGATCCCGGCGAGTCTGCAGGTGGATAAAGCCATCGAGTTCCAGCAGCGCCTCCAGCAACACCATTTTATACGACTTGTTCATGGCGGCCTTTTCCACTTCCAGAAAGTAAGGACGATGACGATTCAACACCCTTTGCTGTGCTGTATCCAGTCCTCCTCGATCTGCCACCAGATCAAACCAGGAGCCAAATCTGCTCCTGATGGACGAGAAGCTCACACCATCGCGATAAAGTTCCACCGCATTTGGCCGCCGCTGCTCCACCGACTTCAACTGCTCGTAGATCTCGACAATCCCCACGGGCAGGGTCCTGATTACTTCGTTCAGAAAGTCGATCACATCCAACTCATAGTTGGCATAACAGCCTTTTGGCAGTGGCAGATCATTTTTCTGTTGCAGCCTGATGAATTCACGCAGGGAAGACAGCCCAAACAGGGATTCCGGTTTATTTAGAAACGCTTTGTGGTTACCGATGAAGTCCAGCACTCGTAGATGTTCCTTACCGGGATGGAGCCTCAAGCCACGCCCCAATTGCTGCAGGAACAGGATTTTTGATTCCGTCGGCCTGAGCATCATCACCGTATCGATGGCGGGAAGGTCGGTGCCTTCGTTGAACAGGTCAACTGAAAAGATCACCTCCAGCTTGCCGCTCTCCAGCTGATTCAATGCCGAGTGGCGTGGCAGTTCTGATTCGGCATGTACGGCCGCTGCACGAATTCCCTCCTTTTTGAAATAGTCCGCCATAAACTCTGCGTGAATACGAGAGACGCAGAATGCCAGAGTGCGACTCTGGCGCAGTTCCCGCCACACTGAAAACGCATGCTTTGCGCGGGCGCGGGTCGCGAGTTTGTTACTTAGATCATTGGGATCGAAGCGTCCATTTCCCCAAGGGATCTCGGTATAATCGACGGCTTGATCATGGATGCCGTGGTAGTGGAACGGACACAGCAGATCTGCATTGATGCCCTCGACAAAATTCCGCTCGAATACCAGGTTATCGTCGCACAACGAAAGTATGTCCGCTTGATCCGTACGCTCTGGTGTTGCGGTGAGACCGAGCATGAAACCCGGCTGGAAATAGTTGATCAGGCGACGATAGGTGGGAGAGTTAGCATGATGAAATTCATCCACCACGATGTAATCGAAACAGTTGGGCAAAAACTGTTGCAGATGTTCATCCCGCCCCAGGGTCTGGACTGATGCGAAGATAAAATCTGCCACACTATCCGTGACATTACCCTTGTAGTAACCGATGCTTGCCTCTGGCTGAATACGAGCGAAGGTATCTTCCGCCTGCATCAGAATCTCTTCCCGATGGGCGACGAACAGCACTCGCTTGGCTTTGGTCTGTTGTACATCAAAGGCCGCCAGCCAAGTCTTACCCAGACCCGTGGCCAACACCACTAACCCGCGCCGATAACCAGCAATCCGAGTGGCCTGCAATGCCTGCAGCGCCTCAACCTGAATCTCGGTTGGCGTGGCTGGCAGGAACTCCTCTTCCGGCTCACCGCTGACCACCCGCAACGACACCTTGCGCCGCGCCGCATAGTCATCGATCCACGCGTGGGTTAATGGAAATACCTGCGAATCAGAGAACAGCACCTCAAATTTGTCGAAGATCTCCAGAAACTTGGCCGTATCCGCAGGATAATCCACCCTCAGATTCCACTCCAGACCACGGGTCAGGGCCATGTTTGAGATATTACTGGAGCCGACAAAGGCACAGCCGCTGGAGAGATCATCGCCATCACGACGCAAAAAGATATAAGACTTGATATGAAAGCTGGGATCTCCAGCCGTAGAGAAGAGCCGAACATCCGCCCCACGTTCAGCCAGCAGCATCAGCCGCCGCAGCGCCTGCGGCTCGGTCACATCCAGATAGTCAGAGGTCAACACCCGAATCACCGCACGGCGATCCATCGCATCTCTCAACGCATCAAAGATAAGATCCAGACCACTCTGACGAATAAAAGCCACGGTAATATCGATCTCCGTAGCTTGATTGATGGCATCAAGTAATTGGGAAAGAAACGGATCTGATTGGCCGCCAGTGACTAATGATTGATGTGATAGTTTCATCTATACGAAAAGCCGATTTGTCTCATGCTCTGACCAGGTGTTTTCACTGCCTATGACAACTTACCAGAATTCCATTCAGCCATCGCTCATCTTCTCGCCCTGGCCTGAGGTCAGCCGTAACCCACATTTCCTTTATTGTCAGAGTTTCGGTCTCACCTACCAATGACTGCAGCCCTGCCTCATCCAGATCGGTGAATCGACGACCCTGTTTTTCGTATTCGCCCCGACCATATTTGAATGAGCAATAGATCACACCATTGGGCTTCAACGCATCTGCCAGTCGATGAAAAACATCTGGTAACTCTTTGGCGGGAACATGCAGCAGCGAGGCACAGGCCCAGATGCCATCGAACTGGTTTTGATATTGAATATCTTGCAGGCGTTGCACCTGGACTGATTGTCCGATCTCTTTTTCAGCCAAGACAGCAATCTCTGTGGAGGCGTCGAAAGCAGTGACCTGATAACCATTTTTGATGAAATGCCTGGCATCGCGGCCAGAACCGCAGCCAGCATCCAAAATATGAGCATACCCTGGTAACAGCGGAAGAAAACGCTGATAGAGCGGCTGCATGTCAACCTGGAGGGTCGATTCAACAAAGGTCTTGGCATTATTTTTATAGTAGTCCATGCTCCGCGCTCACAGATACTCAACGGTTTTTGCCAGCAGGGCACCCGCCTGCGTCGCCATCCGCTGTGGATCGGGTCTTATACCGACTCGTCCCAGATCGAGTCTGTCTGCATCCCAGCAGGTTGCAATGGTCATATCTGCGTGAGTATGAGAGTGGGTGTGTCTTTCACAGGCTGTCATCAACTGCTGCATCTGGCCATCAGTCAGCCGGATTATCCCTTCGATCCGCAAGATCTCAGCATACCTGGCGGCCCTTGGCCCATGTTCAGGATCGTTTGTGTCATTCACTCTGCAACTATCGTGGATGACGCTGAACAGTTCAATGACGCGGGTATCCGCTTCATTTTCCACCGCCAAACGCAAGCCATTTTGTCTGACCCGGCTCCAGTGAGATACACCGTGGATACCCTGCCAATCAAGTTGGTAGTCGGCCCGAATTCTGTGGATGAGTTTTGTGTCTATGCCCATTTGTGGTGCGCCTCCTTGGGAAAAACGCCTCTCCTCCGTCTGAGTCTATTGCAAGCGCTTGCGGTAGACTCATTATCCATGATTTCTGGTTTTACTATGGACTTTCCAGACCTTCCGTCAGCCTTTATCACAAAATAATGGCCGACGGATCACTGCCTTAGTGTCTCCACCGGCTGTGACGTTGCGATGCCCTCGCAAATCGGCTTCCTCCATGGTCAGCAGCACTGCCCCTGACCTGCAACCTGAATGCGCAGAGATGGATCACGCGGTTATCCTTCACCAGCGCACCCCCGGAGAGTCGTTCGCCGTGGAGGCGCAGATCCTCACCTTCACCTACAGCAGGGAAGCATTCCACTGCCGCCCTGGCGGTGTCATCCAACATCACTTGCGGATCGTCAGTTGCCGCTCCCTCTGACTCTGCCTGCACCGTGTCGATAGCATCCAGCGCGTAGCTTTCCACAAGCTTGCCCAGCAGGCTCGAAAGGGTTGCGGAGCTGTCGAACAGATCCAGTCCCACAATCCTGCCATTCACTGCGAACATCGCTCCAGCCTGTTCTTCAACCGGCAGAAAAGCCTGGAGAAAATCGTCCAGACTGGCGCGATGCTGATGGTACATCGCGGCGGCGGCTTCACTCCTGGAGTGGGCCTGCATTCGCGCAGACTTTTCCGATATATCCTGCCAGACTGCCGACTGATCGCTACGCCGGGTGCCGGAATTGCGCAGGGATGCACTTACATGAGCCGCCTTGCTCGCTCTTCCTGCGGCATAGTGTGCGCGCTTGGCACTGGCAAAGTCGGCAGATTCGGCCCGCCACCGGCCCGCTTCCACGCAGGAGACAGGAATGATGATGCTCTTGTGGGCTGGCGCCATAACGGTGAGATTGAGTATACGATTCTGCTTCGCTCCCACCAGCTCTTCGCCGTCGAGGAGTAACACAGGACGACCGCATTCGTTGACGAAGCTGAGCTCCGGAACAGAGCCTGACTCGGATACTTCGGTCACGCGGGCGCATCCCCGCGCCAGGGCCTCATCCAGCAAGAGATAGTGGGGTTCAGCGCTCTTTTCTGCGATCAACGGAAAAAGGACGAGATTGTGGTGGACCTGTGGTTCACCCAATCTGACATGGGAAAGACATTCGGTAATGGTGGACATGGCAACCTCCTGTGACAGGAAACACTTAGGGTGTTGTCATTATCACTGAGGCGGTGACTCATTCCGTGAGTCCGTGAAGCTGGTCGATCGGGATCAGAATTCGGTTCGCCAATTTTATCCTTTTGGGTTTAATTTGCCGTGGTTTGCTGCGAGAGAATATCGGGTGGCATCAAGCGGGAACGTGACTGATGAGGTATGAAAGGAATACATCAAGAATCAGAAGCCACCAGAACCGGATGATGACTTTACCGTCGTATGACGGGCAGATTCACATCTACATGTTTATTTTATGGGCAACCTAGGAGTCTGTCGGGTTTGATCCTGTGCCATGATGCTACGTAAGTTAAACAATTATTTTCTGAAAAACTTTGTTTTAATTCACGTAGGAGACGAAAAATTGTACGAATATTAGTCAGTTTGTATTCCGTACTGCTAAATCCGACAGACTCCTAGTCTTATTGACCACTCGGCCGAGTCCTTCTTATCATGCGTTGAATTTTTACACCGGCTCGTATCGGAATAATTTCGGTATCTGGGTGACGATTAACGAAGACTCTGAATACTTCGTCAGCAAATGCTTGCCCGATGGTTTCAACGTCTTTGAAATCTAGAACCACTGTTCGAAATTTCTCTACTCTGGCGAGCAATCTTTTTGCCTGCGACCGGGATACGAGATTCTCTGTGCCGTGGCGAAGGAGGCTTACCGGTAAGACCGTTTTGGTGAAGGCGACGTCATCGTCCGCGCTGGTGTATTCGTTAAAGACTTCTTCTAGGATGCGGTCCGTGCCAAAGTGACATTCCATAAACACAGTAGTACCTTGCTCTGTGTTTTCGTTTTCAAATATCCAATGTTCATCATTGAACCGCTCATCATGGTTAAAGTAAATGGAGCCGGAAGAGATATTGAAAGAGTCAAAACACCGGGAGGTGAAAAAGATCCCTTCCCCGGTGTGATTCTCTGGGTCTGTAGTCAGCTTACCCTTCGCCAGCTCTAGAACCGCCAGACTTTCTTCGTCAAGGTGGCAGGCATCCTTAATTTTTCGGAAGATGCCGATGCCGTCGTCGTCAATCACAATAATGGATGAGATGGGCGTACCCAATAGAGTAATATCTACCGCTGATCCGTCTGAGTGGTCAATGGCATTATTCAGCATCTCGGTAAAACCGTACTCCCACAGTTCATAAATATTTGGCGGGGCATCATCAAAGAAAGATTTAAAATCCTCTCTCCACACCTTGTCTTCGCGGAGGTCTTCGAGGGGAAAAGTTAGGCGCTTAATAACGGTTCGCTGCAGGGAGTAGCGACGGGTTTTTGTGTTCCCCTCGGCAAGCACCTTCCCTTCCTCAACGAGAATTCGCATATGCCGACTTGCCGCCTGCCGACTAATACCGAAATGCTCCGCAGCCACAACAACAGCGTTGTACGGATGAGTCGGGATTAGATACAGCATAAACTGCTGAATCTCTAGACTCCGACGAGTCCTTCGAGTCACAAAACCACCTTTATTGTAAAAGGGAATGATTTTAATTGTAAAAGGGAGTAGGTTTATTGTCAAACGGAATAGAACGTAACTCCCCAGAAAGGGATATAGTATATTCTGAGCCTCGGCCCTCGGACTTGATTTTCGCGGTACCGTCGAGGCTTCAATCGAAAGGTTCGGCACCCGATCTTGATCATCGTGGATCGTCGAGCCTTTCTCTAAATTAGTCGCAGAAAACAAATCCCCTTCTTGGAGTACGAAAGCCGGGATCCAAGTCTCGACTAAGAGGATGGAAGATGGTTGGGTAGAATCTCCATCTCTTTGATTTATGAAGGTAATTGGCGGAGAGGCAGGGATTCGAACCCTGGGTGGGCTATTAACCCTCAACGGTTTTCAAGGCCCGTAAAAGCACTTTTCTAAACAATGGCTTGTTGAGTAAGTCATTGATTTAATTGTTTATTCAAGGCTATCAAAATTTACCCAGCACCACCTTAAACCGTTCCGAGTGTCCCAAATTTGTCCCAAATTTAGGGGGAAATACTGAGGGCATAAGTCCAATAATTATTTTATCGAATAATAATTTATTGCTGCTTTTTAGTGTTCATTTCACTAGCTTTGACACCGAACAACAACCAACGGTGTTAAATGATGGACAAACAATACTACTCGGATACCGAAATAGCTACAGTACTGGGCATTTCAGTCTCACGTTTGCGTGGCAAGATTTATAGGGGCGAACCGCTGCCTGCACGTATCGAAGTCCCAGGCAGTCGCACTCGTCTGTGGAACAAAGAAGATGTACATAACTGGCTCGACCAATTCAAGAAGCAGGATGCACTCCCTACCTCGCAGATCCGTAAAACAAAACGATGAAGAGACGCAGTATCGACTACCTTATCGACACTGCGGAACAGATTAGTCAAACCAATGCTCTGGAGGCTAGGAAAATCGCCTTCATCCCAAGATTTATGGCAACGGTCTCACTGCCTGCCAGCAGACCTGAGGGGAATGAGTTTATCCGCAGAAACGGCAATCGTACTCTTACCATGCTGTCCAGTAGTGAAACCGGACTACCGTTCGGTACGATGCCTCGCCTTGCACTCTGCGCCATTACCACACTCACCAAGCAAGGCCAGGGCAATGTTGTACAGCTAGGAGCCAGCTCAACACAGTTTCTTAATACTATGGGTAAATCCTGTACTGGTGGTCGCAATGGATCGCTGACCCATGCGCGGGAGCAACTGAAAAAGCTACTGAGTTGCACCATACAGCTAACCCAGCAGACACCACAAAGCTGGGAAATCGAGTCACTGCGCATCTCGCAGCGGGCCTCGATGTTGTGGCAGCCCACATCACCGGGCCAATGGCAATCAACTCTTGAGCTAACATCCGAGTTTTTCAATGACGTGCAGCGACATGCCGTTCCTGTTGATCTTCGCATACTTTACGCCTTCAGCCATTATCCACTGGCGATGGATATCTACTGCTGGCTAACTTATCGATACTTCAGTTTGACCAAACCCACTACCGTAAGCTGGGGTGATCTGATGGAGCAGTTTGGCAATGGCTACAGTCGAGGCAGCCACTTCAAAGATAAATTTACCAATGCCCTTGATCGAGTCTCTTTACTCTATCCTCAAGCCAGGTTCACCCTTGATAGCAGAGGGATTCATCTACTACCTAGCCCCACTCACATCCAGCCACGAGATATCTCTCACTTTCTCTCTGACTGTTGAAAAGCCTGTTGATTGCAGTAGTTATCCACGCATATACGGTGGCAATCTGTACGCATATGCGGTGGTCAACTCACGCATAAGCGGTGGCGCTGATGCGCATATACGGTGGCAGAGTTACGCATAAGCGGTGGCAAACCTAACGAATTAATTCATTCAAATCAAAGTAGTACAGCTCCCCTATACCGTACCCTTAAGCTTGTAAATATTATTCTTCTGTTATTAGCCACTCCGATTTGTGGATAACTCTGTTGGGCAGATGTTACCCACAGGGTCCACCGCCAGCATGGCTAGAGTTGGAAGCCATCAGCCCGTGGACTTGTGGATAACATCCGGTCTGTTTTCAGTAGGGTTACTTCACAGGTTGAGAAATGCATCTGTTTATAGGCAATCTGGCAGTAGAAATTAACCTGATGAAACGCTCTCTTAAACAGACGTACATAGATTGAACGATAGTGTCGCTATCTCGTGAAACATTTTAGGACATCCCTGTCCAAAAATGACTCGTTTACGCGACAGTCGTTTCCTTTTGCCCCGACCGTTCTGCATCCGCTACGTCTTTGTACATCATCGGTCGCAGGCTCCCTCGTTGCACTCAACATAGCTACCGCAATGACTCTACGGCAACTATAGCCGCTCCTGCATTTCTTCGTCACTCGCTCGCGCTCGCAACTACGAAAGGGCAGACGGCGTCGCCTATCGGGGACTAACGGCCTTCGCTTCGCTCTCCTTGGCCGTCAGCGATTGTATAGCTGAAATATGCCTGGAGCGGGTATTCTGGGCGCTGTAGCTAAACAGCTGCCATCAGCCAAAAGCTGATGTTGATAGGATCAATTGTTCTGACCCTTCAATCCCGAGCTTGTTTTTTCTATTCTTAAGGATATTTAAAAACATTTTCCATACAACATAGGTGCTTTAAAGTATCCCCATTTTTTAAGTGAAAATTATAACTACCTTCACTGCTAGGAGTATCATTTACATCAATTTTCCAATGCTTTTTCAGATAGTAAACTAACACTGCCTTTTCGGTGATAACAAACTCATGCTGTTCTTTTCCTAATCCAAACTCTTGAGTTAATGTGGCTTTTTTATACGACGACAAACTGGGATGTAATGTTAGTTGCAATGGAACAACTAAGTGCCAATCAGCATCTTGAGACAAAGTTTCGGGGGATCTAGCAACATCATTTGGGCATTCCGTTATGTTTGCTAATCGTGAAAACTCAAAACATTTGAAATGGGCTTTTCCTATTACAGGGGTTCTATGAAAAGCTCTGAACATCCATGATTGCCCATCATAGAAAAATGCTGTTGGTAGAAGAGTTCTTTCATCATGGTTTTTGCTATTATCTGAGATGTAATTACATTTTATTGCCGTTTGGGAATATATAGCCCTCGTTACTTTACTAACGAAGTCCGTATTTAAATGATGAGGCGTCGCTCCAATTCTCTGATAAGGAAGCATTGGGCGATTATATAATTTATTCTTATTAAAACCGTTTGCTAACATTCCCAGAGCAGTCTCAGCATCTAAGTTTATTAGAGGCTTGAAAGATTCTCGTAAGATTACGTTCTTTCTTAACACTCGATCATAATCAACATTATTAGCAGTCAGTTTTTTATATTCTGAAATTTCTTTTGATGCCGCTGCTTCCCCGATACCAAAAAAATCTAGAAGATCTGAACGATTTAATCCACCTAGAAATCTCAATACAAAATCTATATACGCAAATCGCTCAGCGCGTTGAGCATTATAGCTTTCTATAAGTGCTTCATATGTGAAATCTTCCAAAACAAACCTCTACAATCATATATTTATACGCATATATTAACCAATAATAAAGGTGTATAGCAATGCGTATTAAATATATGCGGCCAGCTACTTGACATGCGTGGCACGTCGCAATATGATACGTGCCAACTGCGATTCAATCTATACTAAATGTAGGATTATCACAGAAAGTTAATTTAACTTTAAACAGGATTGGCCAATGACTAAAAAGCGCGATATCCATGTTGTCCCCCATAAAGATGGGGGGTGGGCGACAAAAAAAGAAGGGGCAAGCCGTTTCGGTTCTCGGTTCCCTACGCAACAACAAGCAATAGACAGAGCCAAGCATCAGGCTCAAAGAGAAAAAACCGAGGTGGTTATTCACCGGCCTAATGGCCAGATCAGAGATAGCGACAGCTATGGTAATGATCCAAATCCTCCAAAAGATAAAAGACACTAATGATCATGAATATAGAAACAATCAACTCGTTGCGGGCTATTGGGTTACAGCTAGATCGTGACCAATACCCCAGCGTTTACAATAACGGAATTGTTAAGCCCGGCGGCTCTGTTATTGCTCTATCAACACCGGGTGAGGAAGTTAAACATGACTCCGACAGACAGAAACGATCCACAACCAGATCACGGGAAAGGCCCTCCAGAAGGCAAAGGTCGTCCAAACGATCCAGGTCGTCCAGTGAAGCCTCACCGTTCGTCTGCTCAAGTCTTCGTGCCACGTACGAAGCAGAGATAGATGAAGTGCGGGAGGCATATCCCGGAACGAAAATCTGGCAACAGGCGGAAGGGATGTGGCTACGAACAGAAAGTGCGGTTTTGCCCGGACTGGAAAAGAAGGCCACATTCCTGACTGTCATCCCCTACTCAAGGATACATATACAGAAGAGCTGGGGCTTTTGGACCACACCAATCTATACACAATGGATCGGTCCGCGACATACTAACTTTCCTGATGGCTCGGTTTGTGCGTTCGATCCAAAAGATGGTACGTGGAAGCTGGGCGATAAACTACGTGATTTGTTAGATATATATACCTTATGGGCTTTACGGCACGAACACCTGAACCTTTGTGGCCGTTGGCCCGGACACCAAGCAGTTCCACATGTTTACGAGCGAATTACAGAATTAAAGCCCGATGAGCTGTGCGGCTGTGGCAAAAAAGACCTGAGATATGCCGATTGCTGCCAGGAAACTGATCTGACCAGCCCGTTTATCGAGAATTTTTTCCGTTTTATGCGATTTACTCAAGGCAGTTTACAACGCTCGCCTCCTAGTGAAATTGTCGAAATGATAAAGCATCATGCAACACCGCCACCGATTAATAACTATGTAAGTTCCATCGTACCGCTTCATTAAAATCAATGGGGTATGTGTGGTTGATTATTTCTTAACGGAACAAGCTCGTGGCTGATCTCAGCTATTTAGGCATCTGAATATACCAATAGCAGCAATCACAGCACAAACTTGTTATTCACCGATATTAGCCTGAATGTCAGCATCGTGTCAGGTGTTGCCAGTGTCAACACCTAGGAGCAAATAGCCTATTTGGCTGAAAAAAGAAGCCATTACCCCATGGGTTTGTGGATAACATCTGGCCTGATTTAACAGGGTTTCTTCACAGGGCGACCTGTTTTCAAATCTCCTGCAATGCCTGTTGGTCGCATCCAATCCCCCTTCAATTGAGACAACCACTGTTCAGGCATTGACAGTGTCAACACCAGGAGGCGAACAGTTAACCAATGACGATAACGGGTGCTTGGTGTCAGATGTGTTGTCTTCTCTACCAGATACCAGCGTAGGTGTTTTACTTGCCATTGATAAGGCCCAACCTGCCAGCGACGCCAGATAGTTTCAGCAATCAGTTCAGCTCGTTGCAGATGTGGTTTTACCGTGCCTTTGCGTGACCCAGGTAGTCGTCGTACCAGCAAGTCTCTCGCAATACGGGCTGCCTGCTGTTGGTTTGCAGGATTAGCCATCAGTGGGCACTGCCAACATAAGCAGAGACAACATCTACTCTGCCATGGCCCAACTCAGCGGAGATGATCTCACGTGCCGACATGTCGGCATCTTTGTTGGCCAATCGCTCACCTGCCACAACAGGTGCAGGGTATCCCGTCAGTTGCTGATAACGCTCACAGGCATAAGCTGCCCGCAGATCATGAAAGCCTTGTAACTCAGCATCATGGGAAACCTTCGACCAGGCATGGTAAGCATGGTCTCGCCATTGAGCATAACTACTCCCATCTGGAATCAGGTTTCGACCCTCTCCCTGCAACTCAGCTGCCCTTTCCAGAACAGGTGTTGCCACTGGCAACACTTGCACCCAACGATCTACTAAATGACCTCGTCCACCCTTTGTCCCTTCTGTGATGTTGACCAGCCCTTTGTGTTCTGCTTGTTGCAGTGCCCTTTGAGCATCAAGCAGGGAAGCCTCCCGAAAACGCAATCCTAGCTCACGGGCGAGTTCAGCAATTACAGCAACCCGCTCTTCACCTCGATCACGCAAATCTGATGTAGCTTGTTGCAGTCGCTCCCGCTCCAATCCTACCGGAATCTCCTGGCGCACATTACAACGCTCACCCACCAGTTCAGAGGGAGAGACACGGATCTGTGAATCACCCCGCATAGCCTCTAAAACCACATTGACTGAAGAGAGCAGATTCTGTGCATAGCTCACTGCCATCTCATTGGTGGCCACCTGCTGTTGCAGAGTTTGGCCATACTCCTTTACCAACTCCTCTGATACCTGGCGCACATCCCGTACTTCTTCTCCACGTGCATAATTACAGAACTGATCCCAACGCTCGCTGTGAGCAGCCTGTGTGCCGTAGTGACCATCACCATAGTGATCAGCCAGTGCATTCTTGCCCGCCCATGCCATTTGCTTACCAAATCCAAAATTTCGTTCACCGCCTACTTTGCCCATTGTCATACCTGAACCTGCACTTCTCACCAGATGGATGAGTCCTCGCTTGATATTTGAATCCACAAGAAATTTTACCCCTCAAAGGGGTATCGAGATCCTCAGTCGGCAATAGACACTGTTATTCCACTCCTTCGGAAAATCCCTTGTGAATCCAAATCTCTACGCGATCATCTCGCCCACTGGTGAGAAGTGCAGGTTAAAACTGTTAAGTGTTAAACCGGGTAGAGCGCCGGTCGCGCTTTGGTCACTGCCTGTGACCAGAGGGGCTGCAATGGATTGCAGCAGGGCTATTGAATCCCGAATACAGGGCACCTCTGCACGGTCTGCATTGCACAGATCGCAGGTAAGGTACTGGCAGACAGAGCAGAACTCTGTTGCCGCATTCGGGTGTTTTGTAGGCTTTTGCATCAGCGTATTGCGCCAGAAAAGCCTCTGTTGATAGGACGTTGCGCCATGTTGATGACGCCCGTCTCTGTGGAGGAGCTGCGCCCACCAGCAAAGACGGGCGTAGAGGTTTACTGCAACAGATTACAAATTGCACCGGACTGGCGCAGAGAAGAGAGATCTAAGCTGTCATCTCAATGATGACGCTCAGGGCTTGATTTGAAAAATGACCCCACCGCATAAAGCGGTTGCACCTGATGAGGGATCGATGAGGTGCCAAGGTGCCAACAGAGTTGGCAAGGGTATCGCTATTTGACCGTAGCGATGGCGGTTACAACGTGTTCAGTATATCCCCCACCATCTGATATTAATTCATCAGCTAGATGGTCTCTGGGGTGCTGAAATCGAGTGTTTTTAGTTGTGGCAACTACTGGACACACCCCACCTGATACTACAAGCTTTGTTAGCTTATTTGACGCAATATCAATGTATATGGCGCGATTAGTGGAATTGCGCCAGAAAAGGTTACCCCATGAAAATCCATATCCTGAGTGATCTCCATATCGAATTCGGTGGGTACGAACCGCCGACAACCGATGCTGACATAGTCGTGTTGGCGGGTGATATCGGTGTGGGTATGGATGGTCTACGTTGGATTGAATCCAGCTTCCCGGATAAGCCGGTAATCTACGTGCCAGGTAACCATGAGTTCTATCATCATGATATTGCCTTAATCGATGAGTTGAAGGCTTGTGCGTCAGCCCATATCCACATTCTTAATGATGACCAGTTGGTTATCGATGGAGTACGGTTTCTGGGTAGTGTTCTGTGGACAGATTTTGCCCTGTTTGGAGAGAGCGAAAAGTATTTTTCCATACAGCGGACGAGAAAGGGTATGAATGATTTTGCGGTCATTCAAAATAGCGGCAAGCGTTTTACTCCCGATAGTTCTATTGAGCTACACCAGACAAGTCGGAGCTGGCTGGAGAGCCGTCTGGCAGAACCATTTGCAGGCAAGACGGTAATCGTGACCCATCACGTACCCTCATCACGGTCGGTGCCTCGCCGCTTTGCCACAAGTCTGCTCACCCCCGCCTTCGCCAGCAATCTTGAGACATTGATGGATGGTGATCGGACCGCACTCTGGGTTCATGGGCATACGCATGACTCATTCGATTATGAGGTTTTCGGTACACGTGTGATCTGCAATCTCCGTGGTTATGTTCCGCATGCGCTGAATTTTGACTTTAAGCCAGACCTGGTTGTGGATATCTAAGTGATGAGGTGCGGGTTTAAATCCGAAAAAATACTGTATTGCATAAAATACCAAATAGGCTATTCTATATTCGCGAATCGCGAACAGGCAATATGCAGTGAATCTTAAACCTCAGGACATTCTGTTTCTTCTCAAACTTATCGCCATAGAGGATAAGCGGTTGAGCTATGGCTCATTGGCATTTGAGCTGGGCATGAGTTCGTCTGAAGTCCATGCTGCAGCCAAGCGGGCTATTGCTGCCCGGCTGGCTATCCAGGATGAAGATCGCGTAGTACCTTCGGTGCGCAATCTGGAAGAGTTCCTGATACATGGGATCAGATACGCCTTCGTGCCTGAACGTAGTGGGATTGTTCGGGGCATGCCGACAGCTCATGCCGTTTCACCACTGCAAGATGCCTTTGTCATCTCTGAAGAGTATCCCCCAGTCTGGCCTGATGCTGAAGGTGAAGTACGGGGAGAGGGGTTTTCTCCTCTGTACAAATCGGCTTCCTATGCAGCGAGGCGTGATTCTGATCTGTATGAATTATTAGCCTTAGTGGATGCCATTCGTGGAGGGCGTACTCGGGAGCGCGAACTGTCAGTAAAGCTGCTTAAGGATCGGTTAGCTCAATATGGCTAGAGTACAGAATCCCAACGTCGAAATCCTGATGTCTGCTGTGGAACGGCTCGGTTCACTGGCTGATGAGTTAGTCTTTGTTGGCGGTTGTGCTACAGGGCTACTGATAACCGATCCGGCAGCACCTCCTGTTCGCGTAACCCGCGATGTTGATGTGATTACCGAGGTCGCTTCCCGGTCAGACTACTATCAACTGGGGGAGCGCTTACGAAGCAGAGGATTTGTCGAAGATGCCACCTCCAATGTGCTTTGCCGCTGGGTATCCCAAGAGGTTATTCTGGATGTGATGCCAATAGATTCGGATATCCTTGGGTTCTCGAATCGATGGTATGCACTGGCAGCAAAAGCGGCTGTGGAGAGGGCACTGCCGAATGGTCTCAATGTCCGTATGGTGTCAGCACCCTACTTTCTGGCAACCAAACTGGAGGCCTTCGATGGTCGTGGCCAGGGCGACTACCTGTTGAGCCATGACATAGAGGATCTGGTTGCCGTGCTTGATGGGCGACCGGAGATTGCAGAAGAAGTGGCCACCTGCGAACCGGCACTAAAGGCTTATCTGGCCCAGCGGTTTTCAGAACTGCTTGAGTCGCGTGCTTTTTTAGAGGCGTTGGCAGGACACATGCCATCTGACAGAGCAAGCCAAGCTCGCCTGCCAATTCTGAAAGGACGAATTGGGGCGATAACAGACCCTGGAAAAGAGTAAGAGAAACCTATGCCCACACTGGACTGGATCGGAAAAAAAGCTGTTGTAAAACACCATAAGGAGGTGCCCACTCGCCTGCTGGAGCCGGTGGCCGAGCTTTCACATGGTGACCCCGATAGCGGCAACCTGATTGTTCAAGGTGATAACCTGCATGCGCTTAAAGCACTGCTGCCGCGTTATGCGGGCAAGGTGAAATGTATCTATATCGACCCGCCTTATAACACGGGAAATGAGGGGTGGATTTATAATGACAATGTAAATAGCCCTGAACATTTGAAGAAAAACTGAAATTTAAAGATCCTAATAACCCATCGGAAAAAATATTTGCTCCATTTCATGGAAAGATCAAATCACCTCAGTATCGTATCCACTTCACTTGGCCTGTGAAAGCTGAAGATGAAACTATATCCATCCTATATATTGGCCCTAAAATTACTAAATCATAGAACCTGAAAATCAGAATTAGAGCAGCTCATCCTGAATAACCGGTAAGCTAAATCACCATGCCTTGTTGCATCACAGGTGATAGAGAAGGCATCTCATCCCACGTTTTTCCCATAAGCAACCGACCGTTCTGCTTCTTTGCCCGTTTCTTGCCATCGGCACCCCAGCCACCCCACTGCTTCAAGTGAGTCTTCGACCTCGTGAAAGATTTTGGGACATCCCAGTCCCCAAAATCGACTCGGCCTTCGACAGCCTGTTTGTGCCCCGGCCGTCCCGGTCACTGGCACTACGCGACAACCTCGCAAGC
>JAESPE010000083.1 GCA_016756835.1 gamma proteobacterium endosymbiont of Lamellibrachia anaximandri | reverse complement strand
CGGGACGGCCGGGGCACAAACAGGCTGTCGAAGGCCGAGTCGATTTTGGGGACTGGGATGTCCCAAAATCTTTCACGAGGTCGAAGACTCACTTGTGATCGAGAGTGCCAGCGGCGAGAGTATCCCCTTCCTGCGGGGGGTGCTGGTGGAGTCCCTTGTGCGCGCCGGCCTTTCATTTCAGGATGCCTACCTGGTTGCCCAGTCTATTCGCAGCAATATTGAGAATAAGGGAAAAATCACAACCGACACGCTCAGAGAGCGGGTCTCCGCTGAAGTACGGAAACGCTTTGGATCGTCGCTGGCAAAATCTTACGACCTGGGCTCATCTCGGGAACGGCAGATTATGGTTCAGACCGCTACCGATGAGGTCCCTTTTTCAGCAGGCATACTCTCTCGTTCACTGCAGGCCTGTGCCATCGATCGCGCAGACGCGCTGGAGACCGCGAAACAGGTACACGAGTCCCTGAAGAAGGGGGAAGAGACGGTTATCGATCATGTCGTCCTCAGGAAGATTGTGTATGAGCGCCTGGCGACGCATTGCTCCCAAGCGGCCGCTGACCGGTTTCTCTCCTGGCGGCGGTTCAAAGACAGTGGCCTTCCTTTGATCGTTCTGGTTGGAGGCATAACAGGCACGGGCAAGAGCACACTGACAACGGAACTGGCCTATCAGTTGAATATTGTCAGAACCCAATCTACCGATATGATGCGGGAGATCGTTCGCTGTTATCTTCCGCCGGCAGAGATCCCCACCCTCTCCTATTCAAGTTTTGAGGCTTGGCGGGGACTGGCGACAGACAGCGAACAAGCGTCTGAACCTAATCGCACAGAGGTGATCCGCGGTTTTCTCTCCCAGTTCAAGATAGTCAAGCATGGCCTGGAAGCGACCATTTACCGGGCCGTCAAGGAGAGCCACGACCTGATCGTCGATGGCGTCTATGTGTTACCTTCGAAACTCGAACTGGACATCGCCCGGGACCAGGCCATCGTCATTCCCCTGATGCTGGTCGTTCCCCACAAAAAGACGCTTGCAAAACGCCTTAAACATCGAGAGCGGGAGCAACCCGAGCGCGCCTCATCCCGTTACCTGAAACAACTCGACCAGATATGGACACTGCAATCCTATCTGGTTTTGGAATCAGAGAAGGATAAGACCCCGTTGGTCATCAACGGCGAAATCGAAGAGGCGATGGATGAGATTCTGATGCACATCAGCAATACAATCGCCCGCCACTTTCCGGCCAAATCCTGAGATGAAACGGCGCGTGACGGAGAGAGTCCTCGCAAGGTTGGCCAGCTGGGCGTCTCTTGAGAAGGTGCAGGTTGCAAAGTCGATCTGGTGGGGCTACTTTCCCGTTGCGCTGGTTGCCATGATTGGCGTGTTGCTGACGCTTGCCGCATTTATACAATCCCTGGGCTGGGAGAGAGGTCAGGTTGAAATCGCATTCCGCGAGGCAGCCCAGGATCGTATATTGGTCGTCCAGAGGGAGCTCAAACACTCCCTCGGGATAGTCCAGGATATTGCCAGCTTTTTTGAGGCGTCGGAGGTCGTGGACCGCCGGGAGTTCCGTAAATTCGTGGGTCCGCCCCTGAAACGCCAGGCAGGCATCAATGCCTTGGAGTGGGTGCCTGTGGTGCTCGCCGAGAACCGGTCCGCTTTCATCAGGGAGGCTCAGCAAAGTTTCCCCCCCTTCCGGATCACGGAGGATGACCTTTCAGGCAAGCTGATCGAGAGCCGTGATCGGCCCGTATACTATCCTGTCCTCTACATCCAGCCCTATCAGAACAACAAAGAGGCATTGGGCTTCAACGTGGGCGCCAATCCGATCGTTTCAACCCTGTTGGGGGAGGCGGAACTCACCCAAAGACTCCAGGTCTCTCCCGGTTTCCCCCTCATGGACGAAACCGGTGAGAAGACAGGCGTCATGGTGGCGGTTCCTGTCTTCTTCAAGAACGAAAAACAGGAAGATGATCCGGCTCTGGCATCCCCCGGGATCAGAGGATTTGCCATCGGCATTTTCAGTATCGGCGATATTGTCGAGCGGGCTCTGGAGAGTCTTCGTTCTGGAGGGGTCGATCTTCACTTCTACCAGGGATCCTCGACAGGGGATGGACAGCTGATCTATACCCATCTCTCCCGGATGAGAGAGGGCCGGGCGCCCGATACCGAGGCCGATATTTCGGAGATAACCTATAGTCAAAGGATCTCGGTCGGAGCCCAACAGTGGGAGGTGGTGTGCAATCCTGCCGCCGACAAATTCCAGGCCGAAACATGGGGCAGCTGGATCATCCTCTTTGGAGGTATCGCTTTTACCGTCCTGCTTATCACCTACGTGGTAACCCTTGTGGGGCGGGCCAGGCAGGTGCGACTGGAGGTCGAAGAGAGAACGTCACAGTTGTGGGAGGCTGTACAGGCCCTGAACCGGGAAGTGGTTGATCGTAAATCCGCCGAGCAGGAACTGCAGAACCTGAACGAGACGCTGGAGCATCGTGTCGCCTACCGTACGGCCGAGGCGGAACGAAGGGCTCAGTATCTCGAACAGTTCGCTTACGTGACATCTCACGACCTTAAGGCTCCCTTGCGGGCGGTGAGCAACCTCGCTCAGTGGATCCAGGAGGATCTCGCTGACAAACTGGATGATGCATCGAGGGAGCAGCTCGCCCTGCTCCGCGACCGCGTACGGCGGATGCATGATCTGATCGAAGGGCTGTTGGAGTATTCCCGGGTTGGGAAGACAGCTGACTCAGAGAATCAGGTCGATATCCGAGAGCTGGTCGACGAGATTATCGATTCACTCTCCCCTCCCAATGGGTTCACGATTAAGATCAAGGGTGAAATGCCGACCATGCACGTTGACCGGCTCCAGCTCGGCCAGGTGTTCTCCAACCTGATCAGTAACAGTCTGAAACACCATGGCGGAGATAAGGGAAAGATCCGGGTAAAGGGTGAAAGTTATGGAGATGTCTATCAATTCTCCGTGTGCGACGACGGCAAGGGGATAGCGCCGGAATATCACAACAAAGTCTTTATGATGTTTCAGGTTCTGGAGTCGAGTGACTTCGAAAGCAGCACAGGTATCGGCTTGGCTTTGGTCAAGAAGATTGTGGAAGAGCATGGAGGCACAATAAGATTGGAGTCTGCTGTCGGAGAGGGAGCGTGTTTCTACTTCACCTGGCCGAAGAACCGTTCTTCTGAGTAGTGGGGCCGGAAATGAAAACAAGGTATCAGACCGGGAATAGCGAGCTATGTTGAACAGAGACGAGACAATATTGCTGATCGAGGACGACAGGGTCGATATCATGACTGTCCAGCGTGCCCTGAAGAAGAACAAAGTCAGCAACCCTCTGCATATCGCCCGAACCGGCCTGGAAGCACTCAGCATGCTACGAGGAGAGGGCGGGTTCGAAAGGATATCGCCACCGCCTGCGCTCATCCTTCTGGATCTCAATCTTCCCAAGATGAGCGGCATTGAGTTTTTGCGTGAGCTGCGTAGCGATCCCGAACTCAAAGAACTTCACATCATTGTTCTGACGTCGTCCAATGAGCCGAAAGACCGGGCCGCCGCGTTCGAATACGATGTCGACGACTACATTGTAAAACCCCACTCCTTCGACGAATTCACCCGCGCGATGGCCACGATTCTGGCGCTCTGGGACTGAAGCCGAGAGAAACGGCACCGCTGGAGTATTTATCATCCCGACCCAGCCAAGGTGGATCGGGTTCTGCGAAGTCTACTCTTCATAGACCTTGTCATTGGTCTGGAATGATCTCTTTTCATACATTGGCCGAGTGAATCCTGCATAGAGCGTAAGGCATTGCCGTTGAAAATTCGCAAGGCACTGTTCCCATCGGATTGCTAGTCTTGATTATCACTGTTTTATATTAGGGCGTTGATTATGGATCGCGGAACCCGAAACTATGCGATAGGTCTTGGTATCTTTGTGCTGGCTCTGCTGGTGCTTTTTCTCTACGAGGATCCCAAGGCTTCCGACCTGAATGATCTGCTGGAGGCGGATGAGGAGATTGCCGCGTTCCCTTATGCCTTTCGTGTGTTGCGCATCAGCAATGGCATTGCGGTGATGAGTTCGCCAAGATCCACGGAGGTGCCGGTGGCGCGGGTGCTGGGTATCCTCTTTCCTCAGGTGGCGGGCAAAAGCCCTGCCAGTGCTGAATTTCAGAAGGTTCAGAAAAACCTGGCCAAGGTCCAGACCAAGGCGCGGGATCTGGTCGTTTCCGATCCTGAGATCAAACGCGTGCACTGGGAGTTGGATCGTGCCTGGCTGTCGGGGCATGGCGTTATTGTTTCGCCGTAGGCCCGATCAAGCTTGCGGATCGGGCAACTTGAGGCTGGTCTGAAGGCATGGGGTGCCGGTTCCGCAAACTTGAACCGGCCTGCGAGTTGCTGTATCAAAGTGCCTTCAATATCGTCTTGGCGAAGCTATCATCGCCAGCCCAGGAGTCTACGATGGATGCGCCTTCCCCGGAATTACTACAGCAGCAGGTCGAGTCCGACTGGCAGAGGTGGCTGGAACAGGTTGGCGAGAAGGGGGCTGAGATTGCGGCGGATGCCGAGTTTCTCACCGCGTTGAAGTCGGTCTGGGAGGCGAGTCAGTACGTTTTACAGAGCTGCTTGCGGGATGAAAATCTGCTGCCCTCGCTCTACACCGAAGGTGATCTGACACGCAGTTTTGCCGATGGCGAGATGGCCGGCGAGCTCAGTGAAGCCTTGCGGGATGTTTCTGATGAACCCACCCTGCACAAGTGCCTGCGGTTATTTCGCCGTGTTCAGATGGTACGCATCATCTGGCGCGATATCGCTGGCTGGGCGCCACTTGCAGAGACATTGGAAGACCTGTCGGCCCTCGCTGATGCCGCTATCGAGCTTACCCTCTCTCTGCTCTATGAATGGACCTGCACCGAGATGGGGACGCCGCGCAACGAAGCGGGTGAGGCTCAACCGCTGGTGGTTCTCGGTATGGGCAAGCTGGGGGCGCGGGAACTCAATCTCTCTTCCGATATCGACCTGATCTTCTGCTATCCGGAGATGGGGCAGACCGATGGTGGACGCTTCCAGACCAATGAGCAGTTCTTTATCCGTCTCTGCCAGCGTCTGGTACAGGCACTTGATACCGTCAATGCGGATGGTTTTGTTTTTCGGGTCGATACCCGTTTGCGTCCCTTCGGCAGTGCCGGTCCCCTTGCCATGAGTTTCGATGCCCTGGAGGCTTACTACGAGTCCCAGGCGCGGGAGTGGGAACGTTACGCCATGATCAAGGCGCGGGTGGTGGCGGGTGACCTTGTGGCAGGTGAGCGGTTGATTGAGATGTTGCGTCCTTTCGTCTACCGGCGCTATCTCGACTTCGGGGTCATCGAATCCCTGCGCGAGATGAAGATACTGATCAGCCGGGAACTGCATAAAAAAGGGATGGACGCCAATGTCAAGCTCGGTCAGGGAGGTATCCGGGAGATTGAATTCATCGGCCAGGCCTTCCAGTTGATCCGTGGTGGCCGGGATGTGGATCTACAGATCCGCCCTATCCTGCCGGTGCTGCAACTGCTGGCAGAGCGAAACCATCTGCCCGAATATGTGGTGCGTGAATTGACGGAAGCCTATGAATTTCTTCGCTTGGTAGAGAATCGCATCCAGGCCTGGGCTGACCGACAAAGCCATCTTCTGCCGACAGATGATGCCGGCAGATTGCGTTTGGCCCGGGCGATGAATTTTGCGGACTGGGCAGCGTTTGAGACAGAACTGTCCAGCCATCGTCAGCGGGTGCAGGGCCATTTCGATATGGTGTTTGCCGCCCCTCAGACTGATGGCGACGAAGATGCACAGCTGTTGATTGGGGTCTGGAAAGATACGCTGGATGAGGCCGATGCTATCGCGGCGCTGGAGGAGGCCGGTTTCGAGGGCGGAAGCAAGGCGTTGGAGAGGATCGCCCTGTTTCGCGGTTGTCATGGTTGCAGAAAAATGGGCGCCAAAGGGTTGGAGCGCATCGACCGTTTGATGCCGCTGCTGCTCGAAGCGGTGGGAAGTATCGATCAATCCGATGTGGCGCTGGAGCCTGTGCTCGGTCTGTTGGAGTCGATCGTGCGGCGTACCGCCTACATCGCCCTGCTGGTGGAGAGTCCTATCGTGCTCTCCCAGCTGGTGCATCTCAGTGGAATCAGTCCCTGGATCGCCAAGCTGCTGACCCGCCATCCCATCCTGTTGGACGAACTGCTCGATCCCCGCCGTCTCTACTCGCCATTGAAGCAGCAGGAGTTGATGACCGAACTCAACACCTTGCTAGGGGGGGTGGACGAGGACGATTTGGAACAGCAGATGGATCGTCTGCGCCAGTTTGCCCAGAGTAATAAGCTGCGGGTGGCGGCGGCGGATATCACCGGCCGTATTCCGCTGATGGTGGTCAGCGACTACCTGAGTGCCATTGCCGAGACCGTGGTGGCAAAGGTGATCGAGCTGGCCTGGCACTATACGGTGCAGCGGTATGGCCGTCCGGCGGGGCTGGAGGCGGATGAGACAGGTTTTGCCGTGGTGGGTTACGGCAAGCTGGGGGGCATCGAGTTGGGTTACGGCTCGGATCTGGATATGGTCTTTCTGCACGGCATCGATGATACGCATGCCATGACCGACGGCGAGAGTCCCATCTCGGTGGATGTTTTCTTCGCCCGCCTGGCTCAGCGCATCATTTCACTCTTCACCACCCTGACCCCGTTGGGTACTCTCTACGAGGTGGATATGCGGCTGCGGCCGAACGGTAACTCCGGCATGATGGTCAGCTCCATGGATACCTTTGAGGCCTACCAGCAAGAGAGCGCCTGGGTCTGGGAGCATCAGGCATTGATCCGGGCGCGGGTGGTTGCCGGGGACGTTAAGGTGAAAGCGCGTTTCGAGGCGGTGCGAAGGGATATCCTAAACCAGGGGCAAGAGCCGGAGGTTTTGCGTGCCGAAGTGGTAAAGATGCGCGAGAAGATGCGGGATAATCTGGATAAAAGCGGCAGAGGCCGCTTCGACCTGAAGCAGGGGGTTGGCGGTATCGTCGACATCGAATTTATGGTTCAATACGCGGTCCTGCGATGGGTGCGTGACTACCCGGACCTGCTGGCCTGGACGGACAATGTCCGTCTGCTGGAGACTCTCTCCCGGCTGGGTTTGCTGGAGGGCGACGCTGCCGAAAAGCTGGCGGAGGCCTACCGGGTGTTTCGTGCCAGATACCACCGCAATGCATTGATGGATCAGCCCGCCCTGATTGATGATGATGAGCTGCTGGGTGAACGTGCGTTGGTGAAGGAGACCTGGTTTTCCCTGATGCAGGGCTGAGTCAAATGCATTGATGGCGACGGGGTCTGGAACCATATAGAGGTAGGGTGCGCTGCGCGCACCATGAAACTCCGCCCCCAATAAACTAAATTGAATTGAGAGACGAACAATGATGTCGACAATGGCGGATCGCGACGGAGTCATCTGGCTGGATGGCGAGATGGTGCCTTGGCGCGAAGCCAAGATCCATGTGCTCACCCATACCCTCCACTACGGGATGGGGGTATTCGAAGGGGTGCGCGCCTATCATGCCGAACAGGGGACGTCGATATTCCGCTTGCAGGAACATACTGACCGGCTGTTCAACTCCGCCCATATCCTCGGTATGCCGATGCCCTTCGATCGTGACACCCTCAACGAGGCCCAGCGGGCAGTGGTGCGTGAAAACAATCTGGATTCTGCCTACCTCCGACCCATGTGCTTTTACGGTTCCGAGGGTATGGGGCTGCGCGCCGACAATCTCAAGGTTCACGTCATGGCGGCGGCCTGGGAGTGGGGCGCCTATCTGGGGGATGACGGCATCAACAAGGGCATCCGTATTCGTGTCAGTTCCTTCACCCGTCACCATGTCAACGCCACCATGTGCCGCGCCAAGGCCAACGGCAACTATATGAACTCCATGATGGCACTGCAGGAGGCGCTGCATGACGGCTACGATGAGGCATTGCTGTTGGATGCCAACGGTTTTGTCATGGAGGGAAGCGGCGAGAACATCTTCATCGTTCGTGACGGAGTGATCTACACGCCGGATCTGACCTCCGCACTGGACGGCATCACCCGTCGTACGGTGATGAGTCTGGCGCAGGAGCTGGATATTCCTGTGGTCGAAAAGCGTATTACCCGCGATGAAGTCTATATTGCCGACGAGGCTTTCTTTACCGGCACGGCTGCGGAGGTCACGCCGATTCGGGAGGTGGACAACCGGGCCATCGGCAGCGGCAGTCGCGGACCGATTACCGAGAAGTTGCAGACGATGTATTTCGACCAGGTGCATGGCCGCCGGGAACAGAACCCGGAGTGGCTGTCACTGGTATAATTCCGCTCAATCTTTAATGGCCCGCGAGGGTGGCCGCAGGAGAGTAAGCCCATGACACAAGCAAGTACCCAGTCCTATGGACAGGAAGTGATCAAGGTATCGCGCAACGATCTGCCGTTGAGCTGCCCCCGTACCAGTGATGCTGTTGCAAGCATGCACCCGAAGGTATTCCTGCCCATCGAAAAAACCGGTAGTGCGGTCTGCCCCTATTGTGGCGCGCAATATCAATTGACTGACTGATCCCGCTGCGTTTCCGTTGGGTTCAGCCCACTCCCCCTCTGCCCGTTTACTTGTGGTCGGCCCGTCTTGGGCCGGCGACATGGTTATGGCGCAGAGCCTGTTCAAGGCGCTGAAACAGCGCTCCCCATCTGTTGCGATCGACGTGCTTGCGCCCGCCTGGAGCCGTCCGCTGCTTTCGCGTATGCCAGAGGTCGATGAAGCGATCGACATGCCCGTCGGGCATGGACGCCTGGGGCTGATGGATCGCTGGCGCCTGGGTCGTCTCTTGCGTGGGCGCTATGGACAGGCGATCCTGTTGCCCAATTCCCTTAAATCCGCGCTGGTGCCGTTTTTTGCCCGTATCCCGCAACGTACCGGCTGGTTGGGAGAGATGCGCTACGGTCTGCTGAATGATTTTCGCAAACTCGACAAGCAGCATCTGACCATGACCGTGCAGCGGTTTGTTGCGCTGGCCTTTCCTGCAGATGAATCCGGTCTGCCGGAGATACCCCCTCCGGCGCTGGAGGTGCAGGTGGCGGACGTGCAGCAGGCGATGTCGGATCTCGGTCTGCAGAAGGGGTCACGCCCGCTGTTGGCACTCTGCCCAGGGGCGGAGTTCGGCCCTTCAAAGCGCTGGCCCGAGGGCAGTTATGGTGAGCTGGCAAGGCAGCGGATCGAGTCGGGTTGGGACGTCTGGCTGTTCGGTTCCGAAAAAGACCGGCCGGTGTGTGAAGCGGTCAACCGGGTGGCGGGGGGTTGCTGTGTCGACCTGAGTGGTCGCACCAGCCTTGCACAGGCGGTGGATCTGCTTTCACTGGCTGATGCGGTAGTGAGTAATGACTCCGGCCTGATGCATGTTGCCGCTGCGCTCAACCAGCGGCTGGTGGCGGTCTATGGTTCCACTGATCCTGGTTTTACCCCGCCGTTGAACAGGCGCTCACAGATCGTTCGTCTGGGGGTCGACTGCAGCCCCTGTTTCAAAAGGGAGTGTCCCCTGGGGCATCTTGATTGTCTGCAGAAGATGCCGGTGGAGATGGTCTCCAAGGCGCTGGACGGGTTGCCCCAATGAGGGTGCTGGTCATCAAAACCTCCTCTTTGGGAGACGTGGTCCACACACTGCCTGCGTTGACGGATGCGGCGGCAGCACTGCCGGATATCCGCTTCGATTGGGTGGTGGAGGAGGCCTTTGCCGAAATTCCTGCATGGCATCCGGCGGTGGACAAAGTGATACCCGTGGCCATGCGCCGCTGGCGTCGCTCGGTGGTGAAGACATGGCGTAGTGGAGAGTGGCGAGCCTTCAAGTCGGCAGTCAGGGCGCGGCGTTACGATGCGGTGATCGATGCTCAGGGTCTGCTGAAGAGTGCCTTTATTACGGTAAAAACCCACGGCCCAAGGTTTGGTCTGGATCAGAGTTCGGCCCGGGAACCGCTGGCGGCGCTGGCTTACTCCCATCCGCTCTATATTCCCAAGGGATTGCATGCGATTACCCGGGTGCGCCAACTGTTCGCCCACGCGCTGGGTTATCCCATGCCGGGGTCTGATCCGGATTACGGTATCGACGGCGGGCGTTTTCAACAGCAGCTGACGGATGAGCCCTATCTGCTGCTTCTGCATGGCACGACCTGGCAGAGCAAACACTACCCGGAGCATGATTGGCGGGCGCTGATCCGACTTGCCGGTAACGCCGGGTTGAAGGTCTTTCTGCCTTGGGGGAGTGATGTGGAAAGGCAACGGGCAGGGCGGCTCTCTGAAGACATGGGCAATGCAGAAGTGCTGCCAAAACTCGATCTCGCAGGACTTGCCGGTGTGATTGCCGGTGCGCGTGGTGTAGCCGCAGTGGATACCGGTCTGGCGCATCTGACCGGCGCGCTTGGCGTACCCGCTGTCATTCTCTACGGCCCCACCCGACCTTCACTCACGGGCGTAGTTGGAGAATCCCAGGTAAATCTTGAGGTCGATTTCGATTGCGCCCCCTGTTTGAAACGGACATGTGTTTATGCTGAGGCGGCTGGGGGAGATCCGGTCTGTTTTGATTCGTTGGCGCCCGAGACGGTCTTTGCCTGTCTTGCGCAGTTGATGTCAGAGGAAGCTTAGATGGGAACCAGCAGCAGGAGTCATCATGAAGATTAGCGGGTTTACCTTTTTGCGCAACGGGGTCCTTTTGGGATATCCGTTCGAGGAGAGCATTCGTTCGGTATTGCCGATCTGCGATGAGTTTGTCATCGCCTTGGGTGAAAGCAGCGATGGTACCCGAGAGCGTATCGAGGCTATCGGCAGCGGGAAGATCCGTATCATCGATACCCGTTGGAATGAGGCCATGCAGGACCGGGGTTATGTCTACGCGCAGCAGAAGATGATCGCCCAGTTCAACTGCAGCGGCGACTGGGCCTTCTACCTGGAGGGTGACGAGGTGCTGCATGAGCAGGATCTGGAAACTATCCGCGCTACCATGGAACGCCACCTGGACGATCCGGCGGTAGAGGCCCTGGTCTTCGATTATCACCACTTTTACGGCAGCCCCGACTGGGTGGCGATCAGTCCCGGCTGGTACCGCCGGGCTCCGCGCATCATCCGCAACACGGTTCGCAACTACTCCCCGGACGGTCTTTTCTTCGTGGTTATGGATAAGAACAAGCAGGGGCGTTACCCAAAGGCGGCCCTGGCCGGTGCGCCGATCTACCATTACGGCCATGTACGCAGTGCGGCGCGTATGCGGGAGAAGATCCAGCAGGTGAGCCGCTATTGGGGGCATGAGCCGCCGAAGTTCGAAACCTATGCCATCGACCCTCAGGCGGTCAGGCCTTTTGAGGGCAGCCATCCTGCGGTGGTTCAACCCTGGCTGGCTGCGGAGGCGGAGAAACACTTTGCCCCCGACTCCAGCCACCAACCCACGCGCAAGGAGCGCAAACACCGCCTGGCGATGAAACTGGAAGGCTGGTTCAATGTGGAACTGAGCAAGAAACACTACCGCTTGATCAGGAAATAACCTTCGATATGAGCACAACAATGATGGTGCTGTTTATCCACTTCGGGATGTCGACGGGATCCTTGTCTGCTGGATTTGTCCAATCTGAAAAGCGAATATGGATGTGAGCAAATTGAGCGTGGTCATCATCGTGCGCGACGAGGCGGCTCGAATCCGGCCCTGCCTGGAGTCGGTTAGCTGGGCGGACGAGATCGTGGTGCTCGACTCCGGCAGTGATGATGGGACTCCAGAGATCTGCCGAGAGTATACCGACAGGGTATATGTCGATAGCGACTGGCAGGGTTTTGGTGTGCAGAAAAATCGCGTCCTGGCTTATGCCACCGGTGACTGGGTACTCTCCCTGGATGCCGATGAACGGGTCAGCGAATCGTTGCGTACCGAGATTGAAACGGTGATTCGTGGTGAAGGCGGAGAGAGTGTCTATGAGATGCCGCGGCTCTCCTCCTATTGTGGCCGGGAGATACAACACAGCGGCTGGTGGCCCGACTATGTGGCGCGACTGTTTCGCCGTGGCAGTGCGGAGTTCAGCAATGATCTGGTGCACGAACGCCTGCTGTTCAGGGGGGCGGCCGGGCGCTTGCGTTTTCCCCTGCAACATCAGAGTTTCGACTCGCTGGAACAGGTGCTGGACAAGGTCAACCGCTACTCCAGCGCGGGGGCGGAGAGACTGCTGGCACAAGGCAGGAAGGGGAGCGTTGGCCGGGCGGTGCTGCGAGGCTGTTGGGCCTTCCTTCGTACCTGGCTTTTCAAAGCCGGTTTTCTCGACGGGCGGGAGGGCTTTCTGCTCGCAGTCTCCAATGCGGAGGGGGTCTACTACAAATACGTGAAGCTGCACTACCTGCAGCAGCGCCAGGCCGATGAGTCGCACGGCGCTCCGGATGGTGAGTGAGTCCACCATGACGCCAGCGGTGAGCGTCATAGTCGTCACCTACCAGTGGCCGAAGGCGCTGGAACGGGTGCTTGCTTCCCTGGCACGTCAGGAGGTCCCGCCCCTGGAGGTGATCGTGGCCGACGACGGTTCGGGGCCGGAGACGGCAGATGTAGTGCGCAGCTGGCAGAGCCAAGCGCCGTTCCCTGTACACCATGTGTGGCAGGCCGATAACGGCTTTCGTGCGGCTGGCGCACGCAACCGGGCGGCGGCGCGGGCAAGCGGGAACTATCTTCTGTTCCTGGACGGGGATTGTCTGGCCTTTCCCGACTTCATCGCGCGCCACGGGATGTTGGCGGAATCGGGCTGGTTCCTGGCGGGTAACCGCATGTTGATGAATCAGACACTGAGCGCCCGTGTACTCGATGGGAGAGCCGAACCTGCTGGTTGGAACCTGTCCCGCTGGCTGGGTGCCCGATTCCGGGGTGAAGTCAACCGGCTTCTCCCCCTGCTGCGTGTAGGGGATGCGAACTGGCGCAAACGCCGTGCCGGGAAGTGGCAGGGAGCCCGCTCCTGTAATCTGGGGATCTGGAAGGATGATTTTTTGCGGGTCAACGGATTCGATGAGAGCTACCAGGGTTGGGGGCATGAAGACGCGGATCTGGTGGTGCGCCTGATGGCCAGGGGCTGTCAACGCAAGGATGGTCACTATGCTGTACCTGTATTGCACCTGTGGCACCGGGAACACTCCAGAGACCTGGAGCCCGAAAACGTAAAACGGCTTGAAGACGCCTTGGCCGGGCAGCGTGATCCGGTGGCGGAACGAGGCGTCAGCCAGTATCTGGATGAGGAGGTGGTAATAGATGGTTGAACTGCCATATTTCCAGCCGTTGGCTGCCGCCAAGCGCAGGGTACCCCGCCGGGTGCTGCTTATCGCCACCCGCCAGATCGGTGACGTACTGCTCGCCACTCCTCTGCTGCGTAGCCTGCGTCGTGCCTGGCCGGAAGCCACCATCGATGTGTTGGTCTATGCCCGCAAGGGGAACATGCTGGAAGGTAATTCGGATCTCGACGAGATGATCGAGATTGAGGAGCACCCGGATCGGGGGCAGTATTGGCAACTGCTGCGGCGTATCTTCCGGCGCTACGATCTCGCCGCCTCCACCCTGGCCGGGGACCGCCCCAATATCTACGGGCTGTTGGCGGCGCCGCAACGGGTTGGTCTGGTACCGGATCTGCGGCCACAAAATCGCTGGAAACGCTGGACCAATCAGGGTTGGGTTCTGCTCGACAACGTCTACACGCATACGGTGGAACAGAACCTGATGCTGGCTCGGGTGCTCGGCATCGAACCGCTGAGGAACGTGGTGCCGCCAAGGGCGGCGGCCGGCGAATCCCGGCTCGGTGAAGTCCTGGGGTTTGATCCGGCTCTCCAACCTTTTGCCGTTATCCACCCCTTTCCCATGTGGCACTACAAACGCTGGACAAAGGCAGGCTGGGAGAGCGTGGTGGATGCCCTCGCACAACGCGGTCTGCGCATAGTCATTACCGGTGGACCGGAGGCGGAGGAACGGGCATTCTGCAGGGAGCTGGCTGCAGGCTATCCTGATGAGGTGATGGATGCTTCGGCCCGCTTCGGTTTCGGTGAACTCTCCATGTTGCTCTCCCGCGCCCGTTGCTTTATCGGTCCGGATACCGCCATGACCCATCTGGCCGCTGCCAATGGTATCCCCACCCTGGCCCTCTATGGCCCGAGTAATCCTGTGAAGTGGGGACCCTGGCCCAAGGATTATGATTCGGAGAAACCGCCTTTCTTCATGGTCTCAAGTGAATGCCAGCGGCAGGGCAACGTCCTATTGCTGCAGCCGCACTATGAGCAGGATTGCGTGCCCTGTCGCGAAGAGGGGTGCGACCGGCACAAGGCGAGTTTTAGCGCCTGCCTTCAAGAGATGCCGGCGGCACGAGTGATCGACGTATTGGATCAGTTGTTGGCCTGATCAGACCGGCTGAGCCTTGGAATGTTTAGTAATGGATGTTCTCTCTTTCCGGGTGACGTGGCCGATTGAGGATTTTAGTGCATGCGGATAGTTCTGTTGAGACACGGCAAACCCGATGTTCCCGAGTTGGGTCGCTTGAGGGCGAGTGAACTCCGTCATTGGATCAAATTATACAATTCTGCCGGTTTGAAAAGGTCACAAAGGCCATCCGATAAAGCTGTTGAAATAGCCGCTGACTGCAATGCTGTTGTCTGCAGCGATCTGCCGCGTTCCATTGAGTCAGCAGAAATGTTGGGGGTCGATGTGGTGGATTTTGAAGCGTCGATATTCAGAGAGATGGAACTGCCCTCTGCCAATTGGCCAAGCCCAAAGCTGCCTCTTAATGTTTGGGCTTTATTGTTTCGAGTGTTATGGTTTTTGGGATACTCATCAAATGGTGAATCACTCCGGGAAGCTCGTTTGAGGGCATTGTCCGGTGCAAACAGGCTTGAAGCGATTGCAGAAAAACATGGGTCTGTGATCCTGATTGGTCATGGTTTTTTAAATCGCTCTATTGCAAAAGCACTATTAAAAAGTGGCTGGGCCGGCCCGCTTAATCCAGGTAAAAACTATTGGGGATTTGGCGTTTATGAGCGCTCGACAGCACTATGACAAAAGATTGAGTGCCCTCAAATGTTTTGGGAAAAGTCAGAGCAATGCTTGACTGAAAGCGGCATCCATACAAAAAACGGTTCTGGAAAAAAGGAGCCGTTAGTGCGCTCCTTTTTCAAAAATGTAATGCAAACTCAACCCACGTCAATACCTATTGATTTCTGGTGCCGCGGCATGAAGGCGGAAGTTGTCTCTGCTTTAAACCTTCACCGTTCCTACAACTCCAAATAATGCCTCCTTCTGAATCGACCGAAGGCGTAAAGATAAGTTCACCTTGTTTGGTACTGACAGTTAACACCATATTCTCGGAATCAATTGACCAGCTGGTACCATCGGAGAATTGTGTTGAATCAACACCCGCAACACCGAGCGATTCAGGCACTACTTGGTTAGACTCATAATAATGTGCCAATGAATCGCGTGCACTCTGTGAGTTGACGATAGCAGCACTAACTTTAGCTCTGACCGTATAGTCCTGGTATGCAGGAATAGCCACGGCAGCCAAAACGACTATGATGTAAATCATTATAAGGAAGCCAAAGCCTCCACCCAACCGCCCGGCGTACGGAACAAACACAGCCAATAGATAAGCGAACCCATTGCGCTTTGGCATTGACTCTTTAGTATCCATCACACGAGCTGCGCGTTTAGTTAGCCAAGGGTAGCCGGCGGTCAATTCATGGAATGACATCCAGAAACCAGACGAGTGGTTAATTTGGCTGAGATAGGCAGGAACGTCGAGGTTCTTCCAGCGTTCAGAACCGGCCGAAAGCGCGGCAAGTGCTCTTGCTGCACCTTCGGGTGAGCCACTGCAAGCCAACCCATGAAGATCACATGTGCTTTCGCGGGCGCGGGAATAAGCTGCGCTAAGCAGTGGTAACCACAGTGCTGGCCAGCGCAGCAGATGCCCAGTCAGGTGTTTCATGCGTAAGTGGCCAAGTTCATGACCAATATAAAAGCGAACGCCGTCTGTATGTTCGTCCATTGCATCAACTACATCCGACATCAGTACAACGTATTGCGTACCGAGAAATTTGGTCGCAAATGCATTGAGGCCGCCATTGCCGTTCAGAATGTATGCCTGTGGGCGCGTCTTTATTTGCAGTTGGTCGCAACACGAGATGAATTGCGCATATAGGTCGGGGAACTGGGTTTCTGACAGTTCAACCCCATTACCCTTGATGTGTGCTATCAACGTAGATTGAATAAATAGATACAGCACAAAGCCAATCGCCAGGCCTATTAGTGCACCACCAAAGGTGCCAACGATTAGTCCCAACCAAGCAAGGAGGCCAAGCACTAAAGTGATGGTACCAAGCGTGCGCTCCCGTGGATAAACAAGTTCGTTCATACTTCTAATTCCCTATTTTTTATCAATATGCTTTGATACGAGAGATGGGTCTAACGCCAGCAATAACCGGCGTTTTGTAGTGGTGTTTTAAGTTGTGCTAGGCTTTTTCAGCATAACTTAAACACCGCGGAAAAACGTCCGAAGTTAATTGCTTTTGTAATGTGTGTCATGGCCGAAATGCCTTGAGCTGCAACTCATTGACAGCTTTGAAATGTTTTACGTTACTAGAAACAAGAGTCATATTATTTTCAACCGCTGTAGCGGCAATAATAGCATCACCTGCTCTCATATTTGATGAAAGAGCATATTCTTCCACGTATATCAGCGCCCGATGCCCAATATTTTCTGTGAACGGTAAAATTGAGAACTCAAACTCACTAATAAAATTCTTCACGTATTTGTGGTGAGTTTTATTCTTCGCCCCTTGAAGCAACTCCATATAGCTTTGAATTGAAAGATGTCTATCTTCGTCCTTTTCAATGAGCTTAGCTGCTTTCTCATTCCCCCTCTGAACCCATATCAGAATATCTGTATCAAAGATCATGCCGGGGCTTTCTCATACGCTGCCAGCCATGGAGAGCGAAGCGAAGGCTGGTAGTCCCCGGTAGCCGCGAGGCCGCACTGCTTACCCGGCGTGCCTTGCGCCAGAGGGGAAGCAAAGTAGGCATCCGAGCG
>JAESPE010000082.1 GCA_016756835.1 gamma proteobacterium endosymbiont of Lamellibrachia anaximandri | reverse complement strand
ACAGGCATACGTCGACTGGATCCGACGTTTTATCCTCTATCACGGCAAGCGCCACCCCGAGCAGATGGGCGCCAGGGAGATTGAAGCCTTTCTGTCTCATCTTGCAGTCGACAGAAATGTTGCCACATCGACTCAGAACCAGGCGCTTAGCGCCATTCTCTTTCTCTACCGGGATGTGCTCGAAAAAGAGTGTTGGTGTCAGTGGAGAAAATCCAGGGAATTATGACCCTTCCCGACAATACCGTCACCTGACACGCCAAACCATTTCAAGGCCACAGCCCCATAGTAGCTCCGAAGATCGACAGTAAATCTAATATCCCCTCCATCGAGCGATGAGAGAGAGGGCGCCTCACCAAACAGGCCTTGCTTTACCGCTCCGCCGAGTACGAAGTATGGCGCTGCGGTTCCATGATCCGTACCCGCGCTGGCATTCTCTGCCACCCGACGCCCAAACTCTCCATAGCTCATCACCAATGTGCGGTTCCAGTCTCTCGACTCGGTCAAAACTGAGCGAAACGCTACGAGTCCCTTCGCTACCTCAGTGAGCAGACGGCGATGCTTGGCTGACTGATGACTGTGGGTGTCATAACCGCTCTGGGCGACCTTAATGACTGGCACATCCACTCCGCTGATGATAAGCCGTGCCGCGAGGGCAAGTTCGCGACCGAAGCGGCTGCTGGGGAAGCGATCAACAATGCTGTGTGTCTGCGCCGTCAAACGCTCCCGCAGGGCAGCTGCAGCGTGACCAATCTCCCGCTGCACTTGCAGGATATGTTGCAATGCCGGGTTACCCGATATTTGACCAACCGGCTTAACGGAGGCGGCGCGCCGCAAAAAAACGTCGCTGTCTGAGAGGGAAACCACCCTCATCCCCTCCCCTGCCAATGGCCCTTTATTACGTCCGATCATAATACCATCCAATGGTTTCTGATCACGTAATGGCAAAGCCTTCACCACAGGACTCAGCCAACCTTCACTCTTAATTTCATCGCTGGCTGATGCGCTATCCCAGATCGCAATGGAACGAAAATGCGAGCGGTTAGGCTGCGGGTAACCCAAACCCTGTATCCACGCCATCTCCCCTGCCTCCCACAAGGGCATCAGTGATTCAAGCGCCGGATGCATACCTGTCTGCTCATTGAGCTGAAGAATCTGATCCACTGGCAATGCCAGTGTCGGTCTCTGTCGATAGTATGCGGACTCACGATAGGGGATCAGAGTATTGATCCCATCATTGCCTCCATTCAACTCCAGTAACAGCAGCGTCCGTCCAAAGACAGGGTTTCCCTGACGACTCCAGACCGGCATCACACTCCATACAGGCGCAGCGGACACAAGTCTGAGAAAATCTCTTCGGTTCATCTCAGTACCTCACTTCAACTGATAGCCGGGTTCGGTCAACAGCGCGCTGAGACCTTGATAGGGATCGTCACTCTGCAACGGCGCACTGAATGACGGAAACGGCAGCAGCAGGCGTTCCCATTCAGACAAGGTCGCGTACGCCATACTGCTGGTTATCTTATTACGCTTGGGGGAGTCTTCCGCTGTCAGGCGCTGCATCATCCAGCGACGCTGCAACAGGGTGTCGGCATTGATCCAGTACTCTCCACCAGGCCAACCTTTTACGTTGGGTGGGTTGAACAGATCCTGGCCGAGACGGCGACTCGCCAGCGCCAGCAAGCGCCCACTCTCCACACTGATTTCCAACTGATGCAGGGTGCCGATCAGCAGTTCAACCGGTGATTTGATCAGGCTTCCACGATTCTCTACAGCACGAAACTGGTCAGTATTGAAGAGCGCCTTTAACAAAGGGCGCAACTGATAGTCACTCTCCCTGAAAAGCTTTGCCAATCGTTTGATCTCATAGGGATCAGGCACAGGTGAAATAAACTCACGCCAGAGTTTGTCTGTAATGGTAATCGCGGTTCTGGGGTGATCCAGCAGGATGCGTAAAATATCATCACCATCAAAGCGGCCTCTCCTGCCTAGAAACAGCTTCTCCCCATCATCGTGCCAGCGGCTGAAATAGCGAAATTTACCGCTACGCCGATCAATGCTCCAGCCGGTAAACGCCCTGGCAGCAGCCTTGATATCCACCTCAGTGTAGTAACCCTCACCCAGGGTAAAGAGTTCCAGCAGTTCCCGGGCAAAGTTCTCATTAGGATTCTTGCGTCGATTTACAGCACCATCGAGATAACGCAGCATTGCCGGATCCCGAGCCATCGCCTGCAGCAGGTCACGAAAATTACCCAATGCATGTCTGCGCACCGTCTCATGCTGCCGGAAAATCAGCGGAATCCACTTCACTTTCTTCATCGAAGAGGTAAAGTGGTTATGCCAAAAGAGCACCATACGTTCAGCCAGGGGCGATTCGGATGCCAGCATCTGCCGCATCCACCAGGCCTGGAGCGCAATACCGCGCTGCCGCCACTGTTTGCGCAGCGCCTTTTTCTCAGCACTATTCAGAGCACGCAGATACCGTCGGTCAGGAGGTGGGGTATCAACCCATTCAGGCGGCGTCAGGAGGATGGCGGTATCAGCCGCCGCCACCAACTGCTCCACCGCAGATTCATGGGTTACACCAACCAGCAGTTCAATCTGTACGGCTGTACCGCCGAAGCCACTTCGTTGAAGCAGGTGCCTCGCTTCTTCGAACGACATGGCATGTAACATACTGGGCAGACAGAGCAGTAGAAAAAGGGTTTTGTACGATGACATGTGATTTCCTCTCTGTTCATCAAGGAGTAACGCAGACCACTGCTATCGGTTGACCAAAGTCATATATTTCTTATAGTCACTGCACAATTGGATGAGCCAACTGGTCGATTGTGAGAGAATGATTGTTAAATTTCGTCTCTGTTTGTCACAAAGAAGCTAAATCACACAATGGCCCAATACATCTACACCATGAACCGGGTGGGCAAGATCGTCCCACCCAAACGGGTAATCATCCAAGATATATCCCTCTCCTTTTTTCCCGGCGCAAAGATCGGGGTGCTCGGCCTCAACGGGGCGGGTAAATCGACGGTTTTGAGAATCATGGCCGGTTTGGATACGGAGTTCGAGGGTGAAGCACGTCCCCAGCCAGGCATCAAGATCGGTTATCTGTCCCAGGAACCCAAACTCGACGAAACCAAAGACGTGCGTGGTAACGTGGAGGCTGCGCTGGGCCATGTGAAGGAGGCGTTGGCAGAGTTGGATACGGTCTATGCCGCCTATGCGGAACCCGATGCCAACTTCGATGCCCTGGCCAAACGGCAGGCGGAGCTGGAGAACATTATCCAGGCTGCGGACGGCCACAATATCGAACGCCAACTGGATGTCGCCGCGGACGCCCTGCGACTGCCGCCCTGGGACGCGGACGTGAGCAAACTCTCCGGTGGCGAACGCCGCCGCGTTGCGCTCTGCCGACTGTTGCTGGAACACCCGGACATGCTGCTGCTCGACGAGCCCACCAACCACCTCGACGCTGAGTCGGTTGCCTGGCTGGAGCGCTTCCTGCACGAATATAACGGTACTGTCGTTGCCGTCACCCATGACCGCTACTTTCTCGACAATGTTGCCGGCTGGATTCTTGAACTGGACCGTGGCCACGGCATTCCCTGGGAGGGCAATTACTCCTCCTGGCTGGAGCAGAAGGAGCAGCGTCTCGAACTGGAGCAGAAGCAGGAGGCCGCCAAGGTCAAGGCGATGAAACAGGAGCTGGAGTGGGTACGCTCCAATCCAAAAGGCCGGCACGCCAAGAGCAAGGCCCGTCTGCAACGTTTCGACGAACTCCAGTCCCAGGACTTCCAGAAACGCAATGAAACCAACGAGATCTATATTCCGCCTGGTCCGAGACTGGGCGACCATGTCATAGAGGCCATAAGCCTGAAAAAGTCCTATGGCGACAGGACGCTCTATGATGACCTCAGCTTCAATCTGCCGAAAGGCGGCATCGTCGGCATCATCGGCCCCAACGGGGCGGGTAAGACCACCCTGTTCCGCATGCTCACAGGACAGGAGACACCGGATGGCGGCGAGCTGCGCATCGGCGAAAGCGTCAAGATTTCCCATGTCGATCAGAGCCGCGACGCACTCGATGATGACAAAAACGTCTGGGAAGAGATCTCGGACGGCCAGGACATCATTACAGTGGATCGCTACGAAACCCCGTCCCGCGCCTATGTCAGCCATTTCAATTTCAAGGGCTCTGATCAACAGAAACGTATCGGCGACCTCTCCGGTGGCGAACGCAATCGCGTCCATCTGGCCAAGCTGCTGAAGAGCGGCGGCAACCTGCTGCTACTCGACGAGCCGACCAATGATCTGGATGTGGAGACCCTGCGCGCACTGGAACAGGCGCTACTCACCTTTCCCGGCTGTGCCGTGGTAATCAGCCATGACCGCTGGTTTCTGGATCGTATCGCAACACATATTCTGGCGTTTGAAGGCGAATCTGATGCAGTCTGGTTCGAAGGCAACTATGCTGACTACGAGGCAGACCGTAAACGCCGTTTGGGGTCGAATGCCGACCAACCACATCGCATTAAATACAAGCGAATCTCAAACTAAGGGGTTCGATCAATAACGAGCAGTTCATGACGTTGGAAAAGTCTGCAAGGCGAACAAATCATCCGCTGAAATTTCTGCTGTTTGCCAACATGGCTGCAGCATTGATTCTGTTCGCCCTGGGCGTTCGTGAGTATCAGAACTTTCACACGTTTCATAGACAGCTGGCGGAAACCCAAGTCACCGATGGTGCGCGAGAGATTGCTCTCCGGTTACGGGAAATCCACACCAGCGTAGCGCTGTTTATCCTGCAGGAGACTCAACTTCTCTCCGACCTGGCTGATGATCCCTTATCCGACGAGCAGTACAATCGCACCCGTCAACGCATCAAACTACACTTCCCCGATACCGAAGGTTTTATGCTGGCGGATCATGAAGGTGTTTCGCTGCTTGACGACCCTTCGGCGACGCTCGACGATCAAAGACTCTTCGACCTCAAGCAGTTTGCGCAAGGCAGACAGCAAGCCACAATAATCAGAAGGCTCAGTAACAACAGCTATCAATACGACATCATGGTTCCCTGGAGCGGGCAGAAGGGAAATCGCGGCATTTTTTTTGTCGCCTTCCGTTGCAAGGCGATCTGTCGGCTGCTTGCCACCCACCAGGTCTATGGGCACACGCTAAACCTCTATCCATTGAATCCCGACGATCCTGTGGACAGCCCCAAACAGAAGGCCATCACAGCTGAAGTTCCGGGTATTGGTTGGATATTGGCAAATAGCTTTACCCCATCCCTGTTCTCTAACAAATTCGCTGAAATTTCGCTTGTAAGGATATCTATTCTGCTGGGATTCTTTGCCCTCTCCCTCATTTTGTATCGCAAAGCCCGCAAAGAGGAGTCAGAAAGGGAGGTAACCGAACAACGGTATCGCGACTTGCTGGAGACATCGGAGGATCTGATCTGGAACATAGACAACAAAGGCTATATCACACAGATCAACGATGCCGCCTGGCCAATCCTCGGCTATTCTCAGGAGGAGTTAATTGGCCGGCCTCTGGTGGAGATGATACCGGATGATGAACTCAAAATGCAGTTCAAGGCGATCCGCGAACTGTTGAAAGGGACGACTCCCTGGAACAACCACATAACACGCCTCAACTCAGGTGACGGACGCGAGGTACACCTAAGATTCAACGCCCTGCCTGTCATCGATGAAAACGGTTCTTGCATTGGCGCAACCGGTACCGCCAGCAATATCACAGAACAGGTACGTGCTATGGAGGTACTGTCCGAAAAGGAGTCACGCTACCGCCAGATGTTCGAAGTCAATCAGGCCATCAAGCTGATCCTGGACGCCAAGAGCGGCAAGATCATCGAAGCAAATAGCGCCGCAGCCAGGCTTTATGGTCATTCGATCATCGACCTGAAAAAGATGAACTACAGCAAACTGAACAATCGATCCGCCAGTCAACTGCGCAAACAACTGAACGCCATAAGCCAAGGCAACATCTCCAGCTACCAGGAACTTCACACCAGCGCCTCAGGCACCAAGCATGATGTTGAGATCCAGGTCAATCCCACCGGAACAAACGGCAACACCCTGCTCTACCTGATAATTACCGACGTCACAGAACGTGAGAAATCTCTGCGCGCCCTGAGGGATAATGAACAAAAGTTGCAAGGCATCATCGAGGCTTCGGTCGAAGGTATCATCATGTACGACACTGTCGGTATCGTGCAACTCTTCAACCCTGCGGCAGAGATGATGTTCGGCTATCTCGAAGAGGATATCGTCGGCAGTAATATCGGCCAGCTGTTTTCACAAAAACAGACACACGCTTCCAGCACAAACATTCTCGATACCCTGGGACTCTCTCCAGATGGCAATGCCCGTGAACTCGTTGGCGTACGCAAGGACGGCAGCAATCTGCCGGTAAGACTCTCAATCAGTCGCCTTGAGCTTGATGATCAGACTCACTACGTCACGCTGATACAAGATATTTCGGAATCACACCAAGCTCACGAAAGACTGACCTATCTGGCACAGCATGATGTACTCACCGGCCTGCTCAATCGCGCTGAATTCGAACGACGACTGGCCGTACTCATTTCCGTGAAGAAAGCACCAAAGGAGCATCATGTCCTCTGCTTCATGGATGTCGATCAATTCAAGCTGATCAACGATACTTGCGGCCACAAAGCCGGGGATGCATTGCTGCAACAACTGGCCATTATCACCAAATCTCAGTTGAAGGAATTCGAGTTGATTGGGCGTGTCGGCGGAGATGAGTTTGGTGTCCTGCTCTCCAACTGCAGTATGGAGCGTGCCGAAACAATCTGCAGCAATCTGTTACAGACTATCCGCAACTTCCTTTTTACCTGGGAGGATCGTTCTTTCGATGTCGCTGTCAGTATTGGGCTTTCCGGATTCAGCCCAATGGAAGAGAGCACATCGAGTATATTGAGTACGGCGGATGTTGCCTGCCACATGGCAAAGGAACTAGGTCGTAATCGTCTGCATATCTATCACAGTGGTGATGCGGAACTGATTCGCCATCATGGTGACATGCATCTCGTTGCTGACATCAACCAGGCGCTGAATGAGGGACGTTTCCATCTCTATGCTCAGCCTATCGTTTCGGTTGGTGACAACGGAAAGCGGCACTACGAAGTATTGGTCCGGATGTTTGGTGAAGCGGGAGAGTTGATCATCCCCGATAATTTTATTCCTGCTGCCGAAAGATACATTCTGATGCCGGCCATCGATCGCTGGATCATCAATGAACTCTTCTCGACTCAGGGTAAAAATCTCAGGCACTGGTCAGAAATGCACCCTGAGAAGGGACACTTTCTATTTGCCATCAATCTTTCCGGCACTTCATTGACTGACGAGGGATTCCTCAACTATCTGGAACGACTCTTCAAGGACTGGGACATCCCTCACCATGCCATCTGTTTCGAGATCACTGAAACCGCAGCCGTGGCAAACCTGGATCGGGCACAACATCTGATCGAGCGACTGAAATCGCTGGGCTGCTCTTTTGCGCTGGATGACTTCGGCACAGGCCTCTCCTCCTACACCTATCTCAAGGACCTGCCCGTCGACTATCTGAAAATTGACGGTAGTTTCGTGCGCAATATGGCCAAGGATCCGGTTGACTACGCCATGGTGGAGTCGATTAACCAGATCGGACATATCCTCGGCCTGAAGACAATTGCCGAATGGGCTGAAGATGAGGCCACGCTGCTCCAGCTACGTGTACTCAATGTGGATTATGCTCAAGGTTATGGTGTTGGCGAACCCAGACCATTGAATGAGTTCGAACTCTGATTGGCCTAAAAGTGGCATCGGTTCAGCCCCTTTCAACCTCAACTGCCCCGACCGTAGGCCCGATCAAGCGTAGCGGATCGGGCGATCGCACATTGAAAAAACAAATGTATCTGCCGGTTCCGCTACGCCTGAACCCTCCTACATTCATTCGTTGACTGTAATGGATCAGGAACTACGCCAGTAAAAAAAAGCGGGGCCGAAGCCCCGCTTTAATCCACTACTAGAGTGTTACTGAGTTATCAGACAATGTTTCGCGGTGCGAAAGACATGCTGCGGAACTCTTTCTTATACTCAGACGGCCCAAGATTCTTGATCTTGCACACACCGAGCTTATAGTTGTAGTTACCACTGATGTTATCCACCACGCGGCCCTGCAGTGCATTGGATGCCTGCTTCTCAGTAATGAAGTAGGAATAAAGCGCTCCCTTCTTCACGGCCGGGGTAACGATGGCAATAGCGGTGGTAGCACCCTTCTCCAGTGCGATATGGCCGTTCTTCATCAGTTCTGAAAACTGGAAGTCTTTACCGTGAACACCCTTGATGGTGTTCTTATGCACCGGCACCCGGTTGGAGAAGAGCATCACCCTATCACCTGACTCGATACCGCGGGAAGCAGCATCATCCGGATGGATCTCGGTAAAGTTCTCAGGCCAACGTTGGGTGATGTAGGCACGACGTTCGATATCATCGAAACCAGACTGCCAGATCTCGTTGATACGGCCGTTGGTGTGCCACAACTCATCGTCTTTCGGGCTCATCCACTCCCAGTAGTCAGCGTAAAGACTCCAGGGATGTTTCTGGATGTTCACACGACCGGTCTGGGAATTGAAGTGAGTTCCCTTCTTATTGATCATGTTGACACCCTTGGTGCGGCCTTCCCGTTCAATCTGCTCCTGGGTCATGGTGGTATTGTGCAGACGCACAGTACCCAACAATTCGCCAGTTTTGTAGTTGAGGAAGGTCGGCCCCTGAATACCCTCGGTACCCAGCTCTGCCAGTTTCTGATGCAAGGTCTTGCCCTCTCTATGAGCAGCAATCTTGATCATGTGGTAGGCCTTGCGGTTACCACGGCTGGAGCGGGATGACTCTTCGCAAACCTGGTTGGAATCTTTCCAATCATAACCCTTGAAGCCCATCTTCTGGGCCAGCCGGGAAATGATCCACCAGTCAGGCTTGGCGTCACCGGGTGCATCGTAGAACTTCTGGTAGAGACGGATGCGACGCTCGCCGTTGGCGCGGGCAAAGTCCTCTTCACCCCAGGTGGACGCAGGGAAGACGATATCCGCAAAACGTGCACCGATAGGATCGCGCAGGTAGATATCCTGATTGATCACCACGGTACCACCGGAATCGGCACGCGCCTTGAGGGTCTTGATGATCTCATCCTTATCCCAGGAGGTAACCTGGTTCGGGTTGTTGGTCGTCAACTCCTCGAACTTAGCATGCAGACCGTTTGCACCACACATCGCCTGGATCCAGGTAGTACCGATGACGTGCGCCATGCGGGTGTGGCCTGAATAGAGCCACCGATCCGTATCCAGGGAACGACGACGACGACCCGGCACCTTCTCAGGTGACCTGTTGCGGGGATAGCTACCACCACCTGCACCACCACGTTGGTGACCACCGAAGCGGCCTACCATCTGACCTGGACGACCACCTGCACCGCAGATAGTTGCCAGAGAGGAGATGGCGTTGGTGTTGCCTGTATTGTTTGACCAGTAGAAACCCTTCTCAATGCCGAAGGATGCCTTGGGGCGATCACCACCACCACCGGTCAGCCACTTGGCCGCCTTATAGAGATCGTTCACATCGACGCCGGCGATCTTGGCTGCCACCTCGGGCTCATGCTCCTTGCGGGACATAACCCAGGCCTTGTAGCCCTTTTTGCCGTAAACACCATTCGTCTGGAACTTGCCCCAAGTGGTACGCCACTGCCATGGGGTGTTACGTGTGCCCTGGCCGAAACCGGAGCTGGAACCCCACTTGTCGTTGACCCAGTGCTTGATCCAATCCTTATCTTCCCAACCATTCTCCAGAATGATGCGGGAGATAGCGCCGAGTACCGGGGTATCGGTGCCGGGATTGATCTGCAGATGGATGGTCTGATCGTCACCCTTGCTCTTGGCATATGCCAGACCAGCGGTCTCACGCACGTTCAACCAGATGGTCTTTTGACCACGGTCGATAGCAGGCTTGATGAACTGGGTGAAGATCATGGTCTTGGTTTCATACGGGTCGGTACCGCAGATCACCAGGACTTCCGCATCCCCCCAGTCCTTATAGGCCGGACCGAAGTTGTCGAAACCTGCATCCCGGAAACCGGGAGTGGAGGTCACATCGGAAGGCGTGTCGTGGAAGGTGAAAGCCGCTGTCTTGATGGAACGGCGGGCAAACTTCTTCACCGCATAGGTGTTCTCGAAGAACTGATAAGAGAAGGTCTTCACACTGTAGGCGTTGGCGCCATGCTCTTTGAGAACATGGTTACCCACATTGGCCGCAATATCGAGCGCAAAGTCCCAGCTCACCGGCTGCAGCGTTCCGTTAATCCGCACCAGGGGTGAGGTCAGACGGTCGTTGGTCGGTTTGTTGGGGTTGTAACACTTCTGCGCAATACAGCCACCACGGATGGAGGAATCACCGCCAATATTGACGACCTTGGCATCCTTATCCGGGATGATAACCACGTTGTGGGGACGCCCTTCGTGCATCACCACGTTGTGCTGAGTGGGTGCTACCCAAGCCTGCAGCGGACCTGACGGAAAGTCGGTATTGAAGGCATTCTCAGATGCCTTCGGGCCGCCATCCGGGGTACCTACCGGCCAACGATAGACCTTGTATCCGCAGGCGACGATGCAGTAGTCGCAGCAGGTGGTCTTCACGTCCGCATTTTTCGGTGGTAGCGGTGCATGATCCTCAGGGAGGTAATATTTAGTTGCCATTGTCTATTCTCCTCCTCAGGATTCCAGCAAGTTTTCGTTACGGCCAAAGATCAGGCCCATCATGCCCACGGCATAGATATCGTCGCCGTCAACTTCCAGCAGGACCTGAGGCACGCTCTGGTATGCCTGTCCGGAAACGATGATGCCGTGACGCGTCAGATCATAGGTCGAGAGATGCAGCGGGCACTGGCCCAGTACACGATGGTTGCCCACCGCCTGGTACTTGCCGATCATGTTGCCGCCCTGGTGGGTGCAGAGGTAGCTGAAGGCCACCACGTCACGCTGATCACCAACACCGCCTCCGGCCTTCACACCGCCCATCTTGACCAGCAAGTTAATAGCACCGTCATCAGGATAGGTGAAGTTCACCGGCTGATTGTCCTTAAGGGCGCTGAGCTGGCCAATCTTCTTACGGGGATAACCCACGACGCGGGCCTTTGCAGCGGCCTGGCCTGGGAACAGACTGATCGAAACAGTGCTGGCCGCGGCAGCCGCGGATCCACTGTACATCAGGAACTGACGACGATTGAGCATACACTTACCGTGATCTGCTGCAGTCTCGTCTTTTTTCTTGATATCAGACATTATTTTGCCTCCTGTGCCGCTTCAAGCTCTGCCTTGGTAAACAGCGGTGCGTATTCAGGCATCGCAGGCTTATCCATCAGCATCTCTTCGCCGGACATCGATTCAAGGAATGCTACGAGGGCACCCTTCTCATCATCAGTCAAACCAAGAGGCTTGATAAGCGAACTCTTGTTCTCTTTGAACAGTGTGGTACGGCCATCTTCGTCGAAACCACCGCGGTCGTAAAAATCAACCACCTCTTCCAGGGTGTAGAAGACACCGTTATGCATATAGGGTGCAGTGTATTTCAGGTAACGCAGAGGGGCGGTACGGAACTTGCCCTTGTCCCAAGCATTCTTGGAACGGTAGTAGAAGCCCCAATCGGACTTGGCCTTGCGGTAACCCTCCTGGGTCTGTCCCTTCGCATACTGCTCGAAACGGAAGGTGATCTGTGCCAGTCCATCCTCTTCCCAACGCTTGTTCGGTGGAATACCAATATTATGGAAATCCTGGTCAGAGGTGATAGCGCCATTATGGCATTGGATACAACCACCTTTACCTTCAAAAATCTCCTTACCCTTGAGTTGCTCTGCATCCAGTGCGCTCTTGTCTCCCAGGAGATATTTGTCCAGGGGAGTATCACGCTGTACCAGAGTACGTTCAAAGGAAGCAATTGCACGCCATGCGTCCCGAACGATTGGCCATTCGGTACCGAATGCCTCGCGGAAGCGTTCCACATATTCAGGAATCACTCTGAGACGCGCTTCCATGATGTCGGCCTCGCCGTTGCCGGCTACACCACCTCTGGCTGCACCCCTTGCCTGCGACTCATTGGAAGAGGCGGAACCTGCCCAGAATTGGCGGGGAAAGTAGGCGCTATTGATAATGGTCTGACTGTTACGCCAGTGGACGGTGCCGGGATAACCGCGGGAAAAGTCCTCGGCCCAGGCCCAGCCCTGATCCGGCTCATGGCAGGTGGAGCAACCGGTGGAAGCATCACCGCCCAAACGGGGATCAAAAAAGAGGATCTTTCCCAGTTCAATTTTTGCAGGACTCTGCAGATTATCCGGCGGAATTGGCGGTTCGCCAAGCGGCGCCAGAGGTGCAGGACCGGCCATCGCCATAGTTGCGGCCGCCATCGACTTTTCAGCTGCAGGTGCAGCAGTGGATTCCGAAGTCGCCTGGCCAGCACAACCTGCCAGCAGTGCCGTCGTGATGGCAGCGGCCAACAGGGTCGGAGTCTGTATTACATTACTCATCGCTGTCTCCTCGACGTTTAGTTCTTGACCTGAGTCCAGTTTTCGATAACCGGATACTCAGCAGGATAGGGATCTTTCCAGACGTGCTGACCGCTGGTCAGAGGATCACCCGACATAGACTCGAGGAAGGCAACCAGGTCTTTGATATCCTGCTTACCCAACTTCAAAGGCTTGAGACGGGAGTCCTTACGGCTGTCCTTGCCGCCACCCCTGTTGTAGAAAGCAACCACGTCGTAGAGACTCTTGACCATGCCATTGTGCATGTAGGGTGCGGAGTACTTCAGTTCACGCAGGCTCGGAGTCACGAATTTGCCCGTATCAGCCGCATCCATGGTGATATTGTAATAACCAGGATCGCGCTTCAGGTTCATGTAGTCTTCGATACCCTGAAACATGGCGAAGGCGATGAAGGCATGATGGTTCATGGGATCGAGGAAGATATCGAAGTTCTCCGGCACACCAGTGTTGTACGCCTTGCCATCAGTGGCTAACGGACCGTTGTGGCACTGGATGCATCCGGCCTTGCCTTTGAAGAGCTTCTGACCACGCTTGGCGGAGGCAGACATCTTGCCGGTATCGATGGGGGCATTCACGGAGGTCAGGGTCTTAAGGTATTCCGGGATCGCCTTACGTATCGAACCGTTGGACGGTTCACCGTATCCGGCATCCTTGAACATCTGAACATATTTTGGATCCTGCTTCGCACGCTCCTGCATGATCCGCATATCCATGTTCATGATGTAATCTTCCGTGAGCATTTCACGGGTTACGTCGTTGAGGTTGGTACCCAAACGACCGTCATGCATCCAGACTTTTTTGTGTGCAGCGTTGATCACGCTGGGACTGTTGCGGAAATGTCCGTTGCCGGGATAACCCGGGGACAGCGCATCAGGATGCGCATAGGCGTTTTCAGGTTTGTGGCAATCTGAGCAGGCTATGCCCGCATCGCCCGAGATACGACGATCGAAAAAAAGTCGTTTTCCCAACTCCGCCTTGGCCGCATTGATCTTCAGATCAGGCAAAGACGTGATGTCGGGATACTTGCCGGCTTGCGCACCGAAAGCCATACCCAGCCCCAGCGTTGCCGCCAGAAGAGTATGTCCGGTTTTGACTCGTACACCCATTGGATTTCCTCCAGGTCAGTTCTTCATTTATCGGTATTCCAACTCGAGAATCAGGACAACGGAACCAATATGAATACCGATAGTCCAATTCGATCTCATTTATTGCATTTTTCAGGCCAATCAGCCGACAAAAAATAAATACCTGTAGTTACGTGGGGTTAGAAAAAACTTATTGATTCACGTCAATTTGTTTTCTGGGGCATCCTGAATGAATTGTTCTACCAAAGCAGCATTGCCAACCTCACTTCGATCAAATTGTTCAAGAGAAACACTACCCACATGAGAAAAGTTTCTGCCCAACAAAACCACTCAAAAAATTCAATATTTTTCTAATAATTCAATTTGTTACGTTATTATTAAGTAACTTTTCAATAATCCGCGCAAATGGGTGGATAGGATCATGGTGTTCAGCGGAGAATTCCCTAACTAGTGCCCATCCGGAAGCCAACATCTAACCACAAAGGACACGAAGAGCACGAAGGTAAAAGATTGATTAACCATCAATTTTCTTCGTGTTCTTCGTGCGCTTCGTGGTGAAAACAGAGTTTCCGGACGGGCACTAACTATGCAGACTTGGTTGATCCCCAAGTCATTGGCGTTTATCCGAATAGCGTTTTGCGCAAATACCAGACATAAAAAAACCGCCTTTCGGCGGTTTTGCATGTGAATCTGTAATGCCTTCAGTTACCAGCCATCAGATAGCGTATTCCTTCAAGCATCACTTGCGGCGGCGTCTCGTGGGGAAAGATAAAACGTAACTGTCCGTCCGGCGCTATCAGGTAGGTTGCGGCGGAGTGATTCACCGAATACCCAAAAGCCGAACCTTCCAGTTCCACCTGGTAATACTGAGCCCCATACATCTTAGCTACCTCGGCCACCTTCTCCTCACTGCCGGTTACCCCGAGAAAGCTCTCATGGAAGTACTCCACGTACTCTTTCAGCTGCTCCACCGTATCGCGCTGGGGATCGACACTGACAAAGATCGATGTCAGCGATTTCAACTCTTTTCCACTCAATTCGTTCAGGGCCTGGGTTGCCAGGGAGAGTGAAGTGGGACAGACATCCGGACACTTGGTGTAACCGAAATAGAGCAGTATGACCTTGCCTCGGAGATCACTGGTTGAAACCGGCCCGGCAGCAGAATTGAGGGTAAAATCACCGCCAGCCGGGACTCCGCTCTGATCCAGAACCTCATCCTCACGCGGCGCCTCCCCCCCGGCCTGAGTCACAATGGGAAGAAACATGAGAAAGAGAAAGATGGAGACCAACCGTTGAATCATAAAAAAATCACTCCCGCGAATGCACAAATATGAGGAGAAATAGGATCACCGCTTTAGCCTTTAACCTTTAGCCTTTCACCTTTTTCTGTTCCGACCTTACCAACATCAGGCCAGCAAGGAAAACCAACAGGGCAATGCCCGCAGGAAGCCCATAGACCCGCTGATAGTCGAACTCCGGCGGCAGGAAGAGCCAGTACCAGGTGCTTAGGGTGTGTTTGGATCCCACCTCGCCGTTACTGCCGTCCCAGTTGGCAAAGGAGATGGGCATGAACTGACCCTCGACAAAATCGATATCCCCAATCGCACCTCCACTACGCGGACGCGTCATGATGACACGCCACTTACCATCTTTCCATTCACCGGCCGCGCTAAATGTTCCGTCCGCCTCACGCAGCTTGGGGCGTTTGTTCGGGCCGACACCTTCCATCAGCACACCACTGGCATCCCGTTTAGGCTCGACACTGCCCGCATTCCAGTACCAGATAGTGGTGTGGTGACGCTTGTCGCCGTGTCGATAGAGGGGTTTCTCCACCATCGGTGCCGACATATAAGCGGCCTCCATGGGGAACTGGATCGCCACCGCATCGGCGTGCATCTCCTTGTTCTCGTCCTGCAGATCGGTAAAGTATTCGATACCGGGACGGCTTTCGGTACGATCATCCACTTCGAGCAGAAAGGCGATCTCCTTCTCGTTATAGATGGCGCGCACGGTCACTGCATCATTAAGCGGCGTGAACAGGCGCTCTTCCTTGATGATGTTGGGCACCAGACTCAGGGTAACCGCGTCCGCGCCATTCCAACGCTCATCATCCAGCGAGGTCGGCACTCCGCCACTTACCTTGGTGCCGGTTACCACAGCACCATCTTTGGGCTGCACCGTTGTATCACGCAGACTGTAGACGAAGTTGGAGATATGCCAGCGATCCTCCAGACTGACTGGATCCTTGTTGCCCTCCTCCACCGCGCGGTGAGCCGGCATCGGCGTACCGGGAATACCGATGGAGAGACGGGTATAGATCGCCTTGATGGTGACATCCCGCTCCTTCTCGGCAGAATCAGTGGACTGAGTGGCGCGCCAGGTCCAGGGTTTGGTCAGATCCCGCGGCCAGATGCGGAAACCCCAATCGTCCTCCAGTTTCTTGCCGGAGACGATATTGCCCCGACCCGCTTTGCCGTGGCACTCCTTGCAGGATTTGATAAAGGCGTCGCGTCCTTTGGCCACCGACTCCTCCGAGAAAGGGATCTGGCCGCCCAATGGTTCAACTTCTGCAGTCTGGCGATAATCGGTCTTGATATAATGACCATCGTCATCGAAGGACTCATCCTCCGCATCATCCGGCGCCCAGGCGGCGGTGATATCGAAACCCTTGATTACCGGGATCAGGCTGCGGATCTGCTCATCACTCATCAGCGATGCCCAACCCGGCATACCTGTTCCTGTCAGGCCGTTTTTGATGGTGTTGAACAGGTCATCATCCAGCGGCAACAGAGTGCCCGGAGAGGTCTTGTATTTGAATAGAGCCAGGGTGAAATCCCGTGGCTTGGGATACATCAACTCCGCCGCCACGCCGTCTCCGGCGCCCTGCTCTCCGTGGCAGACCTCACAACGGAACTTATAGAGGTCCTTGCCCTTGATCTCCTTGCGTTTGGCCAGCACCTCGTCCTTCATGCCGGTCACGACCCGGGAGATCTCCGGATCCCAGATCCGCGGTACCTGGCCGTTATAGTCGAATATGAAGGTGATGACGTTCCACACATCCTGCTCGCTCAACATCTCATGCCACACCGGCATGGCTGAGTTCCAGGGGGTGCCCTCCTTCGGCAGGCCGGGACCACCAGTGGTGATGCGCCAGAAGAGGAAGGCCTCCTGCAACTGGGGAATGACGGTCGGATCCAGGAAGTTGATCGGCTGCGGATTGAACCCGGATCCATAGTGACCCTGGCCGTCCAGCAGATCGCCATGACAATAGAAGCAGTTCTGATAGTAGACGTCGCGCCCTGCGCTTACCGCCGCCTGGTATTTGTCCCAGCCCGCCGCTTTGTCGCCGGCGAGGGTCTTAAGAATATCCTCTCGAATGGGGTTTTCCAGGGTCGCAAGATCAAAACTTTTGCCAAAGACCTTGACCGAAGCGGGGGGAGCGGGATGTACCTGGCGCAACTCCACCGGCGCGTCGTTACTCGGTTTCACCATGTTATATATGGTGTAACCCACCACCAGAGGAACGGCGATCAAGTGAGTCTTCGACCTCGTGAAAGATTTTGGGACATCCCAGTCCCCAAAATCGACTCGGCCTTCGACAGCCTGTTTGTGCCCCGGCCGTCCCGGTCACTGGCACTACGCGACAACCTCGCAAGCT
>JAESPE010000081.1 GCA_016756835.1 gamma proteobacterium endosymbiont of Lamellibrachia anaximandri | reverse complement strand
CCGGGACGGCCGGGGCACAAACAGGCTGTCGAAGGCCGAGTCGATTTTGGGGACTGGGATGTCCCAAAATCTTTCACGAGGTCGAAGACTCACTTGTTGTCGTTTACCGTCGTTATTAATTAGAAAAATATTAGGTAACAATATGTCGGAACTAATGCCCAACTTTAACATTGATCCACCGGCCAAAGCACAACAGCATCACGCTGCGGCGCTCGATTTTCTCGATCAGCATGGAATCCCGCCTAATCCAATATGCTACGCGATTGCCTATGAGTATGATGCCGGCCGCAAACCGGAGCTGAATCAGGAGATCGAATCGCACCTGAAGAGAGGCAGGGAGCTTGACGCGCACTTCCTTCGGGAATTTTTTAATACCCATTTTTTGGGGCAGCCGGATGAAAAGGTGGGCGAGCATATCGCCGATCTGCACAATCTGCTCTACAAGGTGCTGGAGGGTGTCTCCGGCGCCTGCTCAGGTGCCGCCGATTTCGGCAAGGTGCTTGAGGCTCAGACAGAAGAGTTGAAAGGGGATGTCGATATGGCCGGATTGAAGGTGATTGCCGGGAATTTGCTGACAGCCACAAACAAGGCCATGACATCCAATCAAGCGATGCGTGTCCAACTTGAAACGGTTGAGAAGGATACTTCTGAACTCAAGGACCAGGTCAAACAGCTGCAGGATCAGGCGAGCAGGGATGCGCTGACCGGGCTTTACAATCGTCACGCTCTGTCGCAAAAGCTCGACGCTATAATCGAACTAGGCGCCAGCAAGGAGGCTCCAGTCAGTCTGTTGATGGTGGATATCGACCATTTTAAACGTTTTAATGACAACTTCGGCCATTTGATCGGTGATGAGGTTATTCGGCGGGTGAGCATGGCCCTGCAAAAGGGTGTGCGAGACGTGGATGTTGCGGCGCGTTTTGGCGGTGAGGAGTTTACCGTGGTGCTGCCGGATACGGGCTTGGCCAAGGCGATGGAAGTTGCGCAAAAGCTCCATGAGGCCATCAGTAAGTTGGTGTTGGTCAGACGTAGCACGAAGGAGAAGTTACCCGGCATTACGGTCTCGATGGGTGCCTCCTGTCTGCATCCGGGTGATTCGCGCGAATCACTTATTGAGCGGGCCGATCAGGCCCTCTATCACGCCAAGGAGAGTGGTCGAAATCGCATTGTCAGCGAGGCCGAGGCCCTGGTTCACTGAGTCTGTTTGAGGGGGATGGTGGCTACTTCCTGCACCACTGCGCCACATCTGCCTTTAACTGCTCAATGAATCGTTCTCTCTCCTCATAACTGAAATAGCGCCGCCCACGCTCTTCGCTGTAATCGTAAATGCTGCCGGCTGTTGTGTAGCTCTCCAGCCGTGAACGGGCGTCCTTGCAGCGGGTCTTGCGGTCGGCTTTTTTCTGCTGAGCCTTCTTCTTCGCCTCTTTATGTGCCGCCCGCTCTTCACGATAGATGTCGAGCATGCGCTGCCGAGTCGCCTTCCGGTCGTTGCGGATTGGAGGAGGGGTTTCGTTACTGGGTGAAGTGCGTAGCTCTATCTCCTGTCTGTTTTCGGCTAAGGGACGGTCGCTGTAGTGAGTCCGCCCCGCCTCATCCACCCATTTATAGATGCCAGCCTGGGTGCAGGGGATGATCAGCAGGCCAGTAATAAAAACGACTGTCCATTGAGAGAGATGCCTCATCTGCTACTTTCCCTATCTGCCTGATACCCAAGATTAGCACGTCTATATTTTTTCGGGGGGCACAAAAAAGGGCGCCAGAGGCGCCCTGAAATAGAGGGATAAAAGTTATTATTCGTTACATGCCGGAGCCGCGTGAGCCGGTGAACTCGGGATAGGCTTCCATACCACACTCACCGATATCCACCCCTTCATACTCTTCTTCTTCGCTGACCCGGATGCCCATTACGATCTTGATGATCATCCAAACCACAAAACTCGCGCCGAATACCCAGATAAAGATCGTCAGCAGGCCGACTAACTGACCCACAAAGGTAGCGCCATCATTGGTCAGCGGAACAGCCAGCAGGCCCCACATGCCCACAGCACCGTGGACGGAGATCGCGCCCACCGGGTCATCGATCTTCAGCTTGTCCAGGGTAATGATGGAGAAGACCACCAACACGCCACCTACTGCACCAATCAGTGTTGCCACCAACGGAGTCGGGGTGGAGGGCTCTGCGGTAATCGCAACCAGTCCCGCCAGGGCGCCGTTCAGAATCATCGAGAGATCCGCCTTGCCGAACAGCATGCGCGCCACGAGCATCGCTGCCACAACACCACCGGCAGCCGCCGCATTGGTATTGAGGAAGACCATGGCAACTGAGTTGGCGCTGGCAACATCACCCAGCTTGAGCACAGAACCACCGTTGAAACCGAACCAGCCCATCCAGAGGATGAAGGTACCCAGGGTTGCCATCGGCATGTTGGCGCCAGGGATCGGATTCACCTTGCCGTCAGCGGAGTATTTGCCTTTTCGAGCGCCCAGCAAAAGTACACCCGCCAGAGCAGCAGAGGCACCGGCCAGATGCACGATGCCGGAGCCTGCAAAGTCAGAGAAGCCAAAGTCATCACCCAGGCTGAAGAGGCCGAAGACTTTCTGCCCGCCCCAGGTCCATGCTCCTTCCAGCGGGTAGATGACGGAGGTCATCACGACGGCGAAGAGCAGGAAGGCCCACAGCTTCATACGCTCAGCTACAGCACCAGAGACGATAGACATAGCCGTCGCCACGAACACCACCTGGAAGAAGAAATCGGAGGCATTGGAGTAGACCGAATCACCAGCAAAGCCAGCTTCGGCTGACTCTTTAAGCACGGCAGCGGTCAACGCATCTGTACTCTCCGCCCCATCCAGCGCAATGGTGTTCAGGAAGAGGCCGCCGTCATACATGAGGTCGTAACCGACAATCAGGTAGGCGGTACATGCGATGGCGAAAAGCGCCACGTTTTTGGTCAAAATTTCGGTGGTATTCTTGGCCCGAACCAGACCCGCTTCAAGCATGGCAAACCCTGCTGCCATCCACATCACCAGCGCACCCATCACCAGAAAGTAAAAGGTATCGAGGGCGTACTGTAGTTCAAAAATCTGATTTTCCATCTGCTTAACCTCTCAATTGGCCTAGAGTGCGTCGGGGCCGGTTTCGCCCGTGCGTACACGGACCACCTGCTCGACGGGCATGACAAAGATCTTGCCATCGCCGATCTTGCCGGTTTTGGCGGCTTTGGTGACCGCATCGACCACCTGATCAACCGCAGACTCTTCAACGGCGATATCAATCTTGATCTTGGGCAGAAAATCCACCACGTACTCAGCGCCGCGGTAGAGTTCTGTGTGACCTTTCTGACGCCCGAAACCTTTGACTTCGGTTACCGTGATGCCGGCGATGCCGATCTCAGAGAGTGCCTCTCGAACGTCATCGAGCTTGAAGGGCTTGATGATTGCGGAAATCATTTTCATGAGTGTTTCACCTTAATTCGCTCGGCCCGCCAGTGGGCGGGCCGTGGGTTTATGATGCAGGCCTGAATTAGAAGGACTTGCTCCAGGAGACAAAGAATTTAATGTCGGAGCCATCCATGTCTGTATCCGCAAGGCTCAGACTGACATCACCGTAGTCACCGGCGCTCTTGCTCACGTCGACCTGGTAGTGGGTGTAGTCATCATCGCTGCTGTTGGTGAAGTCATACTTGCCGACAGTACCGCCGATGCTGAAATCCTGGGGCAGGTCGAAACTCACGCCGGCGTAGTAGTACATGTCGCCACTGACGTAGAGGCCGGTGTCGTCATCTGCCTGGCCGCTGAGGGCGTAGTTCAGACCTGCGGAGAGGAATTTCCAGCTACCGCTCAAGCCGAGTTCGAGGAAGTTGGAGTCTGCAGTGTCATCGTAGGTGTAGTAGATCAGGCCTGCGTCGTAGCCGAAGTCACCGATCTCACCGGCATAACCGCCATAGAGGTCGAGTTCATAACTGACTGGACTGGGAGTTGTTGCACCGGCGCCGTCAACACTGCTCCAGTCGACGTTGGAAGCCCATGCGCCGGCGTAGAAACCGCTGCCGTGAGCGTAGTCCACGCCGCCGGAAACAGCTGCGCCGTCATCTGCCTGAGTCACGCCGCGCCAGATATAGTTACTTGTGACGCCAATGTTCATGCTGAACTCATCGTCCGCAACGGACAGGCCGGACATGCCCAGCATAACTGCACCGCAGGCCAAGGCGATTTTATTCATCTTCATGATCGTTTCCTCACTATCTATTAAGGTTCGTAAAATTAAATCAATTCAGTGCAGTGACATATGCGCTGCAACAATGGATCTCAGGTCTAGTTAAGCAGAAGTCGTGCCAATCTATTATTTATAATATTATTCAGTGTGTTATGAGGTTTTATAGGATTGGTTGAGTCCTGTGGAAAATCTACCTTGCACCAAGATGAAGTGCGATTTAGCGTGGGGCACTAGCGTGGCGCGCTGTTTTGGTGCGCAGCTTGGTGGCATGGGAGAGTTTTGGCGTAATAGACGAGGCGGTATATCAATATGATTCGATATTTGAATCAGCCACTTACGTCTGATCTGTTAGGTATATTTTTCTAAAGTTCCACCCCATCAGGCCGATTAACGGTTCCAGGCATCTCGATCCCTGAGCGCATTTCAGGTTTTTCGGGGAATTTGTTGTTACCGGAGAGTCGGATGAATATGCGCCAGCCCTTGTACTCCCTTATTGCCCTGATGGTTTCAGGACCCTCTTTCACCGGCCAGGTGATTGCAGAGACGGAATTTGCAGATCTGGAGTCGTCACTGGATGATGAGGAACTGCTGTTTGGAGAGATTCCCTCTGTCTTCAGTGCCTCAAAATACGAACAAAAGGTGACCGAGGCGCCGGCCAGGATCAGCATCGTGACTGCTGACGAGATCCAGCGTTATGGCCATCGTACGCTGATGGATGTTCTGAACACCCTGCCCGGATTCCAAACCAGCTATGACCGCAACTACAATTATGTAGGGGCCCGCGGTTTTGGCGTGCCCGGTGATTTCAATACTCGCATTCTCATGCTGGTCGATGGCCACCGTATCAATGAAAACATCTTTGATGGCGTGGTGCCGGATCGGGGATTTGTCGTGGATATCGATCTCATCGACAGGGTGGAGGTGGTACGGGGTCCCGCCTCATCACTCTACGGCAGCAGCGCCTTCTTTGGCGTGATCAATGTGATTACAAAACGGGGACGCGATCTTCAAGGAACAGAGATCTCTGCCGCTGCGGGCAGTCAGAGCAGTTACCAGGGACGCCTCAGCTACGGAAAACGGTTTGACACTGGTTTTGAGATGTTGATCTCGGCAAGTGGCTACGATAGCGAGGGTGATGATCGGCTCTACTACCCCGAGTTTGACGATCCCGCCAGCAACAATGGCATCGCCGGGAATGTGGACGATGCAAACAACCGTAACCTCTATGCCAAACTCTCATACGGTGATTTCACCCTCTCCGGCGTGTATGAAGAGTATGAGAAGGGAGTTCCCACTGCATCTTACGAGACCCTCTTCAATGATTCGCGCACGCGGACCTGGGAAGGTCGTGCCTATCTCGATCTGAAGTACCAACACCTGATGGAGAACGGGGCCGACGTCACCGCCCGGCTGTTCTATGACGACTACTGGTATAACGGCGATTGGGCCTATGACTATGCTGATCCTGGCGATCCACCGGATGAGGTGATATTCAAAGACGAAGCTGAAGGCAGTTGGTGGGGTGCCGAAGCCCTGGTGACCCGTGAGTGGTTTGAAAATCATCGCTTGACCCTGGGGGTCGAGTACCGGGACAGCCTGCGTGAGAAACAGGTTGGCTATGATCGTTACGATGTCTCTCTGGATCTTGATACCGACAGTTACACCTGGGCCATCTACCTGCAGGATGAGTACCGGCTCCGGGACAACCTGATCCTCAATCTGGGTCTGCGCTACGACTCTTTTTCCACCGTGGGCAGCACCACCAATCCCCGCGTGGCGCTGATATGGACACCCTATGAGCCGACCACCCTGAAGCTGCTCTATGGTACGGCTTTCCGCACACCTAACCCCTATGAGCTCTATTACCATGATAATGAAATCACACAGAAAGCCCCGGACGGACTCGATCCGGAGACAATCGAGACCTATGAACTGATCCTGGAGCAGCGGTTGAATGTGAATCTGAGCCTGGTGGCCTCGGTCTATCATAACAATATTGAAGACCTGCTCGCCCTGACCACCGACCCGGCGGACGATCTGCTGGTATTCGAAAACAGCGGGGATGCCACGGCTACGGGTACCGAACTGGAGTTGCAAGGGCAGTGGGAAAGCGGTTGGTCGGGATCGGTCAGTTACTCTTATCAGCAGGCAGAAAACGCCTCCGGTGAGCGGCTGGTCAACTCACCAAGCAATATGGCAAAACTCAATCTTATCGCCCCCCTGGTGAGCGATGATTTCAGCGTCGGTTTGGAGCTGCAGTATGAGAGCGGTCGAAAAACCCTTAGCGGTGATGAGACTGACGGGCGCGTTATCACCAACACGACACTCTTCAGCAGGAACTGGATTCAAGGGCTGAAGATCTCTGCCAGTATCTATAACCTGTTTGATGAGAACTATGCCGATCCGGGCTTCGAAGAGCATGAGCAGGATCAGATCGAGCAGGATGGTCGCACCTTCCGCCTCAAGTTCGATTATGTACTTTAATTGATTCCAGGTTATCTGGTGCAACCATCCGACATGGGACGTCTACGTATGCTCAAGGCATTATTGCTGTTGATGATGACGGCTGTTCCCGTCTTGGGAGCAGAGGCGCCGGTTATCGCCATCATGAGTGGCCAGACGGCAAAACCCTACCAGCAGACGGTGGAGAGTTTTAAAGCATCGCTCAAGCGGTCCCGCCCGGGAGTTGAGTTCGTCCGGCCTGATTCAGGAGGCGGCAAAAAGTTGCTGCAACCGTCGGCACTGGTCTTTGCCCTCGGCACCAAAGCGGTGCGTGAGTCACTTGCGAAACTGGGTGACAGGGAGTTAGTGGCCACCATGATTCTCAGCGACAAATCGCTGAATGATTCATCCCATGCCACTGCTGTACTGCTCAAGACCTCACCCCTGAAGCAGCTGGAATGGCATCGCCGCTTTCTGCCAAATGCCAGGCGAGTTGGGATTCTCTATGACCCCAAGCGCAATCAGGACTGGGTGGATGTAGCTAAGATTGCTGCGGCCAAATTGGGTCTTGAGATCGTTGCGGTTCCGGTAGCGTCGGCCAAACAGCTGCCATCGGCGTTAAAGTTATTGGGCCGCAATGCCGATAGCATACTGGGGATAGCCGATAAAACGGTCTATTCCGGCAAAACGGCTAAAGCAGTGTTGCTCTTCTCGTTTCGCAACCGTATCCCGTTTATTGGGCTTTCGGGCGCTTGGGTCAAAGCTGGAGCACTCTACGCGCTCGATTGGGACTACCCGGAACTGGGTCGGCAATGTGCCGCTATCGCGTTGAAGATTCTCGATGGGATAAAGGCCAAAGTGATCAAGCCACAGTTGCCGGACAAGCGACTCTACCTGCTCAATCTGAAGACGGCAAAGCATATGAAACTGGAGATCAGTCAGGCATTGATTGATGGGGCTTCCAAGGTTTACAAATAATAAAGGAAATCGGCCATGCGGTCTAAAGGCTTTGGTCTGACAACAAAATTCAACCTGCTCTCGATCCTGCTGGTTCTACTTACCGCAATGGCAGTTACGATCTATGAGGTCGAGCGAGGGCAGCATAGCCGTCTCGAAGCACTGGTGGCGCATGGTATGGAGACGGTGGAGTTGATCGCCAAATTCAGCGAATACGCCCTGTTTGCTGAAGATGAAGAGACCCTCAAAACCATCCTCACCAGTGTAAGTGATGAAGAGACAACCTACCTGGGACTGTTGCGCCCGGATAAGACGGCACTGGCAGAAAAGTGGCTGGATCCGTCCCTTGATGTATTCCCTGATTGGCAGATTGACGAGCAGAGCGCCAATGATACGGCCGTATTCAGCACTGATGGAAGGTATATCAAATTCCTTTTACCGGTGATGAGTACGCAGAACACAGAACTGGATGCATATCTAACGGAGGATGAAGTCAAGTCCCCCAAGCGGGAACTCCTGGGCTATGCACGCTTGGTAGTCAATACTGATCTGATGCGGCAACAGGCAACGGAGGCACTCTGGTCAGCGATCTGGGTGACTATGCTGATTGTCGCTGTGGCAATCCTCCTGACGCTGCTGCTCACCCGAAGAATTACCCGTCCTGTCGCTCAGTTGGTACAAGCCACTCAGGATATAGCCGATGGACATCTGAATGAACAGGTGGCAGTAACGGCAGGTGGTGAGTTGAATCACTTGGCGGACAACTTCAACCGCATGGTTAAACAGCTGACTCGCTCCCGAAAAGAGGTTGAAGCGTACCAGCAGACACTTGAACAGCGGGTGGAGGAGCGTACTAAAGCGCTATTGATCGCAAAAGAGGGGGCCGAGGCTGCCAGCCAGGCCAAGAGCGAGTTCCTCGCCACCATGAGTCACGAGATCCGCACCCCGATGAACGGCGTGCTGGGCATGACCGAACTGCTGTTGGGGGGTGAGCTGAACGACCGCCAGCGCCACTTCGCTGAGACCATTCGGCGATCAGGCGATTCGCTGCTGGTGATCATTAACGACATCCTCGACTTCTCCAAGATCGAAGCCGGCAAGCTGGAACTGGAGAGCCACGATTTCAATCTGCGTAACCTGCTGGAAGATACTGCCGAGCTGCTCGCGGAACGTGCCCATAACAAAGGACTCGACCTGACCCCGGTGCTGCCCCTCGAACCGGTGCTCATGGTGGAAAGCGATGAGAATCGGTTGCGTCAGGTGTTGGTGAACCTGATCGGCAATGCCATCAAATTCACTGAGGTGGGTGAAGTGGTGGTGCGCACGAACATTACCTATGAAACAGATGAAAAGGTGGGGTTTCGTTTTGAAGTGTCGGATACCGGCATCGGCATGACCAGGGAGCAACAGGCGGGGATATTTGATGCGTTCTCCCAGGCGGACAGTTCCACCACCCGGCACTTTGGTGGCACCGGCCTTGGTCTGGCCATCTCCCACCGGTTGGTAACACTGTTGGGTGGCGCTCTGGAGGTGGAGAGTGAACTGGGTAGAGGCTCAACCTTCCGGTTTACCCTGCCCCTGACACGTTCTGAAATGGCGTATGAGAGCCCGCGATTTACTGAGGAACTGCGTGGTAAGCGGGTCTTGATTGTGGATGACAATGCCACCAACCGGGAGATCCTGCACAATCAGATCATCAACTGGGGGATGCTCAACGGCAGTGCGGATAACGGGGTAAAGGCCCTGGAGATGCTGCATCAGGCTGTGGAAAGAGATGAAAGCTACGATATGATCCTGCTGGACTGGCATATGCCGAATATGGATGGCATCGAGCTGGCGCGCCGCATAAAGGCGGATCCGACGATTCCGGCACTTCACATGGTTATGCTCAGCTCGGCTGCTTTTGATGAAGAGGCCGCCAGGGCAGTGGATGTGGGCATTCACCGCTATCTGAACAAACCCGTCAGGCAGGAAGCGCTGTTCAACTGCCTGACTGCAGTCATGAACGCACCGGCGCGTCCGGCCGACGATGCGGAGTCCGGCAACGCCAAACAGGCGGATGCAACCCTGTTTAACGCCCGAATCCTGTTGGCCGAAGACAACCTGGTCAACCAGGAGGTGGCCCGGGGCATGCTGGAGCTGATGGGCTGCCAGGTAACAGTGGCATCGAATGGACAGGAGGCAGCGGAGGCAGTGCTGAATGCTGATTTTGACTTGGTTCTGATGGACTGCCATATGCCGGTCAAGGATGGTTTTAGTGCAGCGACCGAGATACGTCATCAGGAAAAGCCAGGTACAGGAAAGAGGCGCATGCCCATTATTGCACTGACAGCCAATGTGCAGAAAGGGATAGAGGATCAGTGCCAAGCCGCCGGGATGGACGATTACATGAGTAAACCCTTCGAGCAGCAACAGTTGCGGGCCGTCCTGACACGCTGGCTGGATATAAACCCGGAAAACCCCGTAGCGGAAATCCAATCAGATCCCAGTAATACGGTTGCGCCCGATGAGGATGAAGCTGTATTACAGAGAGGGCTGTTGGATAATCTCCGGATGATGCAACGACCTGGTGCACCCAGCATCCTGGGCAAGGTGATCAATATTTATCTGAAGAGTTCGCCTGGCCTGCTGGAATCGATTCACAAAGCGGTTACCCAAGGGGATGGCGCTGCCTTGCTGGAGGTCGCCCACAGCCTAAAATCGAGTAGCGCCAACCTGGGTGCAGCACCATTGGCTAAAGTCTGTCGGGAACTGGAAACACTGGGTAGAGAGGGACGCACAGAAACCGCCAGCTTTTTATTGAAACGGCTCGATACAGAATTTGAGGCCGTCTGTTCAGCATTGGGCCGCGAGTTGCTGGAGCTGGCCGATGCCTGACAACTATCCACATTTCCTTAAAGCCTCAACTTTTCAATAGAATGAACCAAGCTGGACAAGCGCCTGACTGCCCGTTAAGGTGCTTTTATGCTTGACCCGAAACTCATTGATGATCTGGCCGACCGGCTTGCCGGAAGCGTGCCGGGCGGTATCCAGATCCTGCAGGATGATCTGAAGAAGAATCTGCGTGCCACTCTGGAGGCCGGACTCGCCAAACTCGACCTGGTGACGAGGGAGGAGTTTGATGTGCAGAGCGCTGTGCTGATCCGTACCAGAGAGAAACTCGATCGGCTGGAAGCGATCCTTCGGGAGTTGGAGGCAAAACAGCCGCCAGGGGCGTAGGCCCGATCAAGCGTAGCGGATCGGGCATTTTTTGCATGGCTAGCCTGATAATGTGGTTGCCGGCTCCGCCAGGATGTAGGGTGTGCCGTGCGCACCCTGTAGATCCTATTTTGTTAAAACGGTATGCCAGGGAAGGTATCCATGTCACTCGCAATCCTCTATTGCCGCGCCCGTGAGGGCATCAAGGCGCCGCTCGTCACCGTCGAGGTGCATCTCGCCAACGGTCTACCCAGCCTCTCCATCGTAGGCCTGCCTGAACTGGCGGTCCGGGAGAGCAAGGACCGGGTGCGAGGGGCGCTGCTCAACAGCCATTTCGAGTTTCCGGCCCGACGTATCATTATCAATCTCGCCCCTGCTGATCTGCCCAAAGAGGGTGGGCGTTTCGATTTGCCCATTGCGCTGGGGATACTGGCAGCCTCGGGCCAGTTGCGACTGGAAGGGCTCGATAATTACGAGTTTGTCGGTGAATTGGCGCTTTCCGGGGCGCTAAGGCCGATAAAAGGGGTGTTGCCGGTGGCGCTGGCCGCCAGAGATGCCGGGCGCAGCCTGATCCTGCCCCAGGAGGATATTGCTGAGGCGGCATTGGTGCAGGGCGGGCAGGCACTCCCCGCAACCCACCTGCTGGAGGTCTGCGCTCATCTGGACGGACGGGAGAAGATTCCGCACTGGGAGGCCGGTAATGAAACGCCAATAGAGGACAGCCTGCCTGACCTTGCGGATGTCCAGGGACAACACCAGGCCCGCCGTGCCCTTGAGATCGCAGCGGCAGGTGCACATTCGCTGCTCTATCTCGGTCCACCGGGAACCGGCAAATCGATGCTGGCGACCCGCCTGCCTGGCATCTTGCCGGAGATGACAGAGGTCGAGGCGCTGGAGAGTGCGGCCATTCGATCCGTGGCAGGCCGGACGCTGGAGGTGGCACGGTGGCGGCAGCGCCCATTTCGCGCACCTCACCACACGGCATCTGCGGTGGCCCTGGTGGGGGGCGGAGGCAATCCCAAGCCGGGGGAGATCTCCCTGGCCCATCACGGTGTGCTCTTTCTGGATGAGCTGCCGGAGTTTGAGCGGCGGGTGCTGGAGGTGCTGCGGGAGCCGATGGAGACGGGGCAGATCACCATCTCGCGGGCCAGCCGCCAAGCGGAGTATCCTGCCCATTTCCAACTGATTGCGGCGATGAACCCCTGCCCCTGCGGCCATCTTGGTGATGGCACCAGCCGCTGCCGCTGCACCAGTGAACAGATCGCCCGTTACCGTGGGCGTATCTCCGGTCCCCTGCTCGACCGCATCGATATGCATGTGGAGGTGCCCCGGCAGGATATTCAACTGATCTCCCGACCGCAGTCGTCTGCGGCGGAATCGAGTGCCCAAGTGCGGTGCAGGGTGGCGGCGGCGCGGTTGCTGCAACAGGCACGTCAGGGCAAACCCAATCGGGCGCTGGAGGGTGTGGATGTGGATCGTTTTGCTCCGCCGGACGAGGCGGGTCAGCAGCTGTTGCAGCGCGCAATGGAGCGCTTGGGGCTCTCCATGCGGGCCTATCACCGGATTTTGAAAGTGGCCCGCACCATCGCAGATCTGGAGGGTGAGGCGCAGATCCAGTCGATTCACCTGAGCGAAGCGATTGGATTGCGGCGTTTTGACCGGGCCCTGCCCGGCATTACGCCAAAGTAGGGAGCGTGTGAGTGTCTGTCCGCAAAATACGCTAATCACGCAAAGGCACTGCTAATAAAAGTAATTTTGCGTCCTTTGTGTTTATTGCGGATGTCTTACTTCACGCATTCCCAAGCACATCTGCTCTCGACTCCGACCCATGGAGCCAAGTTTCTCTGGTAAACTCCGCAGCCATGTTGCGCTTTGAAAAACTGAGCCTGCGTCGCGGTATCAAACTGTTGTTTGAGAATGCTTCGTTTACGCTACACACTGGATGGAAAACCGGCATCACGGGCGGTAACGGCACGGGTAAATCGAGCCTGTTCAGCCTGATCCTGGGTCAACTGCAGGCGGATGAGGGTGAATTGCATCTGCCGCCCAAGCTGGAGATCGCACATGTTGCCCAGGAGACGCCCTCTTTGGCACGGCCCGCCATCGAATATGTCATCGACGGAGACAGTGAGCTGCGCAAATGTGAGCAGGCATTGGCAGAGGCTGAATCAGCAGGCGATGGTGGTGCCCAGGCCCGGCTGCATGAACTGCTGCATACGATAGGCGGATATACCGCCCGCAGCCGCGCCGGTCAGTTGATGCACGGACTCGGTTTCACGGCAGCCGAGGAGGAGCGGCCGGTCAACAGCTTCTCCGGTGGATGGCGGATGCGTCTCAATCTGGCGCAGGCGTTGATGTGTCGCTCGGATCTGCTGCTGTTGGACGAGCCGACCAACCATCTGGATCTGGATGCGGTCATCTGGTTGGAGGAGTGGCTGCGCAGCTATCCCGGCACCTTGCTGCTGATCTCCCATGATCGGGATTTTCTCGACCGGGTGGCGGATCACATCGCCCACATTGAACAGCAACGGGCAGAGCTCTACACAGGCAACTACGCCACCTTTGAGCAGACCCGGGCCGCCCGGCTGGCAAACCAGCAGGTGGAGTACGAAAAGCAGCAGCGGGAGGTGGCTCATATCCGCAGCTATGTGGACCGGTTTCGGGCAAAAGCGACCAAGGCCCGCCAGGCCCAGAGTCGGCTGAAGGCACTGGAGCGGATGGAACTGATCGCGCCTGCCCATGTGGATTCACAGTTCCATTTCAGCTTTCTTGAGCCGGAGAAGAATCCACATCCGCTGCTGCAGCTGGAGCAGGTGGATGGGGGTTATGATGAGTCGCCGGTATTCAGCAGGGCCACCGTGTTGATCGAGCCGGGCGACCGCGTAGGCCTGCTGGGCCCCAATGGGGCAGGCAAGTCCACCCTGATCAAACTGCTTGCCGGGTCACTCGAACCGCTGGCGGGACTCAGGCATCCGGCCCAGGATTTGCGCATCGGCTATTTTGCCCAGCACCAGATTGAACAGCTAGATCCTGAGGCGAGTCCACTGTTGCACCTGGAGCGGCTCGATCCCCTGGCATCTGAACAGCGTCTGCGGGATTTTGTTGGCGGTTTCGGTTTTCGGGGAGATCGCGCCAAGGAGAAGGTGGCACCCTTTTCCGGCGGCGAGAAGGCGCGCCTGGTACTGGCATTGCTGGTCTATCAGCGCCCCAACCTGCTGCTGCTCGATGAGCCGACCAACCATCTCGATCTGGAGATGCGTCATGCCCTGGGTTCGGCGCTGCAGGAGTTTGCCGGGGCGATGGTAATCGTCTCCCATGACCGCCACCTGTTGCGCATCACCACCGACCAGCTCTGGCTGGTGCATGGAGGACGGGTGGAGGAGTTTGCCGGTGATCTGGATGACTACCCGGCCTGGCTGGTGGAACAGCGACGCCAGACCAACGGCGGTGAAAATCAGTTGGCGGATGGCGAGCATACCGCCAAAACACGCCGCGACCGCAAGCGACAGGAGGCGGAGTTACGCAGGCAGCTAAAGCCCTTGCGCAACAGGCTGAAAAAACTCGAAACGGAGATGGAACGTTGCCAGCAACAACAACAGGATTTGGAAGAGATTCTGGCCGATACGGGACTCTATCAGGATGATCGTAAAGAGGAGATGCGCAGGCGGCTGGCGGAGAAGGCGGCGATTGATACGTTGTTATCAGACACCGAAGAGGCATGGCTGGAGGCGGGAGAGGCGCTCGAAACTGCGCAGTCTGAAATCGGCTGAATCTGCCGAACGTAGGGTGCGCCATGCGCACCATGATTGCTAAATAACTATTTTTTTGGTATCCCCGATATGAAAAGTCTGCTGTTTTTCCTGTTTCTGCTGCTTGTCGCTTACGTCGTCTGGCCTTATACGACGGTCTATCAGTTGGATCGGACGATGCAGGAGAGTGATCGTGAGGCCTTTGCCGGTCTGGTGGATATCCGCTCCATCCGCGAGCAGATAAAGCGCAAGATGAATAAAGACCTGGAGAGTGGCGTTGGGGACGTCTCCAATGAATTTGTCGACTGGCTGCAAAACGGTATCCAGACGCTTGGCCGCAATGCGGTGGAACATCTGGTCGATCTTGACTGGGCGGTATTGCAATTACGCGCCCACAATCCGGACAAGCGTAGAGGCGGTTTTCTGAAGCAGCTCGACTATGCCTTCTTCGATGCGCCGGACAGCCTGTTGCTTCGCATCGGCGATTTGGGCGATGACCCGGTGCATGCCCGGCTCACCCTGGAGAATTGGAGCTGGCGGGTAACGGCAATCTATAACTAGGAGGCTGTCGGGTTTATCCGTTTGATGCGAAAATCACTGGGGGCGAATCAAATCAGTTTATCGAACAAGGCGAATAGTGGGCCTATTTAACGAGTTCGATAAGCTGAGTTGATCGCCATCCAGGGATTTGCAGCCAAACAGTGTTAAATCCGACAGTCTCCTAACGATCGGTCAAACCCGTAGGCCTGATCAAGCGCAGCGGATCGGGCAAAAGAGTCGTGATAACCAGCGGTGCTTGCCGGTTCCGCTGCGCTTGAACCGGCCTACGTTTTTTCCCGGCAGCGCTGCAACTGATCCCGCACCTCATCCAGTCCCAGTTCACGCATCTTCTCTACGTTACGCTTTGGGATCTGCTCAGGATTGGGGTAGTGCTTTAGCGCGCGGGCCATCGGCTCTTCACGGATCAGGTGGAACATGGGGAAGGGGGAACGATTGGTATAGTTGGCCGGATCGTCTTCCTCTGCTTCCTCGAAGCGGTAGTTTGGGTGGAAGCTGGCCAGTTGCAGGACGCCGCCAAGACCTGCTTCCGCTATGGCTTCATCGGCCGAATAGAGCAGCTCAAGGTAGTCGTCGAAAGCATCCAGCCCCTCCGGTGCGATGAAGAGTCCGGTCTCGACTTCTGTCTCGGGCAGGTTTACCAGCGTACCCATCTCTGACAGCAGGGCGCGGTAGATCTCCTCAGGGGTTTGCCCGGCGCAGACGCTGAAGCGGATGAGTCCAGCCTGTAACGGCGCAGATGCAAAGGGGCAGAGGTTGAGTCCCACCACTACGTCACGAACCCAGTTTTCCGTGATGCGAATGACAGCTGTGCTATCCATCTGTTTTATCCAGAATCTCGACGCGCATGCCTGCCTCCAGGAATCCTGGCCCATTGTGCAGCAGGTTCTGGCCAAATAAGACCTTGTTTCCCTGCCTGCGGTAGGTGGCCAATGTTTTTAGGGGTTCCGGCCCCCGTTGTCCCGTCTCCGGATCCACCGTGGTGATGGTGCAGCGGGAGCAGGGCTTGACCACCCGGCAATCGAGTTCGCCGATGCGGATCCGGTGCCAGTTGTCCTCGGCATAGGCGTCGCAGCCACGGACGATTAGATTGGGCCGGAAGCGTTGCATCGGCAGTTTCCGTTCGAGGCGTGCATTGAGGTCCTCCAGCGATGCCTCAGATATCAGCAGCAGAGGAAAGCCATCGGAGAAGGCAGTGCGGTCCTGGGATTCTGCGTATTCAGGATCGACCGGGCGCTCCTCCCCTTCCGGGAAAAAGACCAGTCGGCAGTGCTGCCCCAGTACTTCACTGAGCCAGTTGTCGGCCTTTGAGCCGCAGGGGATGGCGTAACAGTGATCATGCCAGACCTCCACCTCTATCCGATTTGTCTCCCGGGGAGTGAGTGGCAGGTGCAGGTCGGGTTTGCCGTCGGTGGAGAGCGTCAATCCATCAGCAGTTAGGGTTTGCCGGATCAGGGCCATTCGGGGCAGTTTCCGCTGGCTCAGGAATTTTCCGGCAGCGTTTACCACCATCCAGCGCCTGTCGTGCCGGAGTCCAAAACGGTCGACCTCGCTCTGGTTCAATTCGATGCCTGCCAGTGATTTGACCGGATAGATCATCAACCCTGAAAGGATTGTTTCGTTCACAGTTTTCATCACAAAGAACAAAATTCCTCTGTTTTTAACATTGTCGCCCTTAATTCCCGGCGGCAGCTGCCGCTAACCGGTTAGATCAACTATATCAAGGCGCACCGGCAAATTGCCAAATGGTCCGCTGCAATGAGGAAAACTCCATGGATATCGTGCCCTATCTAAAATTGATGGTGCAGAAAAATGCATCCGATCTCTTTTTCAGTACTGGTGCACCACCCAACCTCAAGGCTGAGGGTGAAACCCGTCCGGTCGGTTCGTCGGCGCTTCAATCGGGGCAGGTGCGCAAGCTGGCTTACGCAATCATGAGTGACGACCAGATAAAGGAGTTCGAGGCAACCTACGAGTGCAACCTGGCAATCTCCATCAGCAAGCTGGGGCGATTTCGTGTCAACGTGTTCAAGCAGCGTGGTGATGCAGCGATGGTGATTCGCTACATCAAGGGCGTGATCCCGCCGGTGGAGAAACTCAATCTGCCGCCAATTTTGAAGGATCTGATCATGGAGCCCCGGGGTCTGGTCCTGGTGGTGGGGTCCACCGGATCGGGCAAGTCCACCTCGCTGGCGTCGATGATAGAGTATCGCAATCAGACGCTGCCAGCCATGGAGAGCGAAGCGAAGGCTGGTAGTCCCCGGTAGCCGCGAGGCCGCACTGCTTACCCGGCGTGCCTTGCGCCAGAGGGGAAGCAAAGT
>JAESPE010000080.1 GCA_016756835.1 gamma proteobacterium endosymbiont of Lamellibrachia anaximandri | reverse complement strand
ACTTGTTTCAGCAGGAGTCCTCTTCACTCAGTCTCGCTAAGAAAAAGAGAAAAGCTGCGTGGAATGACCGTTACCGCACTAAGGTGGTGTTTTCAAGCTGATTTTAATGCGGTGGCCCTGCTGGACTGCCTTAATGTTTGCCATCAAAGTCGGAAGGCAGCATGCCGTATCGATGCTGCTTGATGCAGGGGCATCACCAAATGCCGGGGACCGGCTGGGCAGAACCCCACTGCACCTTGCCGTCACGACCCCTGTTGACATCACCCGCTTACTCCTCAAGGCCGGGGCCGACGTTAACCAACGCAATGCTGGTGGAGTCACGGCTCTCATGCTGGCGGCAGGCAGCGGACGACGCGACATCATTGAACTGCTGTTTAAAACCGATGCCAGGCTGGATTTCAAAGATTATCAGGGCAATTCAGTAGTGGACTGGTCGCATCGAAGCAAGAACCTGGAACTCATTGAAATACTGGAAGAGAAGCTCGCACGGGTAAGCAAGGATACGCCGACGATGATTAGCGATAGCTTTGCTGAAGATGTGTTTGTTGATGTCCATTTTCCGGACTGGTTCAAGTCAAGCTTCCTGGATCTTCGAGAAGACCTGGAGGAGGCGACCAGCGCTGGAAAACAGGGTCTCATGGTCTTTATAAGCACGCGCCGCTGCAGCTACTGCAAGGCATTTATCCAGAATTCATTGGACCTGCCGGACATCCGCCAGCGCCTGCAGGGAGCATATGATGTTGTCGGTCTGGAAATCTTTGATGATAACGAGATGATCGACCCTGCGGGACGGAGCTACCGCGTTAAGGAGTTTGTCAGCGCCAACAAGGCGGCCTATACACCCACCCTGATCTTCTACGGCGCAAAAGGGCATAAGCTGCTGAAAATTGTGGGTTATTACCCGCCGGACAAATTTCGTACGGTTCTGGATTACCTGGAGGGGCAGCATTACCAGCGTGAACCCCTGCGCAGCTATTTCAGCAAAACAGCCGCCTCACCATCGAAGCCGGAATCAGGGATAACTACCGACGATACGCTGTTTTCCAGGCCACCCCATATTCTTGAACGACGTGCCGGACCGGCCAAACAACCTTTGATGGTACTGTTTGAAAAGCCCAATTGCAGCGCCTGCAGGCGTTTTCACAACAAGGTTCTCAGAGATAAGCCCATTCGTCATTTGATGGGTGAGTTCGAGGTCATACAGCTTGACGCGTCAGACACGAACACCCGGCTCATAACCCCGGCGGGCAAGCGCATCAGTCCAGCGCAATGGTTTGAGCAGTTGGACCTCACCTATAGCCCGGCAATCGTTTTCTTTGATGAGGCTGGAGAGGAAGTTATGCGCCTGGACTCCGAAACCCAGCGCTTTCGCATGGAGGGATCACTGCAGCTGGTATTGGAAAAAGGCTATCAACAGGACGCCCAGTTACAGCGCTGGCGAAGAAAAAAGGCAATACAGCTATTCAAGCTGAATAGCGGCAATTGATCCGGGTTGCAGCATTTATGAAATGAAAAGGAGTTGAGACGATGACACTGAATATTAAACGTAGAATCTTTCTGAAAACCTCATTGGCTGTTGGGCTGACCGGCGGAGCCGCTGCCTTTGCGCTGCTGACTCCCCGCGCTGTTCTTGCCACCTGGGATGAAAAAGCGTTTGACTCCAGAAGCGTTTCTGATGCGTTGCAGAACGGACTTGGAAGCTCAGCCATTGCAATTTCCGATGACATCCTTATCAAGGCGCCGGATATCGCAGCTAACGGTGCAATAGTTCAGGTTACCGTGGAGGCAAAGCTCCCCGATGTTGAATCCATTACCTTGCTCGCGGAAAAGAACCCGAGGCCATTATGCGGCATCTTCCATCCTGGTCCGGGCGTCAGACCAAAGATGGCAATACGCATCAAAATGGGCCAGTCGAGTGACGTCATTGCAGTCGCCAAGTCCGGTGGAAAATTATATATGGCAAGGCGAAGCGTCAAAGTAACCGCAGGTGGCTGTAGCTAAAGAGTGACTGGTATTTGCAATATTTCTCAGCATAGTTGGAGGCAGGTAAGATGAATCGAAAACCAATCAAACTTCGTGCACGACTCAAGAATGGTATTACAATTACCAAGGCATTGATGTACCACCCCATGGAGACCGGACTGAGAAAGGACAAAAAGACCGGAAAAACGACCCCGGCTCACTTTATTCAGGAAGTCACCTGCAGACATAACGGAGAACTGAAGGTATCAATGAGGTTAGGCATTTCCGTATCAAAGAACCCCTATTTACAGTTTGAGTTCGAAGATGGTGCAAAGGGGGATACCCTGGAGCTGGTGTGGAAAGACAACAGGGGAGAAACTGATTCCGCTACCACACAGATCAGGTAAAGCCAAAGTCCGCTATTGGCCGACTCCATAGGTCAATGCTGGCCCGATCAAGCTATTGATTGTAATTGCACAGCCCGGACACAACGAAGACGAAATGGAACAGTTGCCAACAGCAGGTGAATCCAGCAAAATTTCACAGCGGTCAGGGGGAAAAGCAAGGTGATCATCTCCCTCCGCACCGCCAGTACTTTGATTAACAATCTCACCGAAAATAACTTATGCATTATACCGTCAGTGAAACATCGCTTCAGATCCGCAAGAAAAATATCCTGCTGGGCGCCTTTTTCAGTCTGCTGCTGGTTGCCGCCATCGTTACCGGGCATATGCAGTATCCCAAAACCTATGATGACGTACTGTTATGGTCCGTGGCCGCCTTTGTCGTCCTCGGCAACCTCATCAACTACTACCGCTACAACCGCTACCTTCGCCTGGTAAGGGATCACCGGATCGAGACAGATGGGGATAAGGTCTTATTCTGGACCAATGGTGAGAGATCGGTACTGGATGTGAAGGATATCACCATGCTCACCTTCTACCGCCGTAAAGGAGCGCTGCAGCATATTCAGCTGAAGCTGAAGAGTAACCGGGGCATACGCCTGGAGGGTTACGGAGAGCTGGAGCAGTTGGGCCGGACTATCGCCGACAGGATCCCCAAAGAGCAGGTGATCGGCAGAGAACCGTGAACGTTACGCTGATGCTTGGGGCAGGCAAGGGACGGATGGAGATCGGATCTAGCCTATCGATTATCCAACCGGTTGTAATCAAACAGCCCGGACTCAACGGGGGCAGTCTTTCTATAGGCGGTATGCAGCCGGTCACTGTAGTCCCAAAAGCTCTCACTGGTACGTCTGATGCCGAACCGGTCAAGCAGGTCACTGTAGTCGGCCTCATTGCTTAGCGCTTCAACCCGGTCGATGAAGAGTGGCAATTCCGCATGGTCGATCCTGAGAAAGCTGTTGGGATAGGCACCGATGAACCCCGGCACCACGGTCAGGGTATCCTCTTCCGGTAGCCGCGCCTTCTCCTCTTTGAAAATGTGGGTGATGTTGATGTGAGCATTGTTGTGGATCTATGTGAAGTAGCGGCTCTCCCCTTCATTCAACCTAATCTCCATGAAACTGACTTGGGGCAGTAGCGAGGCCGTTAGCCCGTCCAGGTTCTGCAACCGTTCCATCTGTGTCGTAATGTTCAATCCATCACGCGCCTTGTCCAGTCGATAGCGGGATGCGTTCGCCTCACCGAGATACTTCTTCAGCATGCCGAACAGTTCGGACTTGGGGTTATCTGTCAGGTAGGTGATCCCGGCATCCTGATCAAAATTGATATGACGTTCGTCGATAAACGCCTTGACCTTGTCGTGAGCACCGCGATACCAGTAGTCCCACTGCTCCCTGCGGACCTCCCTGGGCAGCAGCATGAGAAAGTTGAATTCGCCGTCCATACGCAGAAAATCCATATAGAGGCGGGTGTTCAGCTGGTGTCCCGCATTGCCATAGACATCGAAGCCTGCCACCAGCAGATAGTGAATCCGTTCGAACAGCGCATAGCCGATGGCCCAGGCGGTCTTGGGGTTCTCTCCCACCAGTCCCTCAACGACCGTCGCGCTGTCGAAATGGCGAAAGATCGTCAGCGCCGCGTTGCTATTGCCCCTCCAGGCAAGGTCGAGATTGACATCTGCTGCATCGGGAAACTGCTCACGCATGTATTCCCGCTTCTCCTGCAGATAGGCCTTGCGGGATCTGGCGTACTTCAGCCAACTGAGCAGCGGGATCGAATTACTCTGATCCTGTGCAGGAAGACGAAGATTATTGCTCTCCTTGAGCAGCAGCGCATTGCCTTCGTTTTGCATCACCGGACTATCCGGGTCGATGAAAAAGACCCAGAAGTGGTCGTTGATTACGTTCAGGGCCACTTGTCCACGGCAGACCGGCCCTTTGATGAAACCATTGATGAAGTGGCGCGCATCATCCAGTAAAAAACGGTAGCGTGCGTCCACCGGCAGTTCAGCGAATGCAATGAAGGGATTGGACGCCACCTTCACCGCATAAGAGGGCAGCCGGATGACGGGATAATCCGGTTGAATAAACAGCTCGCTCAGCCGCACCAATCGGGCTGGACTCAAGGCGTAGGGCAGGTGGGTCTTTGCCAGGATGGTTGTCTTCACCCGCGCCAGGCGATAGTAGACCCGATCGACACCCGGGTCGTCATAAGGCCGGCGGGTCACGATCCGTTCAATGGACTCACCCGGCGGAGTGGCGGAGCGAACCAGCTTGAAAAATATCCGCCTGTCCAGATCCTCGAAATAGAGATTGGCGACAAAAAGATGCTCGAAAAGGTAGCGGCTCATCAACTGATGTTTCAGAGAATCACCGTTGAGAAAGTCCTCCCATGCTGAAATCCGCTGCTGAATCTGGTTCGACAGTGGCCTGCGCTTGCCCAGCCCAGCTCCTTGAGCGAGCCAGTTGAGTAGTGTCCTGTACTCATCATCCGCCAATCCGGGCAGTCCGTATGGCATGCCCCAGAGTGGATAGCTGGCACTGAAACCCGCGAATTCGCTCTGCTTGGGACACTGCTGATCGCGATCCAGTTTCAGGTCAAAACTCTCAGACAGACGTTTTTCGTCCGGCAGGGGATGCAACTGTTTGAGCGCCAACATACCGGCCATTACACTGTTTTCCAGATTGGCCCTGGCACTCTTTTCCGCCTCGTTGAGAACCGGGAAAAACCCCTTTTCACGCCACTCCGCTGTTGTCTTGGCATCCTCGAAGAGGCGTGTGAGATTGGTAGAGATCAATCGAGTACCGTCATAGACCTCCTGCTTACTGCCGCCTCTTGTCACTCCTTCATAAGCGCTCAGCTTGAGCTGACAGGGGGCGTCGTAACAGCCGTGACAGACCACACAGCGCTGCTCCAGGATCGGTTTGGCCTGCTGCAGGTAATCGACCGGGGGTTGGTTTTTCGTTGTTTCCAGCATCTCTGCGAAGAGCGGCGTGAGGTCCGGCGTTTCGATTTGCGGACGCGATACCTGTCCACATGCGGAGAGAAATAATAGTGCAACAATCGGGTACAACCAAGGCATAGCAACTACCAGTACTTTTTCAAAGCGATATGTTGGAGACGGTATACAAATATCATTTTTGTCATCTCAACCGCAGGGAGATATCTTGAACCGCACTAAGCAGTGTCCGTCCGGGAACGAATGAATAATTGTAGCCGGGATGAAGCACAGCGGAATCCAGGAAGATAAGTGGCTAATTCATAGTCTGTTCCCGGATTACGCAAGCTCCATCCGGGCTACGGCAATTGGTTTCCGGAAGGACGCTAAGTAGCAGGAGATTTCGGGTTCTCTTTAAATTTAACCTGCCGGAATATCACACAACCAACATCACGCCACTTCAGTGGGCGAAACTGCCTTTGCATCAGTCAAATCAGCAATCTGTTTCATATACTCCCCATACTGGGGTTCATCGCTGTCGGCATAGTTCAGGTTCTTGAACAGGCCGGTCAAGCGGGTGAAATGGCCGCGCGCCTCATCCTTGTCGGCAAAGGCATAGGAATTACCGACAATCTCATAGACCCGCTTAAATATCTCCGCCTGGCGCTCCAGGGTAGAATTGGAATCCACCTTGTCGAACGCATCCTGCTGCAGGAAAACCATATCGAGGAAAAGGGCCTTCTGCTGCCAGACAAAATCCTCCAGGGTAATACCCTCCTCGCCGGTCACCTGCATCATCTGAGTGACACGTTCCCCCCTTGCCAGCAGATCGGTCATCTCCGCCACCCGGTCGCTCCATCCCGGCGATATATTCGACTCATACCAGGGACGCAGCTGTTCATGGTAGCGGGACCAGGAGAGCAGGGGATCGACAGCCGGATAGAACCGTTTGTAGGCCCGTTCCGCACTCAGGCCGAGAAAACATTTGACGGTGCCCAAGGTCGACTGGGTGACCGGCTCCTCGAAGTTGCCGCCAGCCGGCGAGACGGTGCCGATCATGGTCAGACTGCCCACCGAGCCGTCGTTGGTCTGCATCATGCCGGCCCGCTCGTAGATACCCCGCACGGATGAATCGAGATAGGCGGGAAAGGCCTCCTCACCCGGGATCTCCTCCATGCGCCCGGAAGTCTCGCGCATCGCCTGAGCCCAGCGGGAGGTGGAGTCAGCGATCAGCAGCACATCGAATCCCATCTGCCGATAGTATTCCCCCAGGGTGATGCCGGTATAGATCGAGGCCTCCCGCGCCGCCACAGGCATGGATGAGGTATTGCAGATGATGATGGTACGATCCATCAAAGAACCACCGGTGCGGGGATCGTTCATCTTGGGGAATTCCGAGATGGTCTCCACCACCTCGCCGGCCCGCTCACCACAGGCCACCACGATCACCACGTCCACTGCCGAAAAACGGGAAATGAGGCTCTGCAGGACCGTTTTTCCGGCGCCGAACGGGCCGGGAATACAGCCGGTGCCGCCACGGGCGATAGGGAAGAAGGTGTCGATCAGCCGCTGCCCGGTGATCAAAGGCTCATTGGGAAAGAGCCGTTTGCTGCTGCCTCGCCGGGTCAGCCGCTCCGGCAGCGCCCGGCGTACCGGCCACTCCTGCGCCAAAGTGACCGCCCGCTCCCGGCCCTTTTGGTCCCGGATCCGCGCCACCGGAATGTCCACCGTGAAGGTCCCCTGCTGAATCCAGCTCACCGTCACCTCGTCCCGTTCACCGAACGGCACCATGATCTTGTGGGTAAAGCGTCCTTCCTGCACTGTGCCAAGGGTATCACCGGGACGCAGCACCGCGCCGGTCTCCACACTGGGCACGAAGGACCAGTGGCTGGTCTGATCCAGGGCAGGGAGATCCACGCCGCGGGGCAGAAAGTTACCGAAATTGATGGAGAGACCTTCAAGAGGATTCTGCAGGCCATCATAGATCTGTCCCAGCAGCCCCGGACCCAAAGTGACCGAAAGCATCCTGCCGGACTGTTCCACGGGATCGCCAATACCAACAGCCCGGGTGCTCTCAAAGACCTGTGCCACTGCTCGGCGCCCCTCGACCCGCAACACCTCTGCCTTGAGGCGTTCCTGTCTGCCTTCGGCCTGCCGGTGCGGCAGAACATAGATCACTTCATTCTTCACCAGCGGCTGGCCACCGGTTTTCGGCACCTCGATGGTGATAATGTCCTCCTGGACGGCGACCACCTCGGCGAGTTTATCGGCATCAGTCATGTCTGAGATCCCATTTTTCGACAATAACTCACGGATTGGTAACGAATCGCAATCCGTGCAAGTACTATAAGGTACTGTCACAGGAACGGATTTTCCAGCCACAGTATAGATGCCTCTGGGTATATCCGCCCATACTCTGAAGCTTTTCCAATCACAACCCAAACAGAAATCTTACTCTTCCACTGAAATCTTCCCGATTGACGACCCTGTTCACTATCTGACTCAATTTTGACTGCTACACTTGAAACTCAAAGGCTGCTTGCGGGAAGCAATTCAGTCGCTGAAATCAGCATAATTTTGTGGGATACCAAGGCACCATCAATGTAGCAGTGATAGGGTAATGAGCGTGAAAACCGGATCGATACATCGACTACTATGCCTCCTGGCCATCCTTATGGTCTCAGCTATCACGGTGGCTGATGATTCCTCACTCAAGCGGGATGGAGTGGGCGACACTGTGAGCAGTCTGCTCACTCCGGACAACGCCAATCTTCTCATGGACGACTACAGCCTTTCCCTTTCCGACTCCTATTCACTGCAGATCGACAGAACCCTGGGAAACTTCGAAGACGACAGCGTAACCGGACTTGGCGGACACGTCTTCTGGAGCGACCCGCAACAGGGCCTGCTCGATGCCAGCGCCTCCACCCTCCAGTGGGGTACGGCTAACGTCAACCGGTTTGGACTGGATGGAAAGTGGTACAACTCCATTACCACCCTCAGCGGAGGTGTGGAGTATCAGACCGGGGACGTGGACAATCAATTCAACCTCTTTGCCGACATCGGTCTCTACCCATTCGAGATCCTCTCTATTCAGGGCGGCGCAGCGCAGATCAACGGCGAGCCAATGGGCCACTTGGGGTTTGAAGTGCAACCCGCTGCCGACTCCATGCCAGGCCTGACTTTAATGGGATCGGCGGCAATGGGGAAAAATGACCACGAGTATATCTTTCTGGGACTACGCTACGCTTTCGGTTCGAACGGCCGTCTTATCGATCGGCATCGCAACAACCCCTCTCTGCTCTTTAGCTCCAGAAGATTCGGCACTGACCTCTATTCGATCAAAACAGAACGCGAAAAGAGCAGCGAGACACTCTCATCAACCGAACCGGGTTTCGATGGCGTAACCCAAAGCAAGACGCCTTAATCACCCTCAATCCAACCGATCTCACGCGCTGTCGCCTTTCCCACCAGACACTGCCGCAGCCCTGAAGCCATCTCCACCACCTCTTCGGATAGCATCACCCGTCCCGCCATGATTTCACAACGACGTTGGGGGAAAAAAGGCTTTCTATCGGGTTCAGCGAAACCATCAGGAAAGAGAGGCACACCACCCGGACCATATTTGTCGGTGGCACCCACTGTGTGCAGCAACTCATGGGTTATCACGAGGTTGTTCCTCGCGTTCTGAGACTCATCAGCATAAGCATACACAAGGCCCAGCAACCCTTTCTGCAAACCGAGTGAATGCACCAAAGGCTCTCCGCCATCCGGCTGTTGATACCGCACGAAGATCCTCACCCGCTCCCGGTTTGAAACATCATCCGGAGTATGTTTCCAGGCCCAATAGCGCATTCTCAGACTCCAGAAGACACTGCTCAACACGTTCGCACCAATTTCAGGAGGTTCGGGGGGCCCGGAAGATACCAGAGGACCAATGCGAGTAAGGGTCGGTGGATCAGCCAGCAAGTCGTACTTTTCACCTTGTCGTCCGGTGAATCTGTCGATGGGCGCAAAATCCGCATCGGTCAGTCCCTTGATATAAACAGCTGTTGCCGGATCCCCATCACCATTGACGGGAAAGACCATCACCTCCAGCGGATCGATCCAGTCTGTTGAATCCAGGCGCTGGCCGTGAGTATAAATAGCCGCTGTGGCTAGAAGCATCAGCAGAACCAGGACACGCAAATTTCGAAAACTGAACAACTTCATCTGCAATACTTCTGGGTTAAATCAAACACACCAGCCCCAAATTTTTCACGATCATAACCTAACTATGCGACAGATAAGGAAATTTATTAAGGTAAACCGCTATACTATTTCCTGATTATTCCACTTTCCTCACTTCCTTTTCCGCGTCACAATCACTACAGTCATGTTTGATTGTCCATTAGAGACAACGACTACTCAATTTCCGGTTCCTCTTCTATTCGACTCACCCTGTGATGAATGCGGGGTTCCGGACACTATCGTTCCACCAAGATTGGAGGATGTAATGACAATAAGCACTAAACTGCTTGGAATAGCCAGCGCCGGCGTACTGCTGGCCGGGCAACTGGCGCTGGCTCCCGTAGCCTCGGCATCAGGCCCCAGCATGGTCGAAGAGGGCAAGAATATCGCCTTCACCCGTAAAAAAGGCAACTGCCTGGCCTGCCACGTAATGGCAGGCGGCAAAGCGGCAGGCAATATTGCTCCACCGCTGGGCGCCATGCAGTCCCGCTTTAAAAGCAAAGCGGAACTCAAGGCTCAGATTGCGGATGCCACCGTGAAAAACCCGGAAACCTCTATGCCGCCGTTCGGCCGGCACAAGATCCTCTCAGACGCTGAAATCGACAAAGTCGTCGAGTTCGTCTGGTCCCTGTGAGAGATCCACTCTTGAGCCACCGAACCCTATTGGTTGGAGATTAATCAGATCATGAAACACCTACTGAAAAAGATTGCGATGTTGGCGGTTGCCGGCGGTATTGCGGCATCGGCACAGGCATCCCCGGAAGCGGATCGCGAAGCCTTCCAGAATTTTTACAAGAACCGCTTTGCCAGTGTGCCAATGGAAGAGTACCCCAATGGCGTCTACTCCATCGATCCTGTCGGACGTGAAAACTGGGAAGCCATTGAAGAGTTCCCACCCTACGAGCCTTTCATCGATGAGGGGCAGGCAATGTGGGAAAAACCCTTTGCCAACGGCAAAACCTACAAGGACTGCTTTGCTGACGGGCCTGCCATCGCGGGCATCTATCCCCTCTGGGACAAGAAGAACGGCATGGTCATCACCCTGCCCCTGGCCCTCAACAAATGCCGTGAGGCCAACGGGGAAAAGCCTCTGAAATACAAAAAGGGCTCCATCAACGACATCCTCTCCTACATCGCCTACGAGTCACGCGGCCAGAAGACCAACGTGATCATCCCGAAAGATGATCCTCGCGCGCTTGCGGCCTACGAAAAGGGCAAAAAGTTCTACTATACCCGCCGCGGTCAGTTGAACTTCTCCTGCGCCAACTGCCATCTGCAGAACGCCGGCATGAACATTCGTGCTGACAGACTCGGCCCGGCACTCGGTCACACTACTCACTTTCCAGTCTATCGTTCCAAATGGGGCACCGTGGGTACCTTGCATCGCCGCGTTACCGGATGCAACAAACAGGTACGAGCCAAGCCCTTCAAGGCACAGGGTGAGCAGTACCGTAACCTTGAATATTTCCTCACCTACATGAGCAACGGCCTCGAGCTGAACGGCCCGGGCGCACGGAAATAGTCAGGCAACAGAGAGATCCGGAGTACACTATGCAAAACAAAATGATTGGTTATGTAATGATCCTGGCTATGCTGCTATTCGGCGGGTTGAGCACTGTCCAGGCGGCAGATGGGGCGAAGGCCACCAACCCCGAAGCCGCCAAGGTCGAAAAGATGATCGCCGATGCCGATAAGGCGCGCAAGAAAGCCGCCTCAGTGGAAGGCGAATGGCGTGACGTCGGCAAAATGCTAAAAAAAGCCAAGGCAGCACTGGCAAAGGGTGACTATAAAACCGCCAAAAAACTCGCAGCAAAGGCAAAGTCACAGGGCGAAATGGGATACAAACAGGCAGTCGCGCAGAAAGATCTGAAGATGCCTTCGTACCTCAAATATTGATCACGACTTTCCTATCAGGAGGAAGTTCATAATGAAATATGCCAAGGCATTGATAAGACTCGCTCTGGTTGGCGGAATTGCGCTCTCTGGAGCAGCGATGGCTGACCATGGCAACAATATCACTTCGACACTGCACTCGGTCGATGTGATGCACAATGGAAAGACCGTCACTATTGAGAGAAGCAGTGACAAGAACGCCACGGTTCCCAAAGCCTACAATAAAGTCGCCCGCCACTGCCCACCTTTCTGCATCCAGCCGATGCCGTTGGGCCAGGGTATTGAAACCCTGGGTGAGCTGGAGGTTCTGGGTTACCTGAAGCGGGTTGCCAACGGAGACCGCACCGTAATGGTGATCGACTCACGCACCCCTGAATGGATGGCTCGCGGTACCATTCCAGGCTCGACCAATATTCCCTGGAACAAGATCAATGTCGACGTTGAAGGCTCCTTCGCAATCGACGCTGAGGCAGAGACCTTGCAAGGTATTTTGACGGATACATTCGGTGCAAGGCTGGTAAAGGGCAGTTGGGATTTCCGTAACGCCAAGACCCTGGCATTCTTCTGCAACGGGGCCTGGTGTCCGCAGTCAGCGGTCAATGTCAAGACCCTGGTCAGACTGGGATATCCAGCCTACAAGCTGAAGTGGTATCGTGGCGGCATGCAGTCATGGGTTAGCCTGGGACTGACCACGGTCAACCACTAAACCACCCTCCACGGCAAAAACTCCGGCGCCTTCAAGGCGCTGGAGCTTTTACCCTTCTACCCGCAAATCCCCCACCAGAAATGGTTAGATAGTCGGTAATAATCCTTCAAATTCCAAGCGGATTAAGTTAGCATTTTCCCGTTACCCCGTTTGGAGACCGGTCGCATGACCGAGCAGGACAAAACCGCTGTCAAAAACACGCAAGAGGCCGTTACCGACGAGCAGTTGGTGCGTGCCGTCACCTCGTTCGAAGCCATCATCGTCAGCCAGATCGAGATTAAAAATATTCTCGGCGACCGGCTCAACTACAGCATCCGGACCGGGCTTATCATTCTCGGCCTCATTGCTATCTCCATTCTGATCCTGCTGCTGACACTGTCATCACAGATCACCCGTATCTCTGCGGTGGTCGGTGACATGAATCAGAACTTCACCTCCGTCTCAACACAGATGGAAAATATCGACACTTACATCACGTCAATGGAAAAGCGGGTGAGCCTGCTTAACGGAATCAACGGCCAGACGGAGACGATGGACCGGGAGATGGGTACCATCACTGTCGATCTCCGGCGTATGCGCGGCACACTCAAAGGCATCCAGCAACATGTCAAATCCGTGGACGGAAACATCGCTTATATCTCATCAGCCATCGACAAGATGAATTTCGATATTCAGCGCATGGGACATGACATGCACCGCATGGGCCAGCCAGCCCGGACCATGAACAAGATGTTCCCTCTTCCCTAACCCGGATTTCTCCTTATTGGAATACAAAAATGGCAGAAGATCCCAAACGATTAATGGTGGAGGTGATCGGGCGTCTCGGACGTGAGACCCAGATTCATCTCGACGAACGGCACCACCACTTCCGCATCACGAACCTCTTCCTCTATGCCGTTGCCGCGTTTCTGGTGATCGTGGCAATATTCAATGTCTACTACATCAGCATCCTGTGGGAGGATCTGAACGGCATCGTCAACAGCATGGACTCCATGCACACCAATCTACAGGGTGTCAACAAAAGCATGAATTCAGTCACCGCCAAGGTTGAACTGATCGACAAGCATATGGCCAACATGGACGAAATCTATAGCCACACGGAGTCTATGGGGGAGTTGATGCCGTCAGTGCGCGAGTCCATGGGCGCCATGGCGGATGAAATGGACTTCATCGAACGGGATATGCGCCACTTAGGCGGCGGCATGGGCAACATCGAACAGCGCTTCATCCAGATCACCGATGGAGTGGGGGTTATGCGCAGTAACGTACGTCAGATCTCCCGGCCTATGGGTATAATGAACCCGATCATGCCTTGAGACATTCGCTGAGGCGAGTCCAGATATCATCACACAGGCCCTTGCGGTAGACGGCTGATCTGAAAACGGCCTGCTCCCGGAGATATCTTTCCAGCAGCACGTTATTTCTCTCCGTGATACAAGCAGTGACATTCGCCAATCTGTCCGCCGCCTTCACCACGAGCGCCAGTTCATGGCTACCGCTCACACGGCGCATCTTCTGGTTGGTTTTTCGTTTCCTCTCCTCCCGGGTACGCCCAGGTTCGTCGGTTACGATCTCCACACAGGCACCAACAAAGTGGCCAAACACCTCCGCCACTTCGAGGCGGTTCACCGGTGTATCTTCAACCACGTCGTGCAGATAGCCTATGACCTGAGCATCATTCCCATAGGACTCGACAAGCCCGGCCACCTGATCCAGATGGTAGATATAGGGTTTATCGCCATAGCGCTGCGCTCCATGCGCCTCAACGGCAAACGCTCTCGCCCTATGCAGCAGCTCGTCATTCATCTTCCATATAGATCCAAACGAAGAAACATCACAAACAGACCCTGCATTCACGCAAACATCTGCGCATACTCACCCACCGCATCGTCCAATACGTTTTCAAAACGCCGCACAGCCCCTTCGCCATGATAGCTGGACCAGCGATCCATGATGCCCCATTTCAACACATAGGCCACCACCGCCTCAAAATCAAAGTAGTGGCCCTCACCCTGTTGATCCAGCGCGCGCCACTGCTCTCCCAGCAGGAGCCGCTCCAGCCCCAGGTGGTCCTCTTCCCGTACCAGCCGGTTCGCCTCCAGCACCCAGGGAAAGACCCGTTCCAGACTGAAGCCGGGTTCACTCCAGTTTCTGTAGATCACACCCAGCCAGCGGCCAAATCCCCAATCCGCATTAAGATCCGGTGCAGACGCTCCACGTCTGCGCCGCCGCAACGCCGCAACCAGCGTTCTGAATTCCATGCGTTGACGTATCAGTTGTCGCAACCACTCGTTCTTCAGTTCCGCCAGCAGCCGTTTTGTCTCCACGGCAATTTCAGCATCAGACGTTTCATGGGAATGAGAGGACCACCACAGCAGCCCTTCAATAGCCTGCAGTTGCGTTGCATCTTCCGGCGTCAGAAAACTCAACCGTGCTTCAAGCTGGATGCGTGAGATCGGTGTCTGAGACACAGAAAAGAGTTCCCCCGCATAGGGCAGACTGGTGATCAGGGTAATGTAGGAGTCTCTGGACATATTAAATTGTGCCAAATAGTCAACGGACGATGCCTTCCACCAGCGCCCGGAAACGGGGTTGCAGATGGGCCAGAAGGAGTTCTGTCACCGCCGCCTCTGTGACATCCAGCTTGATGGCGTCACCACGTATAGAGAGACGGATGCCCGGCATATCATCATCCGCCTCGATAAAGGTCACCCCTTCCTGAAGCATCTCTTTGGTGATCAGTCCGCTCAATTCGGTCAACGGGTTGGCCCGCAGAGCTTCGGGATCCTTGCGCAGTTCTTCAAGACCCACAGCATCCCGTGGCAGCAGTATCTGCATCGGTTCAGACTCGTCAACCTGCTCTTTCGCCCTTCCGGCCACCTCCAGAATCAGCCGTTGCAACATCTGTTCACGGCTCATCTCCCGGCCGACCGCCCGCTGTACCTCATCGGCGAAACGGGCGCTGAGGGTCGACTTCAACGACAGGATGGCATCACGTACCGCCACCGACAGCGACTCCTGCAGTGCCTTTTGGGTCTGCTCGGCCTGCTCCCACGCCGCCTTTTTCAATGCTTCAGTCTCCAACTCGGCCTGTTCCACGATCCAGGCCGCCTGATGTTCCGCGTCGGCGACAATCTTCTCTGCCCTCTCCTGCCCTGCCGCAACACCTTCGTCGTGCAGCCGCTCTATCAGCGCCTCAACACCGGAAGAGACCTGTAGTGCACTGTTATCTTTTGCCATTGCTATTTCACCCCCGGCAGATCGGCGCTGAGCACCAAAGCGAAAACAAAGGCAAAAACAGCAAAACCCTCCACGATTGCCGCCGGCGCCAGGGAGAGACCGAATATTTCAGGCTTGGCCTTTGCCGCGTTGATGGCCGCGGCACAACTTCGGCCCTGATAGATCGCACTGAACATCAGGGCCAGACCACAAAGCAGCCCGATACCAAACATGCCCGCCGCCGCCTCGGGGGTCACGGCACGATTGAGGGTAAACATCACTACAATGCCGTAGATCACCTGGGACGACGGCATCGCCGATATGCCGACATAGCGGCCATGACCACTCTCCGTCTCTATCATCGCGCCAATAGCCGCCTGTCCCGCCAGGGCACAACCGATCACACTACCGATTGCACCCAACGCCATGGGGCCATAGATTCCGACCCAACCCAGCGCCATTACAAACTCATTCATGGTTCGATCTCCTTTTTGGCGAAGGCACGAAAGGGGTAACCCTCATCAGACATCCCCCAGTTGAAAAATTCGATGAAGTTGAGACGCAGCCCATGTACGAAGCCGCTGATGATACCCAACCCCAGATTGATGCTGTGACCAAGAAACAGGATCAGGATCGCCAGCAGCAGGCCCGGACCGGGCAGCGCCGTCTTGACCTGTATCGCCAGGTCGTTGAAGGTGAGCGCCAGGGAGGCACTGGCCAGCCCCAGGGCAAAGAGGCGCAGGTAGCTGAGCACATCGCCAAACATCTTGGTGACCTGAGCCAAGCCGCCCAGACCATCCACCAAGCGCAGCAGAGCCGACTTCCAGTCACTCACCCTGCGGTTACTGGCGAACAACATCACCAGCAGCAGACCCAGACTCAACAAAAGATAGCCCGCAGTAATCGAGCCCTGCATACCCTCTGTACTACCGAGATAGGCAGCGAATCCACCCGTGATAGCCAGACTCCAACCAATCGGTCGCGCGTTGCGCGGAAAGGGGCGCAACCTCAGTGCCACCACCAGATTAGCCATCAACAGGTGCAGACAACCGATGGCGATGGAGAGTCTCATCATGCTGTCGAAGTCGTTGAGCTCCAACAGTTTCAACCGCGCCACAAGTGTGCCGGGGGATGGCTCGATACCAAAGTAACTGCCCACCAGCACCCCGTAGAGAAAGGAGGCTGCCAAAACCACCACCGACAAGATACGAAAGCGTCGTCCCTCTGCCGATTTCTCCAAACGTTTCCAGTAACGCACCAGGATCAACCCGAGAATCACCGCATAACCGGCATCAGCCAATATCATGGCGAAAAAGAGTGCGAAGGAGAAGAATACGATGCGGGAGGGATCCCATTCATGGTAGTTGGGGGTCTGGTAGAAACTCACCAGATCCTGCCCCCCATCCACCGGCGATGGATTCTCCAACAGGGTGGGCGGCCGTTCCTCCGGCAGCGGCTTCTCCGCGGTCAGCGCCAGCCCCAGCTCTGTTGCAAACGCCTGCAGCAGCGGCAGTTCACGCTCTGCCACCCATCCTTGAACCAGACAGACGCCATCCTGCAGCCAGATGCCCTGATCCGCCTCCACCAAGGCGGAACGGTCCTCCGCGTGGGCAAGATTCTGGCTGAGCAGAAAGATCCAGCGGCTCAATGCAGTATGTTCGGCATGCAGATCTTCGAGTCGCACCTCGGTTTCATTCAATCGCGCATGCAACTGGCTCAGAGAGACCGCTCCTGTATGGGTTCTGGGTACAGGCAGCAGACCTGCATCCGGCTCCTCCCGGGCAATCACCACCACATAGGTAAAGCGATTGTCCCGATGGACCTCCTGCCAGGGCAGGTCCAGTTCGGCCAGCCTTCCCCGCTCGTGCAGCGGCAGTTGATAGAACCAATAGAGATAACCGCTGGAGTAGGCGGAACTGGGCAGCGTAAAATCGCCCCAGGGGGTAAGCTCATGGATGCGACGCTGCAGGAACGCCTTCTCATCCTCCGCTTCACGCAGACGCTGCTTGTTACCCAGCGCCAACCGCACCACTTCCAAGTGAGTCTTCGACCTCGTGAAAGATTTTGGGACATCCCAGTCCCCAAAATCGACTCGGCCTTCGACAGCCTGTTTGTGCCCCGGCCGTCCCGGTCA
>JAESPE010000008.1 GCA_016756835.1 gamma proteobacterium endosymbiont of Lamellibrachia anaximandri | reverse complement strand
CGCCGCGCTCGGATGCCTACTTTGCTTCCCCTCTGGCGCAAGGCACGCCGGGTAAGCAGTGCGGCCTCGCGGCTACCGGGGACTACCAGCCTTCGCTTCGCTCTCCATGGCTGGCAGCGGACGTGCCTTGCGGGAGGCCTTGGTGGCGTCCGAGAAACGGTCTTCGTGGATGCGATTGTAAACCCGATGTACCAGCGAGGTCGGGAACAGTGGTGCCAACAGGTGGTAGCCGCTACCATCCAGCGGCCAGTAGATCTGCTTCGCCAGCTTGTGGCTGCTCGGTTGGCCTTTGGGGTCGAGGAGTGAGGCGAAGGCGTGCATCCAGACATGAGCCGTTTCGGGATCGCTGGAGAAGGCTTCGGCTAGCGCTGGATTGGATTCGCTGGCCAGATCCAGCAGTGTCTTGCCGCCGACCGATAGACGCAAGAATGCGTATACATCCAGATCACCAGCATTGCCGACCACATCGGGGGTGGCCGATCCGTTCAGTGTGTGGGTGGCGATCAATGCATTACCAGCGGCTGTGTTGCCGGGTGATCTGAGGCTGGTGCCTTTTGCATCCGGGTGGGTGTACTTGATCGCATGGGTAACCTGCTGAAGATGCCCGACGCGCCGGGCGGCGTCAGCGATCCAGGCCTCTGGCTGGTGGGATTCAAGGCGCTTTTGACGCTTTTCCTCTTCTCCCTCCTTGAGTTTGTCGAGTTTTGGTTTCAGGCGTTCCTGCAGGAATTGGTTGATGACGGTTTGAATGGCAGTAACGTCTTCTTTTGATGGCTCCACTGTCGAGATCATGGGTCTCCTTCTCCATATTGTGATGACTGACAAATCAAGCTAATTCCCCCGGGGTCGGAGTCAAACCGCTTGAGAATGGGCGATTAACACACCATAGGTGAGCGGTTTGACTCCGACCCCTGCTGCACAAAGGGCGCTTAGTCATTAGAATCGCATAGTGGCAGGCTCATTACATGAGTCCGTGCTCAATATTTTTCTATATATATCGGCTGAAACCCAAACTCGGATGATAGTACCAACCCTGCTCACAGCCTTTTTCAGGTAGATCCACCACTCCAAACTTTCGAGCGCATTCCGCTGTGTCCATCCCCAGCGATTCCGCCAGCACTTCCAGTGCGACTTCATAATCGGGTTCACCCCAGAAGTTGATACGGGGGCCAGATTCCAACTGGATGTCGTGTTTAAGCTTATTGGTCAGTGTGGTTCCGCCCTCTCGCTCGAAACGACAAAATTCAATCTCGTCATCCTCATTTGGCAACAGGCCGTAACGTCGTCGGCCTTGAGGGTCTTTACGAAAGCGTTGTTTGCGTTGCAGTTCACCGCTGAGATTTGCACGTGTGTTGCACCAAGCCTGCACAGAGGTCTGGCTTGGCATATCCGGAAATTTTTCATCCAGCATCAGGGCGCGCAGACGGGCATGTTCGATATCGACCAGGTTTTGTCGGGGCGTGAGCGGGTCACGTTCACGGATGCGGGCGCTGGCATCGATACGGGCGAGTTGCGCTGTTGTCAGCAGGTCCGTTAGATGGTGGCGCTCAAGCAGATATCCCTTATCTTCGAATCCGGGTCGGCAGAAAGCCGGCTTTGCCATGCCATCTCGAAGATGGCGGACGTTGGTATCCAACAGATGAATATTGGGTGTTTCACAAATCTCATCACGATGGCGGCGAACCCGACCGGCAAGCTGGATAATGGAGCGCATGGATGAGGGTTCAACAATGGCCCAGTCGTAGTCATGATCCCGTCCTACTTCGGCGACTGCAGTGGCGAGAATAATGAAAATCTGATCCTGCTCTGCATATCGATCAAGCCAGTCACGCATCTCTTCATCCTTAAAGATGGCATCCGGCTTTTTGCGGTTGAGCAGTCGATCCAGACGTTTTTCTATGCCGGAACGCACCAACAACGGATGTTGGGAGTGATAGATACAGAGATGGATACGCTGGTTTTTTTCCGCTCCCAGGGCATAGATGGATTCAGCCACATTCACCAGAGGATCGATGTTGGCCATGCGGATCAGACCGAAACTGACATGCTTGCCGGATTTCGGATCTTGATTATGGTGGTGTAAGTGCAGCTTGGGTATTTGCTCAAGCAGCGATCGGGCCAGATCCTGGCAGACCACCTCACGGGTTTGTCCCTGGGCGATGGACAGAGAATGGATGATGGCTTTGCGGCGTTGTTTGGCCTCTGCCAGTTTTATCAGCCGTTTTTCGACGAAGCGATGATGTGCTTGCTGGAAGTTGTCGTCTTCAGCGTAGTCGCTAGCCGTGGCATTATACTCATCGAACCAGGCACAGCAGATGCTGAGCGGTTGTCCCGGCTCACCCCGATTATTTTGATAGATACGCCGCCCCTCGCGATAGACCTGAAACAGACCCTGAATCAGGGCGGGTGGCAGGGTGGCGGAGGAGAGTAAGACCTTGCTGCCAAGTAACCCAGCCCAATGTACCAAGCGGGTGAGGGCAGGCAGGTCTTCCAGGCCAAAATCATCCGGTTCGTCCAGTATCAGATCCGATGTCATCAGACGCAGCATAGGGGTTATCTGGTGGCCGCCACGGGTGCCTTCAGTAGCGGGGATAAGATGGTCAATGGTGCTGATAAGAATGGGGGCGTTGAGTAGCTTTTGGGCCTCGGGAGTCTTTTTCAGCCATTTGTTGAGGGGGCCGTCTTCCAGACTGCCTTCGAAGTGTACAAAATTCTGTTCGGCCAGGAGTGATTCACTGGATTCGCTGCCGGCTTGCTCCAATTTTCCCTGCTTTTGTTGGTGCTCATGCAGCTGTCGAATAGCGCCGCCACCAACCAAAACAGCCATATCTTCGGCGCCCAGTCCAAGGCGCTCTCGGTAGGCATCGCCTGTTTGTAGCGTGAGGGCGCGTAACCCCAGGGCGATATTGAATCTTGCACCCTGTTGTGGATGCGCCAGTGCGTAGAGGATACGGCCATTGGCGAGGGTCTTTCCGCAGCCGGTAGAGGCCATGTTGACACCAAAAAATCCTTGGCTGGTGGCGCGAATTTGCAGACTCTTCGCCAGGTCGAAGGCTTTGTCTTGCCAGTGGAATCGCTTGTCGCGGCTGCGTTGACGAAAACCCTTGTGACGGGCAATGCGTGGCATTTGTTGTTCAAGACGTGGCAAGGTACGAACGATGCGGGATGCATTCACTTCAACTCCGATCAAGTGTTCATCCAGTCGTTGTTTAGGATTGCCTGTATCTCGGTCGGTGTTGGCGATCAGGGGGTATCCAGCATCGCCGTAACGCGGGTGATTGGGTTCACTGGAGTAGAAGTGGTCCGCGAGCATCAGCGCCATGCGGGACATGTGCATCACGTAAGGGTCATCCAGCCATTGAGTCTCACTTGTTGGGGGCCGTTTTAGGATGGCAAGCGCGACACGGCTGACGTGCTGCTGCCAGTGTTTGCTGTTGAAGGGGGTGCCTTTGGTGAACTTCCAGCAGGCGGCTTTTGCCTTGGCATATCTATCGTCAGACTCGTCATCACGTTTATTTCGAGCACCACACCAAGTCGCAGGAATGCTGTCAGGTAATTTTTCCAAGATGGAGGTTTTAATGCCAGCATCAAAGTCTGGGTTTATGGGCATTCGGTGATGGGAAAGAATCAACCAACCGACTGCTTTTGCCAGTGGCGGTAGTTTCCTCAGAGGTGCCGGGGTTCTTGGGTCGACGCCATCACGCAGCAGCTTTTTTTGCCAGGTATTGTCTTCACTATCGGCTAGTTCGGCCAGACGTTTCAGCCACGCGGCATCGTCATCCTCACCAACAAATGCCTCGAACAGGCGCAGTGAAACCCATTCGTGACGGTAAGCATCTGCGATAGGTTTGCTCCCTTCGAGCTTTTTCTGGAAGGCTTGATTGGCCTTGCCTAAATCATGAAACAGGGCAGCGAGAGAGGCCAGCAGACGGATATCTTCGGCATGGTGCCAGTCGTTCTCATCCTGTCTGCGCAGTACGTCGCGCTCGGTGGTGTTTGTAGGCGTCCCTCCCTGATCGTTAAATCGTCGGTTGTCGCCCACAACCCAGATCAACTCACTGTGGTCCTTGCCACGAATCCACAGACAGGCGACCGAGGTATTCTTTCGCGCCGTCTTGCGCAGCATGCGATGCAGGGTTACCAGTCCTTGCTGGGTGATTGCGGTTTGCCAGCTCCGATCACCGCGCCGCTCAGCGAACTGATCCAGAATGCGTCGAGTCTCCTTGAGTGCGTTTTTATTACACTGGGAGATGAGCATCACGTTCATGGTGAATCGTTCCCAACCTCAATGGCCACGGCTTTAAGCGTGTCGATCATGAAATCCAGGGATTCGTTGCGCGTCAGGGATTCGATACAAGCCCGGCGAAACTCCTGCTCTTCATGACCTGCCATGGCTGAGATGAATGCCTGAGGCAGGATCACCGCGTCTTTGACCAGATCCGCCGCATCGAATACCAGACCACCCCGTCTTGTCTTGCCATGCAGTACCGCCAACCCGTGGGGCAATCCGAGAACCCAAGCGGCGGTGGCTCCCAATCCGTAGGCCAGATAGTTACCGTGGTCAAGAAAACGATTGGCCGGATCGGTGCCTGTACCTTTCTTTGCCCGCACAAAGTCGCCATAATCCACCGTCTGTACAGCAAGCTTGAAGAGCTGTTTGGTTAACCTGGCCTCTGCGGTGAGCAGAGCCGTTACATCTATTGCCTCTTCGATATTGTTGAGCTTCCCGCTCAGCAGTGTTTCAAGACGGGCGGGGTCGATTGAAAATCCGCTGTCCGCCAGCGAACGATTCTTCAGCCAGTAATTTTGGAGTCGATCAATGCGGCTACGCTGAATTATCTTCGCCGCTTGAAGGCGACGCTCGTCATCAAACCAGAATTTTACCCAGGCCTGAAGGTATTCGGTGGGACGATATTCGCTTTGGGGTGAGAACCAGACAATGTCAGTGTCTCGCTCTACGCCACTAAACAGAGGCGTTCCACCTCCACCGCTGAAGCCCACCAACACGCCGGCTTTTGCCAGTTCACGCATGGCCGCCTGAGTAATAGAAGTACCCGTCCCCAATAGCACGGAGGTGGTGTTAGCGATTGGAATGTTCCAGTAGAGAGAACGCTTGCCCTCATCGGTAACATATTCGACCCGTCCTCCGTTGACCAAAACACGACAGTGTTCGAGGTAGTAGAGATTCGCTCGTTTGGAGTGGAGGATCGTTTTCAGATCTGAAGGCGAAAGGTCATCCATGAGAACCTCAATTTTTTTGGCAGGGATCATAGGGGCTCCCTTGGAGTACCCCTCTTAGAATAACGCTACAGAATAGCATTGAACACTATATTTCAATCTGATTCGTATCCAAAAGCCATTTAAGTCTGAGTCGTCAATAAAACCCAAAAATACCAGATAAATACGCAGAAAAAACCAATAACTATCAACAAGATAAAAGCACCATACCCCTTCAACATACCCTTGAAAAAATCCAGTTTCAGACCCATTATTAAAGTAGGACAGGGTAAATCTGAAGAGGAGGTCATTATGAACATCGCACGATATGATCCCTGGCAGATGATGGACGAATGGCGTCGGGATATGGACCGGCCCCTCACCCCACACGAGCGGGATGATATATCCCACGTGGTTGGCGGAGACTGGGTACCGGCGGTCGATATCAAGGAAGAAGATGATCGGTATGTACTGCATGCAGATATCCCGGGTGTGGCACCGGAGGATATCGAAGTCACCATGGAGAATGGTGTTCTGAGTATCCGGGGCGAACGAAAATTCGAGAAGACGGAGGAGAAGGAGAACTACAAGCGTGTCGAACGCGCTCGCGGTGTTTTCTATCGCCGTTTTACACTCCCGGATCACACTGACCCGGAAGGCATTAAAGCCACCGGTGACAATGGTGTGCTCGAGGTCATCATCCCCAAGACACCCATCACATCGCCGAAGCGGATCGAGGTGAACCACTAGGCGAACGGAAGGGCCGGCAACGGCCCTTCTGCTTTAAGAATCCTGTTTCCAGGCGAGCGCCTGTTGGTAGAGGGCGTTCTTTTTCTCGCCGGTAATCCTCGCCGCCAGTGTGGCGGCCTGTTTCAACGGCAGCTCATCCAGCAGCAGCTTGAGTACCTGTTCGGTTTCCACGGTCTTCTGATCAGACTGCCCTCTCCCCGCCCCCTGCACCAGGACGACAAACTCGCCCTTCTGCTGATTGGGATCTTCCGCGACGACTTCGATCAGCTCATCGAGTCGTCCGCGTAACAGGGTCTCATGCACCTTGGTCAACTCGCGGGCCACCACTGACTCCCGCGCCGCACCAAACACCTCGGCCATATCCTTGAGAGCAGAAAGTATCCGGTGGCTAGATTCATAGAACACCAGGGTGGCGCTCTCGGCCGCCAGATCCTGAAGCCAGCGTTGACGGGCGGATGATTGCCGGGGCGGAAACCCGGCAAAAAGGAAGCGGTCTGTGGGCAGACCCGCCACGGAGAGCGCGCATGTCGCCGCGCTGACCCCAGGCACAGGCACTACCCGGATGCCCAGGCGACCCGCCTCACGCACCAGCGGAAAACCGGGGTCACTGATCAGCGGCGTACCCGCATCCGAGACCAGCGCGAGGGATTGTCCCTCCTCCAACTGCCGCAGCAATCGCCCCATCACCTCCCGCTCATTATGTTCGTGCAGGGCCACCATTTGCGTAGAGATGCCGTAGTGTCTGAGCAGGGGACGGGTGTGCCTTGTGTCCTCCGCCGCAATGAGGTCTACCATCTCCAATACCCTGACGGCACGCACAGAAAAATCTTCGAGATTGCCGATTGGGGTGGCAACAACGTAAAGTACGCCCTTTAACAACATAGATACCTATTTAACAGGAGCTGGCCGGATTCCCATCCTGCACACCCGGCCGAGACCATGCAAGTGATTCAACGTATTTCGCCGCTACTGCTGACCCTCTCCCTGCTGCTTCTGTTCCAGGGCTGCTCCGCACCAGTCACAAAACCCGATGTCGAACCTGAAAAGGAAGCAGTCATCCTGCGGCAGCAGGCCGATAGCCTCATCGAGGCCAAATCGTTTGCCGCAGCGGCTGTGCTGATCGAGTCACTGGCCCGCGACAGTCTTCCCCCCCGGCGGGAGGATCTGTTGTTGGAGGCGGCGGAAACATGGGCCAAGGCGGGTAATTGGGAAAAGAGTGAATCCCTGACCAATGAGATCCGCAGCCCCGGCAGCGATGCAGAGTTCATCCTGCGGCTGCGTATGCTGCAGGCAGAAAGACTGTTGCAACTGGGCCAGGTCGATCAGGCACTGGACCTGATGCAACCTCCCCCAGGTCCAGAAAGCTCTCTCGGTCTGCGCCAGCGGTTCCACAAAAACGTTGCGGAGAGTTTTCGCCTCGTTGGCAATCTGCTGGAGAGCGCCCGGGAGCTGGGCGAACTCGATATGTTATTGCTCGACCCCGAGCGTCGCCTGAAGAATCAGGCCATGCTGATTCAGACCCTCTCCGCAATGACCGATACTGCACTGGCACTGCTGCAGCCGGATCCACCAGGCACCTTGGGCGGCTGGATGGACCTTGCCCGGATCGTCAAGAATCGTGGCGACGACCCAGCCGTTGTCGAGACACGATTGGATGCCTGGCGGGAGGAGTACCAAAACCATCCCGCCCTCCCGTCACTGCTTGTCGGCTATTTCGATCAGGACAAGGCTCTGCTTGAGCAGGTCAGTCACATCGCAATACTCCTGCCCCGTACCGGTCCATACGCCAAAGTGGCTGCCGCCGCGCGCGACGGATTCATGTCGGCCTGGTATCAGCGACCGGCCAACAGCCGTCCTGAACTGCGTTTTTATGACAGCAGCGACCCCACCAAGATCATCGATATCTATCAGCTGGCGATCGACCAAGGCGCAAAAATGGCGGTCGGACCGATCAATAAGGCAGCGCTCAAGGCCCTGCTGCAAAAGGAAAGCTTCGAGATCCCGTTGCTTGCCCTCAACCGTACAAACGGCGAGCCCCATCCATCCACAAACTTCTACCAGTTTGGCCTCTCGCCAGAGGATGAAGCTGAGCAGGTAGCCGAACGCGCCTGGCTCGATGGTTTCGGCAACGCCTTGGTACTGACGCCAACGGGAAGCTGGGGCGACCGGATCTATGAAAGTTTTCGGGAACGTTGGGAATCACTTGGCGGCCGGGCAGTCGAACAGCAGTCCTACACCGCCAAGGAGAACGATTTCTCCGCTCCCATCCGAAAACTGCTCAATATCGATGAGAGCAACGCCCGCAAGCAGGCAGTGCAACAGATACTGGGGGAGTCTTTGGAATACGAACCGAGGCGCCGGGCAGATGCCGACTTCATCTTCCTCGCCGCCCGCCCGCAAAAGGCACGACAGCTGCGTCCTCAACTGCAGTTCCACCATGCTGGGGATCTGCCGGTCTATGCCACCTCCCACATCTTCAGCGGCAAACAGGCGCAGGAGAAAGACAAGGATATCGGCAAGATCAAATTTGTCGACATTCCCTGGCTGCTGGAAGATGACCATCAGCAACCCCTGTCACGCAGTAGTCTGGCGAAGCTTCTGCCGGGAGTCGAAGAGCGTTATACCCGGCTCTACGCCATGGGCATTGATGCCTTCAATCTGCTGCCCCACCTGCAACAGCTGAGCGATCAACCGGGACTCACACAGGACGGCAAAACCGGCAACCTCTACATCGATACCTCAAACCGACTACACCGCCAGCTCGCATGGGCTGAAATGGCGAATGGCAAAGTCAGGATAAGCGGCTTCGCTCCCCGCATGGAGGTACCGGAAAACATGCCATCCTCTAATCAACCAATCCAGGGCTTACCTGACGAGTCCACTACAATCACGACAGACAACATGCCTCAAGAGACAGTTGAAACATCCGTTACCCCAAGCGCGGCCCCACAGAGGCCATGAAAAAGGCCAATCATCTGTGCAAGGGCGATCTGGCGGAAACCTTTGCCTGCAGTCATTTGCAACAGACGGGGCTGCAACTTGTCGAGAAGAACTACCGTTGCAAGGGAGGAGAGATCGACCTCATCATGCGGGATGGGGAGAGTCTGGTATTTGTCGAGGTGCGATTCCGCAAGAGCAGCAGTTTTGGCTCGGCGGCCGAGTCGGTCACAGCGAGCAAGCAGCGCAAGCTGATCACTGCAGCCAGCCACTATCTGCAACGGCAACGCAACTCATGGCCCTGCCGCTTCGACGTGGTGGGCATCACCGGCGAACGCAACCCCAATATTGAATGGATCAAGGACGCCTTCCAGAGCGCCTGATCTACAGGTAGTCTATAGAACCATGGAACTGAACGACCGAATCAAACAGATTTTTGAGCAGAGCATCCAGACCAAAATCGAGGCGATGCCGCTGCTGGTCGATCCGATTGCCGGTGCCGCAGAGCTTATCGTGGCTCAGTTATTGGAGGGCAGCAAAATATTGAGCTGCGGCAACGGCGGCTCCGCCGGCGATGCCCAGCACTTCTCATCCGAAATGCTCAACCGTTTCGAACGGGAGCGCCCCGGCCTGCCAGCCATCGCCCTTACCACTGACACCTCGACCATCACATCGATCGCCAACGACTACAGTTACGAACGGGTCTTCGCACGACAGATCGAGGCACTGGGTCAGCCCGGCGATCTACTGCTGGCGATATCCACCAGCGGCAATTCGAACAACGTCAGTGCGGCCATCGACGCGGCCCATGAACGGGAGATGGCTGTCATCGCCCTGACCGGAAAAGAAGGTGGGGAGGCAGCGAAACTCCTGGTGCCTGGCGATGTCGAAATTCGCGTACCGTCGGGCTCAACCGCCCGCATTCAGGAAGTTCATCTGCTGGTTATACACTGCCTGTGTGATCTGGTGGACCAACAGCTATTGGGAAGTGAATAAAATGCAGCAATCAAAATCGATCATCCTCGCCATCGTCCTGCTCACCGGTTCGCTGCTGCAAGGCTGCGCCGCTGTCATCGTCGGCGGCGCGGCCACCACAGCCAGTGTGGCCCATGATCGCCGCACTGCCGGTGTCATCGTGGAAGATCAATCCATCGAACTAAAAGCGATGGAGCGGCTCGGCAGCGATGACTATCTCAACGAACACAGCAAAATCAGCGTCACCAGTTATAACATGGTGCTGCTGCTCACCGGCCAGGCCGAGACAGATGCGATCCGTGCCAAGGCGGAGCAGATGGTAAAAGGCGTTGAACGTGTCCGCCGGGTGGTCAATGAACTGGAGATCGGTACTGCAGCCTCCATTGGAGAGCGGACCCGCGATTCGGCCCTCACCACCGAGGTGAAATTCAAACTGACCGGTGTCGACCTGCCCGATTTTGATACCCTACGGGTCAAGGTCGTCACGGAGCGCGGCGTTGTCTTTCTGATGGGACTCCTCACCCAGGCCGAAGGCGATGCAGTGACCGAACTGGTCCGTCACATCAGCGGCGTTCGCCGGGTGGTGCGGGTCTTCGAGTACATCTAGATTGAACCCAGGTTGAACACCTCACCACTGCGCAAGGCCCTGGCGGGGATCGTCGGCAACGACTCGGTACTCACCGACCCCGCCGACTGCCTGCCCTACGGCTACGATAACAGCCGCCTGCAGGCAATGCCGCAAGCGGTGGTCTTCGCCACCGAACACTCGCAGGTGGCGGCACTCGCCCGTTTCTGCCACGAACAGCGGATCAGCCTGGTTGCCAGAGGCACGGGAACCGGTACCACCGGTGCCACTGTACCCATCAAGGGCGGCGTCCTGCTCTCCCTGGAGCGCATGAATCGTATCCTGGAGATAGATCCCGACAACCGCCTGGTCAGGGTGGAGCCAGGGGTTACCAATCAGATGCTGCAGACGGCACTGGCGGAAAAGGGGTTTTTCTGGCCACCAGACCCAACCAGCGCATCAATCTGCACCATCGGCGGAAACCTTGCCTACAATTCCGCGGGTCCCCGGGCGGTAAAATATGGAACACCCCGCGAGAACACCCTCGGCCTCAGGGCGGTCCTCGGCAACGGTCAAACCATCCACACCGGGGTCAACACCACCAAGGGCGTGGTGGGTTACGACCTCACCCGCCTGCTGATCGGTTCCGAGGGTACGCTGGGTCTGATAACAGAAGCCACCCTCAAGCTGACTCCGCTGCCGGAGACCAAACGGACCCTGCAGGCCAGTTACAAAGATATTCACGCCGCCGCCCATGCGGTCTCCGCCATCATGGCACAGCCTGTCACCCCCTGTGCGCTGGAGTTCATGGACGGTGCGGCACTGGCGATGGTACGGAGCTTTTCGGATCTCGAACTCGATCCCGCGGTGGGTGCCCTGTTGATGATCGAGGTGGACGGTCCCGCACACAGCATTGAGGATGAGACCGCCGCCATCTCGGAAGCGGCGTCCAATCCTGGACTGCTGGAGATACACACTGCAGAGACAACAGAGGCAGTCGTTTCACTCTGGAAGACCCGCAAGGCGCTCTCACCGGCATTGCGCAATGTGGCGCCCAAAAAGATCAATGAGGACGTGGTGGTGCCCGTCTCGCGTATCCCCGATCTGATAGGCGGTCTGGAGAGACTCTCCGCTGACACCGGCATCACCATCATCAACTTCGGCCATGCCGGAAATGGCAATATCCATGTCAACCTGCTGTTAGACCCGGATGACCCTGAACAGATGAGCCTTGGCGAGATGTGCCTGAGCCGCCTTTTCGATCTGACCCTGAGCCTCGGCGGCACCCTCTCCGGTGAACATGGTATCGGCCTGGTCAAACAGCCCTATATCGATCGTGAGATCGATCCGATTACCCTGGAACTGATGCGTTGTATCAAACGGCAGTTCGATCCGCGAAATATTCTCAACCCAGGAAAAGTGTTCCCCAGCATCTCTTAGTTTTGTGACCCGAGTTTCAGATTCCGGCCGTTCTGCCGACTCAATGTGAAGTAGTTCCTAAATATTCCTGTGTTCGGCCGTAATCTGGAATCACAGGAGAGGGATAAAACCAGGGAGAGGACAATTAGATCCGGTAACGACTTCGCAGAGGCAACCAACATGAACAACCTGAGACAAAAATCCTTGAGCTTGGCCCTGTTGCTTGCGATTAGTACCGCCTCGACCTGCATACTCGCAGAAGAGCGGACCCTGACCGTCGATAAAGAGGGTTTCTGCACCAGTCTCAGAACGGTAGACACTTCAGCTCTGTCGAAACAGCTTCGTAACCTGCAACAAAATCTGAAAAACCAGCAAATCGCACTTCAGCAACGCGTAGAGAAAGGTGCCTTTGGAGTCCTCGATGTCGCCATCACTATTCTTGCCCCTGGCGGCCTGGTCTACGCCGCAGTCAAGCAGCAGACCCATATTCAGGCGAAAAATCAGCTCGCACAGGTCTCAACCGATGTGAATCAGCTCTCTGTCGATCTGCTGAACTTCAATGATGTCAACGGCAGCTATCAAGTAGCCGCGTTGCGATAAGCCAAACCGGGGTTGCCGGTTCCGCTACGCTTGAGCCGGCCTACCCAAGAATAAACCACCCCGCCACCGTTCTTCTCAGGATGTAGGCCTGATCAAGCGTAGCGGATCAGGCATTCCGGTGAATCCAGGCAATAAAAAACCGGCTTGATGCCGGTTTTTTATTGCCTGTCAGTGATTAAAGATCAATCAACCTGACGCCGCAGCGGGCACTGGGTGCGATCATAATCATCGCCCAAACCATCCCAGGCATAGTTCAAAGCGAACTGGATACGCGAGAAGAAATGGTCCGCACCAATCTCTTCAAGCAGATGAGTACTGCGGATAGTATCCATAAACTGCTTCTTCATCCGCGCCACAAGAAATTCAATATTGTTCGATTTCAGACGCTCGGCCAGATGGCGCAGCACCTCTTCGCCAGTGGAGTCGATCTGGTTGATGCCCTCACCATCGATAATGATATAGCGCAGGTCGGGTTTACTCGCCACCAGCTCCAGCACCTTATCCTCAAAGTATCCGGCATTGGCAAAATAGAGCGACCCATCAAAACGCAACAGCTGAATATGATCACTGGTGGGCAGTGGATGCACGGAGATATCCCGCATGGTTCCATCATGATAGCGGGAGAGTACTGCCACGCGCGGGCGCATGGAACGCACGATGAAAAGAGCAATTGAGAGTACCAGACCTACCAGAATACCGATCTCCAGATGCGGCGCCATATAAAGCGTGAGCAACATGGTGACCACCGCCACGATCGCATCCTGCTTCTCAGCCTTCCAGGCATGGATGATCGGTTCAATCTTGATCAGATTGATAACTGCCAGAATGATAACGGAAGCCAGAGTCGCCTGCGGCAGATGGTAGAGCAGCGGGGTCAGGAACAGCAGTGTCAAACCAACCACCACACCCGTGACGACCGAGGAGAAACCGGTGACTGCCCCGTTGTCGATATTGACGGCGGAGCGGGAGAAAGAACCGGAAACCGGATAGCCGGAGAAGAGACCGGAGGTGATGTTACTCAGGCCCTGTCCAATCAGCTCCTGGTTGGCATCCAGCTTCTGGCGTGTACGGGCTGCCATCGCCTTGGCGATGGAGATGGCCTCCATGAAGCCGATCAGCGAAATGATAATCGCAGTGGCCATCAACTGAGTGGCTATGTCCCAGTCGATGCCGCTGGGTAAGGAGATGGGAGGTAGTCCAGCAGGGATACTACCCACAACCTTGCCACCCATTTCGCTCTCAAAACCGAGCAACCAGGCCCCGACGGTAGTCACCACCACAGCCGCCAGCACGTTGGGGATCTTAGGCATATATTTCTTTAGCCCGACCATAATACCGATGGCCACAACGGCAAATGCCAGCGTCATCATGTGAGTATCGTGCATGGCAGCGACAACCACATTGTAGACTTTTTCATAGTGGTGGGGTGCGCTCTCTGCGGTCACGCCGAACAGCTTGCTCAACTGGGAGGTGGCAATGATGATGGCGCCGGCGTTCGTGAAACCGACCACCACAGGGTGGGAGAGCAGATCGACCAGCACGCCAAGGCGTAGCAGACCGAGCGAGATTTGGAATACGCCGACGAACAGTGCCAGCAGCACCGCGTAGATGAGGAATCCCTCAGGATTGGCTGCGGCGATCGGTTCCAGTGCCGCCGCTGTCATCAGAGAGACCACTGCGACCGGCCCGGTTGCCAACTGTCGGGATGAGCCGAAGAAGGCTGCGATCATAGGCGGCAGAAAGGAGGCATAGAGACCATAGTAGGCGGGCAAACCTGCCAGTTGGGCGTAGGCCATGGACTGAGGGACCAGTACCAGCGCAACAGTGACGCCCGCAAGAATATCGGCCTTCAGGATCTTGCCGTCGCGCAGTTCGCCAATCCATCCGAAGAACGGCAGGAAACATTGCCGCAAGTAAGCGACTACGTCGTTTAGCCCAATCACTGTAACCCCCTGAGAAAAATAAAGTTAATCACCGCTATCTGGCTATCGAAAGAGCAACTGTGTCCAGCGGTGAAGAATGCCCGACACCCTGAATTCCAGCCGACCGACCCAGCGCCGCCCATCGATAATTTGGGCAGCAAACAAGTTTATACTAATTAACTACTTTTTACGAGGGCATGTCGAAAGTAATGTAACGACTCAATAAATCTGCGGTAACATACGCTAAAGTGATATAAAATCCTGCCGTTACTTAAAGGGCATGAAGGCAGCATCTCGACTATTGTTGCCCGCAAAATGATGCAATTAAGACACTAAATTAACTTCCAAGGGAGCAAGCGCTGTGCGATTCCTGTTACCACTTCTACTCCTGATTCTACCTGGAATCAGCCTTGCGTCCGGACGTGGTGAAAACCACCTGATTCTTACCGACCACTGGGTGGGTTTCACCGCAATCGCTATCTTCGTAGTGGCCTATCTGCTGGTAATGGCGGAAGAGTTCACCCACCTGCGCAAATCCAAACCGGTGATTCTGGCTGCCGGCCTGATCTGGGCCATCGTTGCCTGGTACTATCAGCAACACGGCCTGCCCCACGCAGCAGAAGCGGCGGTTCGCCACAACCTGCTGGAATACGCCGAATTGATGCTATTCCTGCTGGTGGCGATGACCTATATCAACGCCATGGATGAACGCAACGTTTTCGAAAAGCTGCGCTCCTGGCTGGTGGCCAAAGGTTTCGGCTTCCGGCAACTCTTCTGGATCACCGGCGTACTCGCCTTCTTCATATCCCCGATCGCCGACAACCTGACCACTGCTCTGCTGATGTGCGCGGTGGTACTGGCAGTCGGCGGCAGCAACAATAAGTTCGTACTGCTCGCCTGCATCAACATCGTGGTGGCGGCCAATGCCGGCGGCGCCTTCAGCCCCTTCGGCGATATCACCACCCTGATGGTATGGCAGAAGAACATCACCACTGCTCAGGGAACGGTCGACTTCTTTGAATTCTTCCACCTCTTCGTGCCTTCCGTGGTCAACTGGCTGGTACCTGCAGTTATCATGACCTTCGCTGTACCCAATGAAAAACCGGAAGGCGGCGGTGAAGGTGTCGAAATGAAGCGTGGCGCCAAACGCATTATCTTTCTGTTCCTGGCCACCATCATCACCGCAGTAAGTTTCCACAATTTCATCCACATGCCACCCGTGGTCGGCATGCTAACGGGTCTGGCCTACCTTCAGTTCTTCGGCTTCTATCTGAAAAAGACCTACCATAAAGAGCTGATCACCAGTAACGGTGACGCCTCCATCGAGCTGGAGCACGACGGGCAGATGGGTGACCCCATCGCCTTCGACGTCTTCAACAAAATTGCCCGGGCGGAGTGGGATACCCTGCTCTTTTTCTATGGCGTTGTGCTCTGTGTCGGCGGCCTGGGTTTCATCGGCTACCTGGCACTGGCCTCCGATATCATGTACACCCAGTGGGGCGTCGCCATGGGCCTCAGCCCTGCGATGAATGCCACCCCTGCCAATGTGGCCGTAGGTGTACTCTCCGCCATCGTCGATAATATTCCTGTGATGTTCGCGGTACTCACCATGATGCCGGAGATGTCCGAAGGTCAATGGCTGCTGGCAACCCTGGCCGCTGGTGTCGGTGGCAGCATGCTCTCCATCGGCTCCGCCGCCGGCGTAGCACTGATGGGTCAGGCCCGGGGCAAATACACCTTCTTTGGCCACATGAAGTGGATGCCGGTGATAGCCTTGGGCTATGTGGCCAGCATATTCACCCACATCTGGATCAACTCGCACCTCTTCTAATTCAACTCTAAAGGCCCACCAACGGGTGGGCCTTTTACCTATCCCTTCCGCCCCGGTGGAAATACCCATTCTCCGTGGTATAGTTGGCCCCACTCAGAATTCATGGCTTGCCGGAATCCGAACAGTACCGCACCCTTTTGGATCGGTTTCCGGCCAGGTCAAAACGATTGCATAGGGGAGTAATTCATGTCTAAGAAACACCCAATCGTAGCGGTTACCGGTTCTTCCGGCGCCGGCACCACTACCGTCAAGCGTGCCTTGGAGCACATCTTCTTCCGCGACGGCTTCACCCCCGCTATAGTCGAGGGCGACAGCTTCCACCGCTATGACCGTGTCGAGATGCGCAAGAAGATGGCTGGCGGCATGTCCCATTTCGGCCCCGAAGCAAACCGTTTCGACAAGATCGCAGAGCTGTTCAAGACATACGGTGAGACTGGTGCCGGGCAGAAACGCTACTACCTGCACTCAGAAGATGAGGCCTCCGAACACAACGCCCGTCTTGGTGTTGACAAGAAACCTGGTGAGTTCACCCCTTGGGAGACGATTCCTGAGGGGACTGACCTGCTGTTTTACGAAGGCCTGCACGGCCTGGCGGTAAACGGTGAAGACGACGTCGCCCAGCACGTGGACCTGGGTGTGGGTGTAGTACCCATCGTCAACCTGGAGTGGATCCAGAAGATCTTCCGCGACAACGCCGAGCGTGGCTACAGTGAGGAGGCGATCGTCGATACCATCATGCGGCGCATGCCTGACTACATCAACCACATCACCCCGCAGTTCTCACGCACCGACATCAACTTCCAGCGCGTGCCGACTGTAGATACCTCCAACCCTTTCATTGCACGTGATATCCCAACACCCGACGAGAGTTTCGTGGTCATCCGTTTCAAGGATGTTGGCAAGTTCGGCACCGACTTCCCTTACCTGCTCAACATGATCGAAAACTCTTTCATGTCACGCCGTAACTCGATCGTTGTGCCTGGCGGCAAGATGGGCTTCGCCATGGAGATCATCCTGCAACCAATCATCGAACAGATGATGGATGCGCGTTAGGTCCAACGCCTGCCTCCGAAAAAAACCGCGGCGGCCTAATGGTCGCCGCAGTTTTTTTGGGCCTAGTCGTATTCCCTGTCTTTCCAGTTTCGCAGCGCGGTAAAGACCGCTTCATCACCGAAAAGTTTTTTTCCAGCGTAACCTTCAGCGGCGGTTATCACATCCCTCTCACCTGTACGCAAGAAGGGGTTGGTGGCCAGTTCGGTGGCCAGCGGTGCGGGGAGAGTCGGCCTGCCGGACTCCCGGCTGGCCCGGTCTGCCAGCAAGCGCAATTTGATCGCCTCGCTCTCCGGTTCCACCCAGGCGGCAAAACCCAGGTTATCCAGCGTGTACTCATGGGCGCAGTAGACCTGGGTCTCCACAGGCAAGCCGGCAAAACGCACCAGTGATGCGGCCAGTGCCTCATGCGTACCATCAAAGACTCTCCCGCATCCGGCCGCGAAGAGCGTATCGCCGCAAAACAGGGCATTTTCACCGATATAGGAGACGTGACCGGCTGTATGCCCGGGGGTATCAAGCACCCTGAACCTCGTCGTCATTCCGGGCAGTTCGATCAAATCGCCCTCGGCTACCCGCCGGTTCACGCCAGGTATCGGCTCCTTTACAGGGCCGAATATCTCGATGTCCGGAAAACGCTGCAGCAGGCCGGGAATCCCACCGACATGGTCGTAGTGGTGGTGAGTCACCAAAATTGCACCCAGCTCCAGGGATGCCTGCTCCAGGTATGCCACCACCGGCCCCGTTTCTCCAGGGTCCACCACAACCGCAAGAGAGACATCCGGCTCGGATATCAGCCAGATATAGTTGTCATCAAAACTGGGGATCGGGGTGACATCGAACATAGGAGCGGGTCGGTGTCAGGCAGACGATTTCACTGCTTTCAGCGGATTCTCCTGCAACGCCTGATTCACAGACGCCAGAATACCCGCCACATCCAGACCACATTCGCTGAGTTGTTCCTGGTGGCTCGCATGATGGATATATCGATCCGGCAGGCCAAGATTCATCACCCGCACCTGGTGTCCAACCCTGGCCAGATACTCGTTGACCGCCGAACCTGCGCCACCCTGAACCAGGTTCTCTTCCAGGGTCACCAGAATCTCATGCCGTGATGCCAAATCGAGAATCAGCGCCTCATCCAGCGGCTTTACGAAGCGCATATTGGCAACCGTGGCATCCAGGGACTCCGCCACCTCCAGCGCCGGCGCCAGCAGGGAACCAAAGGCCAGCAGAGCGGCCCGCTGCCCATCCCGCCGAATCTCGCCCTTGCCCAGCGGCATAGGGTGAATGGGGCGAGTGACGGCCACGCCCGGTCCGCTTCCCCGGGGATAACGAACCATCGCCGGCCCAACGTATTCGTAGGCGGTCTGCAGCATCCTGCTGCACTCATCTTCATCTGCCGGGGTCATAACCACCATATTCGGCACTACCCGGACGAAGCTCAGATCAAGGCTGCCGGCATGGGTCGCGCCATCCGCACCCACCTGTCCGGCACGATCCACCGCAAACGTGACATCGAGATTCTGCAGGGCAATGTCGTGCAGCAACTGATCGTAGGCCCGCTGTAAAAAGGAGGAGTAGATAGCCACCACCGGCTTCACTCCCTCACAGGCGAGACCGGCAGCAAAGGTCAGGGCATGCTGTTCTGCGATGCCGACATCGAAATAGCGCTTGGGAAACTGTCGGGAGAAATCAACCAAACCGGAGCCTTCACACATGGCAGGCGTGATGGCCACCAGTTTTTCATCTTCTGCCGCCGCATGACAAAGCCAGTCGCCAAAGACCTGGGTATAGGTCGGTCCACCGCCCTTTTTTTGCATCACACCGGTGGCGGGGTTGAACGGCGTTACTCCATGATAGAAGCAGGGATCCTGCTCAGCGGGTTTAAAGCCGCGACCCTTCTGGGTTACCACATGCAGCAATCGCGGCCCTGACATCTTGCGCATATTGCGCAGTGTCTTGGCCAGGGTTTCCAAATCATGGCCATCGATTGGACCAATGTAGTTGAAACCCATCTCTTCAAAGAGCGTGCCGGGCATCACCATGCCCTTCATATGCTCTTCCCATTTCCCCATCAATTCACCCAATTGCGGTGGCAAATGGCTGAGCGCGGACTTTCCACCCTCGCGCACCCGTGTATAAAAATTCCCGGAGAGCAGGCGTGCCAGATGGTTACTGAATGCACCAACCGGTTTGGAGATAGACATATCATTGTCGTTGAGCACCACCAGCAGATCCTGATCCAGGGCTCCCGCATGGTTCAGTGCCTCAAAGGCCATCCCGGCCTGCATCGCGCTGTCCCCGATCACTGCGACGATTTTGCGGGACTCACCCCTCTGCTTCGCTGCAACCGCCATCCCAAGGGCGGCGCCGATAGAGGTGCTCGAATGCCCCGTACCGAAGACGTCATATTCGCTCTCGGTACGATTAGGAAAACCGGATAGACCGCCTTTCCGGCGCAGAGTATGCATGCGCTCACGGCGTCCGGTAAGGATCTTGTGGGGATAGGCCTGATGCCCGACATCCCAGATCAGCCGGTCTGCCGGGGTATCAAACACATAGTGCAGCGCGATGGTCAGTTCCACCACACCCAGCCCAGCAGCCAGATGCCCGCCTGTCTGAGAGACGGTTTCAATAAGAAACCGGCGTAATTCGGTTGCCAGTTGCGGCAACTGGGAGGGCTCTAAACGTCTCAGGTCTGCAGGCAGATCGACCTGTTCCAGCAAACCGTAACCGCCGGAGGGTCCAGCGTCGCCAGTTTGCGGGTTTTCAATTTCAGACATTTAGCGCCAATTCCAAAAGGTAGCTGTTCAGATCAAACCGAATCGATCAACTGCCAACTCTATAATATGGGGTGATAGTGTAACGGGTTAGTTTAACGCATCAGGGACAAATGCGCATTTCATACAGCCTCACGACGTATGTTTTTTGCCTCAGCCAGGACGAAATCCCGGAAGGCAACGGCAGCCGGCGACAACCGTTTGCCTTTCCGATAGACCATATACCACTTGCGCCGAATCGGAAATTGTTCGACATCGAGGATCACCAAACGCCCCGTTTCCACTTCCAGTTCGATGGTGTGCTCTGAAGCCACACTGAGTCCCATACCTGCCCGCACTGCCTGTTTGATCGCCTCGTTGCGGGTCATCTGCATGCCACTCTTGAGTTCAAGACCATGCTCCTTGAAGAATCGCTCCATCGCAAGACGGGTGCCGGAACCGCTCTCTCGCATTACGAAGGTCTCATCCTGAAGGCGGGAGAGAGGAACCCCCGGCACTCCATCCAGAGGATGGCCTGGTGGCGCTATCACCACCAGAGGGTTTTCCATGAACGCTTCCGATTCGAGCTCCAACTTTTCAGGGGGATGCCCCATCAACACAATGTCGGTCTCATTGGACTCCAACAGCGCCATCAACTGCTTTCGATTGGTCACGTCCAGACGCAGATCTATGCCCGGATAGCGCTGATGAAAAGCAGCCAGAAGCCTCGGCGCAAAGTAGTTGACGGTGCTGGCGACTGCAATGTCGAGTTGCCCGGTATCAACACCCTTCAGCGCCGCCAGCACCTCCTCCATCTCTTCGAACATTCCGAAGATGGCGCGGGTGTATTGATAGACCTCCCGCCCGGCATCGGTAAGCTGGATTTTTTTTCCGGTCTGCTCAAACAATGGCAGCCCGGCCGTCTCCTCCAACTGCTTCACCTGCATCGAGACCGCAGGCTGACTGAGATGCAGCTCATCCGCCGCCCGGGTGTAACTCAATCGTCTGGCAACCGCTTCGAAGACAGACAGCTGTCTAAGCGTCACATGCATAATGGTGTCTCATCTATTAATAAGCCGCCAGCCACAAGGCAAACCCATCTCATTCTTCATAGTTTACGGGGTGTTAAGTCACGATATGGCGCAAGTCAAAACAATTTATCACCTATACTTCAATTTAGTAACCGAGGCCGCATCCGACACCATGAGCCATGCCAAAAAACTGCGAACTACCATTGGCCTGTCGGACAGCGACTGCCGGCTGATCAAATTGCACCAACACAACCTTCGTGCCTCTCTCGTCCACTGTCGCGTGAATTATTACAACTGGTTCAGGAAGCACCTCGGCTGGACAGAGAAAAATGGCGATCCTTTGCTGGACGGTGTCTGCGAATCCTATATCGGCGGCAGCTACGATGAAACGTTCTGCTCAATACAATACAACCAGGCGATCCACTGGCATGAAAAAGGCATGGGCGCCGGGCACGTGCTGGCCGCGCAGAGCGCCTTGAGACATCTGTTTATCGACATCGCCCAAAAACTGGGCCAGACAGACTTGGCAAAAGCCCTCTGCCGCGTCATCGACCTCACCCAATCCGTGCAATCGATGGTCTTTCATCTGGCTCATACGCTCGACCGATTACGCCGGGTCGCAGAGTTTGACTTGGCCAGAATACAGCAGCCCTGCTCTACAGACCATGGCGACATCTCGCCAAGCGGCCTGAAAAAAGCCTACATCGATCACTACCAATGGAAACTGCGTGCCTACGCACTGGCACTGGGCGAACCACTGGACAATGAGGAACTGCCCATGACTTCTGACACATGCGCCCTGGGCAAGTGGTTGAAAGCAGGTGGCCTCAATCAGATCCCAAAAGATGAGCAGGACGCATTTCTGGCTGCTCACGAGCGCCTGCATCGACTGGGGGGTCACATCCTGAGCGAAGCTAAAGCCAGGCGCCCCTTCAACATCGCTGACTATCTGATAGACATGGAGGCCGCCTCGGAGGATATCATCAGTGTTCTCAGTCACCGCATCGACTGCCAGTTGCGGCAGCTGGCTGCCGAAGACAGCCTCACCCATCTCGGCAACCGCCGTCTCTTCGAACGGGATCTGGAAAAGCGGGTGGCCCATGCCAAACGGTCCAAGGAGGGACTTGGACTGCTCTTTATCGATATCGACAAATTCAAGAACATCAACGACCGTTACGGCCATGCAGTCGGCGACGAGGTTATCCAGGGTACAGCCCGCAGAATCGTTGAAGTCCTGCGCACAGCAGACAACATCTACCGCTGGGGTGGATAGGAGTTTGCGGCTCTGGTTGCCGTCGACAGCAAGAAAGAGCTGACAACGGCTGCCGAACGATTACGGGAGAGTTTCACTGAAACCGATCACTTCACAACCCAGGGGCTGGTCAACATCACCATCAGCATCGGCGGAAGTTACGCATCGCCAGCGAAGAAATCCTCACCCAACACCCTCTTCTCATCGGCAGACCAAAGTTTGCACCAGGCAAAGAGAGCCGGGCGCAACAGGGTCGTGATTGCCGGCTGAATCCTGTTCGTTTCCTTTCGCCACATCAGGCAAAAAGCCGCCTGCCGACCAATCCATAAATAATTACTTATGAGTCGGATTAATATTTCTGATTTCACTTATGAATAATTCCACTATAAATTGCCTTCCTCGTTCCGGGGTTGTCCTCAATAAATATTGAGCTAACCGCACCGGAAACTCAGTTTCTTCACGTTCGAAACATTTAGGAGCGAACTATGGCGTTATTAGACCAAACAGGCCGTTACTCAGACCTGACTCTGAACGAAGACACTCTGCTTGCAGACGGCAACCACGTCCTGGTTGCTTACACCATGGTACCCGCTGAAGGTTACGGTTACCTGGAAGCTGCTGCTCACTTTGCAGCTGAGTCCTCTACCGGCACCAACGTAGAAGTATCCACCACCGACGACTTCACCAAGGGTGTTGACGCGCTGGTCTACTTCATTGATGAAGCCGAAGGCATCATGAAGATCGCCTACCCGAATGATCTTTTCGACCGTAACATTACAGACGGTCGCACCATGCTGGTCTCTTTCCTGACCCTGTGCATCGGTAACAATCAGGGCATGGGCGACATCAAAAACGCTCAGATGCAGGATTTCTACATGCCACCCCGCATGCTGCAGCTGTTCGACGGCCCTGCAAAAGACATCTCTGACATGTGGCGCATTCTGGGCCGTCCGGTCGAGAACGGCGGTTACATCGCTGGTACCATCATCAAGCCCAAGCTGGGTCTACGCCCTGAGCCTTTCGCTGAAGCGGCTTACCAGTTCTGGCTTGGTGGCGACTTCATCAAGAACGATGAGCCCCAGGGCAACCAGGTTTTCTGCCCAGCCAAGAAGGTTTACCCACTCGTTTATGATGCAATGAAGCGTGCTCAGGATGAGACTGGCGAAGCCAAGCTCTTCTCTGCCAACATCACCGCTGATGACCACTACGAGATGTGTGCCCGTGCTGACTTCATCCTCGAGACCTTTGGTCCCGATGCTGACAAGGTTGCCTTCCTGGTTGACGGCTACGTTGGTGGCCCCGGCATGGTTACCACCGCACGTCGTCAGTACGCCAGTCAGTACCTGCACTACCATCGTGCCGGTCACGGCGCTGTAACCTCACCTTCTTCCAAGCGTGGTTACACCGCTTTTGTTCTGGCCAAGATGTCACGTCTGCAGGGTGCTTCCGGTATCCATGTAGGCACCATGGGCTACGGCAAGATGGAAGGTGATGCATCTGATAAAGTCATCGCCTACATGATTGAGCGCGATGAGTGCCAGGGACCTTTCTACCATCAGAAATGGTACGGCATGAAGCCCACCACTCCAATTATCTCCGGCGGCATGAACGCACTGCGTCTGCCAGGCTTCTTCGAGAACCTGGGTCACGGCAACGTCATCAACACCTCTGGTGGTGGTTCTTACGGTCACATCGACTCTCCTGCGGCGGGTGCTACCTCCCTGCGCCAGGCTTACGAGTGCTGGAAAGAGGGTGCAGACCCCATCGAGTACGCGAAAGAGCACAAAGAGTTCGCTCGTGCTTTCGAGTCCTTCGAGCACGATGCCGATTCCATCTTCCCAGGATGGCGCGACAAACTGGGCGTACACAAGTAATCGAACGATTACTGTACAAACAGTACGAAAAAGCCCCGCTTCGGCGGGGCTTTTTTTGGTTTCAGGTTTCACCTGAAGCTGTATACTACCCTCCCTCAACCACCCCGGCCCACCATTGAACGACGACCACAAAAGCAACCAACGCATCCTCCGGTCGGGAGAACGTGCCGAGCACTATTTCGCTGAGGGTTACTGCTGTTCCGAGGCAATCTTGCTCGCCATGGCCGATATTTATCCCAACAGCGCCAACATTGAGGTTGCCAGCCTTGCCAGCGGCTTATGCGGCGGCATGGGCAACAAAAAAGCCACCTGCGGCGTCTTCACCGGTGGTGCGACAGCATTTGGGCTGGTAGCGGGAAAATCGCCGCAGAAGGGCGGTAACAGACAGATCAAGGAACTGGCCTCTCGCTACCATGAGATATTGGAACAGGAGGCTGGAGGACAGATCTGCGAAGAGATACTCAAACAGATGGGGGTTCGCAATTTGAACAAGCGTCTGTGTAAAAAACTGACACGCCGCGGCAGCGAACTACTGGTTAGACTGATCGAGCAGAGCAGATTGTCGGCATAAAAACATCACCCAGGACCATTCGGCACGACATAGAAGAGTATGGAAAAAAAGTGGAATATACTGCCACCCAGGACGAACAAGTGCCAGACGGCATGGTGGTAAGCCAAACGCTTCCATACATAGAAAATGACGCCCAGCGAATAACAGAGTCCCCCGGCTAGCAACAGCAGCAGTCCACCGGTACCGACAGACTCCAGCATCGGCTGGATAGCGATGACGACCAGCCAGCCCAACCCGAGATAGAGGCTGATGGAGAGACGCTTATAGCGTTTGCGGGCGATCAATTCGAGTGCCATGCCGGCCAGCGCGATACCCCAGACAAGTCCAAAAAGCGTCCAGCCCCATGGCCCCCGCAGATTGACCAGGGTGAATGGCGTATAGGTACCCGCGATAAGTAGAAAGATGGAGGCATGATCCAGCTGCCTCAGCAACTGCTTCGCCCTCGGCAAGGGGATACCATGATATAGCGTCGAGGCTGTGTAGCAGAGGATCAGAGTGACGCCATAGACAGTACTGCTGATGATGTGCCAGGCGTCGCCATAGAGCGAAGAGAAAGTCACCAGGATGACAAGCCCCGCAATACTGAGAGGAATGCCCACGCCATGAGTCACTGCATGGGCGATCTCTTCGCCCAAGCTGTAACGCGCAGTCAGGGCCTCTGTTGACATTTTCATGCCTCTCCACTGAAGTATTATTTCTGATCGGCCAAAGCAGCCGGCATCTGCCAGGGAACAGACCACAGGCTCCCCGATCCAGAATGGGACCCACCACAAGATGTGTCAAGTCGATGAAAAACTGAGCCCCTAAGAGGTCAAGTGTAGTCGGCTCTGTGCAATACGCAGGTTTAAATGGAAAACTGTTGCCTTCCCTCAATCATTGAGCGGATTTTCCGCTTGGTTGCAGCTCCGAAAATCGGTAGGGTATATTATTATTTGGCGGTGTGTAATCTGCACCAGACGACTAATCGAGACGGACGTAGGATATGAGCGAAATTGACCAGTATCTCATCAAAGAAGAACCCTATTATCAGTCCCAGGCCGATGAGGTAGCGCTCTACGAAGCTGCCTATGCAGCGCGCCTGCCGGTGATGGTCAAAGGCCCCACCGGCTGCGGAAAGTCCCGCTTTATCGAATATATGGCTTGGAAGATGGGCAAACCCTTGATCACAGTGGCCTGCAACGAGGATATGACGGCCTCGGACCTGGTGGGACGTTACCTGCTCGATGCCGACGGCACCCGCTGGCTGGACGGACCACTCACAGTTGCTGCCCGCATCGGCGCCATCTGCTATCTCGACGAGGTGGTCGAAGCACGTCAGGACACCACGGTGGTGATCCACCCGCTGACCGACCATCGCCGCACCCTGCCCCTGGACAAGAAGGGCGAGGTGGTCACCGCACACCCCGATTTCCAGCTGGTAATCTCCTACAATCCCGGCTACCAATCACTGATGAAGGATCTCAAACAGTCAACCAAGCAGCGTTTCTCAGCCCTTGATTTTGACTATGCTTCCGCTTCCCTGGAGTCAGGCATCGTGGCCAAGGAGACCGGCATAAACGAGACGATTGCCGGAAAACTGGTCACCATCGGCGGGACTGCCCGTAATCTGAAAGGCCATGGCCTGGATGAGGGCATCTCCACCCGTCTGCTGGTCTACGCCGCGCAACTGATCAACGGAGGCATAGATCCGGTAGCTGCCTGCCGCATGGCCCTGGTACGTCCGATTACAGACGATGCCGACATCGTCGCCACTCTGGACCACGCCATCGACGCCGTTTTCGGCTGATTATTTGGGGTTTAATCCGAAAAACACGCAAATAACGCAACTCCTAAGACATATCTATTTGCCACCACATCACCAAGTGCTTGGGCAAATAACTCACAAGTGTCTTTTTCTTTTGTAATCATTGGCGTTTCTTGCGGACTGAAATATCTAAACCACCCGGTAACAGGTGAGTCATGTCAATAAATTCAGATCAGCTCGAACAATATCGGGATCAGCTCTCATGCGGTTTCGAGCAGTTGGATCCGATATTCGGTGACTGCATGGAAGAGGCGCTCGTCCTTCTCTCCGAGCAGGGCATCGATGATTATCTCGAAGGCGCCTCCACAGCCTGCAAGATCGGTCGCGGGGTGGAGCCGGTCATCATCTATCTCGAAGAGATGCCACAGTTGGCTGTCCATGTGGGTGAGGCCGCCTTATCCCTGGTCTCCAAGACCGTCTGGCGCATCTCCCGCAGTCCAAACGGCAAAGCAATCCTGCCTTTTCTCCAGGTACTGCCCGAGGCCAGCCGCCGGCTCGGCAGCCTTGAGCTGTTTGAGAAATACGTCGAGCTGATCATGGATACCATGGACAGAACCACTGGCTCCGTCCACGGCTTTCACACCACCATCCCCAGCCCTTCGCTCCCCGATCTGCTGAAGAAGATGCCTTATCTGCTTAGCCAGCTATCCTGCAACGGGTTGAGAAACTGGATCGACTACGGTGTTCGCAACTACACCAAGAATCCACAGCGTCAGATCGACTACTTCAGCCTGCAGTCCGCCGACAGCCGCGCCATTCTGCAACGCGAGCGTCACGGTACGCTCTTCTACGATAACGAACGCAAACTCGACTACTACATGCAGGCTTTGTGGGAGATCAAAGAGCAGCTGGTACCCTACTCCGAAGGTTTCGACGAACTGCGCAAACCCATGCCCTATTACGATCCGCTGGGGGTGCGTGTACCCGATGTCTATGACGACTTCCAGGGCGTCAGCGGCATCGACCGCTATCGTGCCCTGCTTGCCCACGTCGCCGCTCACAAGATCTGGACACGGCAGATCGTGGCAGATAACTTCAGCCCCTTCCAACGGGTCGCCATCGAGATGTTCGAGGACTCACGGGTAGAGATGCTGGCGATGCGACACTACCCCGGTCTGCGGAGACTCTGGATGGCGCTACACCCCGAGCCCATCGAAGACGACTGCCACCCTGAAGAGGAGTCCTGCATCCGCCACCGTCTGGCGATGTTCTCCTACGCTCTGCTCAACCCTGACCACGGCTATCAGAACCCCGATCTGCTTGAGTTCGTACAGCGTTTTCACGAAATCATGGCTGAGAGCGAATCAAACACCAAGGAGATCTCCGCTCTGGCCATCTCCTACATTGCCCGTACCCGCCGTCAAGCCGATCTCGCCGCCAAGGTCTACTTCAAAGATACAGAAGTCAGTTACCGGGACGACAACCGCCACATGTGGATCTTTATCGAAGAGGGCGATGAGGAGGAGATGTTCGATGCTGAATCGAAACGCAAAAAATCAGAAGAGAAACTCGAAGGCCTGCCGCCACGCCACTACCCGGAGTGGGACTACAAGGCCAAGACCTACAACCCCGACTACGTCAGCCTCTACGAGAGCCTGCATCCCGGTGGCAGCGCTGCCGAAATCGACGCCCTGCTGGCCAAACACAGCAGCCTGGCCAAGCAGCTGAAACGACTGCTAGACCTGCTAAAACCTCAGCAGTTGGTGCGCATCCGCTATCAGGAAGAGGGCAGTGAACTCGACCTGGATGTCGCCATCCGCTCACTCATCGACTTCAAGAGCGGTGCCCAACCCGATCCCCGTATCAACATGAGCCACCGTACCGATGGCCGTGACCTGGCCGTAATGCTGCTCATCGACCTTTCGGAATCTGTCGATCAGATCCCTGCCGGCTGCGACCAGTCGATTCTGCAGTTGAGCAAAGAGGCTGTCACCCTGCTCGGCTGGGCCATCGAACAACTGGGGGACGCCTTTGCCATCGCCGGATTCTCATCCAATACCCGCCACGAGGTGCGTTATCAACACATCAAAGGCTACGGCGAACACTGGGACGACACGGTCAAAGGGCGTCTGGCCAGCATGCATGCCGGTTGGTCCACCCGCATGGGCGCCGCCATACGCCATGCCAGCCACTACCTCGGCGCACGCCAGGCCGACAAAAAACTGATGTTGGTACTGACCGATGGCGAACCCTCGGATATAGACACACATGATGACCGGCAGCTCATCGAAGACAGCCGCAAGGCTGTAGTCGAAGCGGATCAGGAAGGCATCTACACCTACTGCATCAACCTCGACCCAAAAGCCGACGAGTATGTGAAAGACATCTTCGGCAACCAGTACACCGTCATCGACCGTGTCGAGCGACTACCGGAACAGCTCCCAAAACTCTTCATGGCGCTGACGAAGTAATAAAGGGATAAAGGGATAAAGGTTAAAGGACTGGGCACATGAGAGTTCCAACGAGTTCCATCCCTTGCCGCCAAATTCCGGAACTTCCTTTCACCTTTACCCTTTGGCCTTCTTCCTTCCTCCCAACCCACAATAGCGTGTATAATTTTTCGTTCGCCTGAACAACTTCAAACCGAGTGGTCATCCGATCCGCATGAAACAGACTGACGACCTTCGCATCAAAGCGATCATAGAACTGAGCTCCCCTGCCCAGGTGCATGAAGAGCTTCCCATCAGCGATTCGGCCGCTGATACTGTTTATGCTGCGAGACAGGCGGTACACCGCATTCTGCACGATGAGGATGATCGCCTGCTGGTAATCATCGGTCCCTGCTCGGCCCACGACCCGGAAGCCGCACTGGATTACGCCAAACGACTGCAGCCGGTGCGTGAAGCACTGAAAGATGATCTTGAGATCATCATGCGCGTCTATTTTGAAAAACCACGCACCACCGTCGGCTGGAAAGGGTTGATAAACGACCCGGATATCGATGACAGTTTTGAAATCAATAAAGGCCTGCGACTGGCCAGGAAACTGCTGCTCGACATCAATAATCTCGGCGTTCCTGCCGGCACCGAATATCTTGACCTGATCAGCCCGCAATATATTGCAGACCTGATCAGCTGGGGCGCTATCGGCGCCCGCACCACTGAAAGTCAGGCACATCGTGAGCTGGCCTCAGGACTCTCCTGTCCGGTGGGTTTCAAAAACGCCACCAACGGCAGCATGAGGGTCGCTCTCGATGCCATCCGCTCATCCTCCCAACCGCACCATTTTCTTTCAGTCACGAAAGATGGACGTTCCGCTATTTTCTCGACTCGAGGCAACGATGATTGCCACGTCATTCTGCGCGGAGGAAGCCGGCCAAACTACGACTCCGAAAGCATCAATATTGCAGCAGATGAGATGGAAGCCACCGGTCAGCAACCACGTATGATGGTCGATTTCAGCCACGCCAACAGCCGCAAGCAGCATAAGCGCCAGCTGCTGGTTGGCATGGATGTCGCCAGCCAGATCAGCCGCGGTGATACACGTATCATGGGCGCAATGATTGAAAGTTTTCTTGTCGCTGGCAGACAAGACCGTGAAGAGGCCAAACCACTGACCTATGGCCAAAGCATCACCGATGCCTGCATCAGCTGGGATGACAGCACACCATTACTTGAGGCGTTGGCCAGCGCTGTTCGTGCGAGACGGAAGAAACACTAAGTTATCGACAATAGAAACCGGCATCTGCCGATAAAACGTGCGCCAGCACAAATTCCCAGACCAATTCAGTTGACCCCTCATTTACTTGGCAGTAGTCTCAAGTGGGAAAAATCATTCCGCTTAACTGCAGGATAATCGTGCATGCCTGATCCAGCGATCGAAATACTCATCATCGGTAACGCCATGACTGAGGTAGAGAGTTACATCTCATCCCTGCGCAACTCAGGCGTAACGGTTCACGCCAATCGCCTGAATCAGGACGATAAACGAATTGCCAAGGAGATCCGCTCCGCTTCATCGCTCGACATGGTGATCTATACTGCCGAATCAGGCGATATCGGCATCGAGCATCTGATGTCGCTACTCCAGAAGTATGGCGTTGCTGTCCCGGTAATCGCCCTAAGCGATCCAAGCAATGAGGATTTCATCGTTTACGCCATGAACCAAGGCGTGAAGGATATCGTTGCGCGCAAAAACAGCGAACATCTCACCCTGGCAGTCAAACGGGAATTCAGCAGCCTGCTAGCGAGACGCAAACTCGAAAAAACCAAATCTCAGTTGAAAGAGGCAGAAGCACGCTGTCACACACTGATCCAGAGCTCACGTGAAGCCATTGCCTATATCCATGAGGGCATGCATGTCGAGGCAAACCCGGCTTATCTCCAGATGTTCGGTCAAGTTGAGCAAGAGGAGATCGAAGGTCTGCCGATCCTCGATATGATTGCCCCGTCAGAACATAAGAAATTCAAAAAAATTCTACGTTCCCTTTCCGCAGATCATGAACAGACTGCAGAGATAGAGGTCAGTTGCCTTCATGACGATGAAAAGGAGTTCTCCGCCCAGCTCAGTTTTTCCCCTGCCAGTATCGATGGAGAACCCTGTACCCAATTGGTTATTCGTGACCAAACGAACGACAGACAGCTAGAAGATAAACTGCGGTTGCTAAGCACCCAGGACTCACATACCGGCCTCTACAATCGACAACACTTTCTCAGTATATTGGAGGAAACCACTCGTCAGCAGCAAGATCAGGATTCACCGACTCACAGCCTGCTCTACATCACACTGGACAATTTTCAGGAGATTCGCAACAACGCCGGAATCGCATCAAGTGACAGCGTGCTCAATGAGGTCGCAGATATCCTGACCGGCCTGACCCATACTGACGATCTGCTTGCCCGCTTCGGGGATCACACATTTACTCTGCTTACACCACTGACAGACAGACAGGAAGTGGAATCACTCGCTGTTCGCATTTGCAACGAGATCGATGCTCGCGAATACGCCGAGACTGCAAGTTACATCAGCCCCACCAGCAGCGTTGGCATCGCCTTCTCTTCGCCGGAAATAGCCGGTGGCCAGGAACTCCTCAACCTCGCCTACCATGCATGCGAAAATGCGCGTCAGCAGGGTGGAAATCAGTTCTTTGTCTCCATTGCAGCGACCCAGCAGGAAGAAGAGGATGAAGCCGGCAACGAGACAGATCTCAGCCACCTGATCCAGCACGCCCTTGAAAACGATCAGTTCAAACTGGTCTACCAACCCATTATCAGCTTACAGGGAGATACCAGGGAAAACTACGCGGTACTGGTGCGACTCATCGATCACAACAATGAGGAAATTCAGCCCAACTATTTTCTCAAGCAAACCGACGAGATGGGAAAGATGGCTGCGGTGGACAGATGGGTTATCCGGCATGCCATTGCTGAACTCTCTGCACAGCGGAAGAATGGTCGCAAGATCAACTTCTTCATCAACATCTCCGGCACAACACTGGAAGACGATACCCTGCTGTTATGGATCTGTGACTGCCTGCGAGAATTCGAGGCCAAGGGACCCTGGGTCATTTTCCAGATAAGCGACAGTGACGCACGCGCTCATCTGCAACAGGTGCAGAAGCTGACTGAAGGCCTACAAAAGATCAAATGCCAACTCTCCATCGACCACTTTGGACTCACCCCCAAACCGGAGACACTGCTGCGTAACCTGCCGATCAACTACATTCAGTTCGATCCAAAATTTCTTGATGACCTGGCCGGCAACCAGGAGAAGCAGGATGCGCTCAATGAAGCAAACAGGATTGGCCAATCCTACAACGTAAAAACTGTCGCAACAGGCATTGAAGATGCCAACAGTCTGGCGATACTCTGGTCTATTGGGGTGAACTATATAAGGGGATATTTCCTGCAGGAACCCTCCCCTACCATCAGCTATGACTTCAAACAATCCTGACAGCTGAAAAATCAAAGCCTTTCAGGCTTCCTGACTGGCAACAAAAAGCCCCGCAGGGAGTCCCGGCAGGGCTTTTCAGCTAAGACCAGAAAAATGTCACCACGGCATAAACGAGTTCCACTTTGTCATGGGTCTGGATACATCCCGTATATTACGATTCATCGAACGCATATCGTGCGACATGTAGTAGGTTGACTCGGTCATGGACTTCATCGAGTCACTCATGGTATCCATACTTGACAGGATAGGCTCCAAAGTCCTTACATCCTGAGCCATCGAATCAACACTGACAGCCATGGTGCGCACATTTGCAGTCAACTGCCCCATACTGTCTGTCATACTCTGCACATTGCTTGCCATGATGCTCATGTTGGAATCGACACTGAGAGCAAGAAAATGGACATCTTTCGCCAAACTGAAGATCAGATAGAATCCATAGGCGGCAAGTAAAATAAAAGCAAAAAGTGACGGGTAAACAATCAATTCCCAGCGTCTTGCGCTGGTTTCAAAGGCCATGGAAAGCCTATCCATGCCGTATTGTTCACGTTTATTCTCGTCGGCTTCAGCAGTTTTTTCAGCTACAGCCTTCTCTTTTTCAGTCATCAATACAATACCCTACTCACATATGAGCAACTACTGAGTCTAGCATAAACTAGACTTATCACAATAATATTTGAAGTATATATTAATACTCTAATATATTCCAGGTGACTGGCTTTTATTATTCATTTTTTCTTGGCTCAATCCCCCCCATCAACCCACTGGAACAAAAAAGCCCGGCAGTGCCGGGCTTCAGTTAAGCATTGAGAACCTTGACGTTAAAACTCGCCGGTAGCGCCCCGATTCATAATATCAAGAATATACTCCTTCACCTGTATAGCTTCCTGCTTCAACTCAGAAGGCAGAGGTTCGCCACCATAGATCATCAGGTCCATATTGAGCGTAATCAGCCAGAGCTTGCCCGCCTGGTCTTCGATCAATGTGACCCGGCAAGGCAAGTAGGCCGAATAGGCGTCGGAATAGTCAAGCATAGTCGCTGCAGTCAGAGAGTTGCAGAAGAGAAAGATCTTGACGAATCGGTAACTCTCCCCTTTTTTCGCCTCGATATCCTTGGAAAGCGGCAGTTCACCCACATGCGCCATATTGTGTTCGTTAGCCACGAACTTCATAGTCTCTTCGACCTCTTCTGCCGTCAGCCCCTCTTCAACCGGAATTTTCCAGACCGAGGCCTCTGCCGCATTTTTGGTCTCCAAAAGCTTCTCAACCATCTCCATATAAGCTTTTCCTGCCCCTGGGTCGAAACCTGACAAGGTATCGCTATACTTGCCATACAGCGCTCCAATCCCAAGCACCGCGACCAAACCGACCAGCGCCAATATATTTCTGATAAATCCCATCTCTCTCTCCACCAATCTCGTCTGATGCCCATAGAGTCCGCATCATTATGATTATATTAACGCGCTAAAATCGCGTCACTTTATTACAAGTGTCCATAAGAAAAGATAATTCACTAAAAAAGACACAAAGCGGTCGGCGAAAGAAAACATTGTTAATCAATCTCTGGCCTTAGTGATCTTTGCATTCTTTGTTGTTGGATATGGTTTTCCGGACGGACACTAATTATTGTCAATAGCTAACCAAGGCAGTGCGGGTAGACAGCTACTGTCAATGCATTGAATTCTCGTGTCCCTTTACCCCGTGGATCAAGCTCAAATACAGCAAGCCCTTCACTGAATGAGCGCCGGAAAACCGTACGCTGACACAGCCTCTGCTTAACAAAGCTGATGTCTGAAAGCGAGATCAGTGCGGCAGCAGCCTCATCTGACTCACGAATCGCTCTGTGGGTGTCCGCACGATTGATAAATGCAAAAAGTTCAGGATTCTTGCCGTCGACGTTATCATCGACAAAACGGATAAACCTCTGGGTCGACCAGATATCCGCCTGAGAGGGGGGCACCGGAATCAAAACCCTGTCCGCCAGCCTCAATGCTCGCTTCATCGATTCGATGTCTGCGGTGCCCACATCGATAAGCACCTCATCAAATTCCTTGAAGCGTTTTTTATGGTTCAATCCCGATGCGTCCACGACCTGGATTTTGGGTTCATAACCCTCTTCCACCCGGACATCCACAACATCCGTTAAGGTCGCTTGCGGATCTGCGTCAACAACCAACACCTTTGCATCTGCCAATGCCAACCACACAGCCAGGTTGAAGGTCACCGTACTCTTTCCGGATCCCCCCTTGAGACTACCGATTACTGTTATCATGCACTCCCCTTTTCAAGCCTGTGGTGTAGGCATTTACCTTCACAACAGGCTCTATTTCACTCCATCAATGGAAAATGGTCAATATAATCTACCTGACTCATTGTTGGTGATGAATCAAATCCGTCCACAGCATATGGGCTTCTCTCAATCTGATACCAGTCCTGATCTACGGTCTGGTAGGCACCCGGATAACGCGGCTCATTAGCTCGTCTGCTGATCCCCGTGTTATCGGCATGCGGTTCTCTCCACTCCCGGAATGACGACGGGTAGGGGTTGCTGTTGAAAACCTGCCTCCCGGCCGAAATCGAAGGAGTATAGTCTCTCTGCGGATAGCGATTCCTCAGGACAGGGGGTTCAATCCTGCGGTTGGACAACACGGGCATCCTTGCGGGCGGCTGACCGGCAGCACGATTCACTGGTCGAAAAGCGTAGCGTTGGTATGGCTGATACCTATCCAATTTGCGGGAGGCAGTACTTTTCTCGACAACAGTTACAGGTTTATTTACAGCAGGCCTGTGCTGTAGATTGGCAGCAGGCAGAGATCTTTGCGCCAACGCACGATAGTCCCTCTGTAGCGGCGAAACATTCATCGGCCGAAACCTGGGCTGAGGCATATGCTGCCGGACCTGTGGCCGATATCCCATTGGAGCGCGGGATGGCTGAAAGGCCATGCGTGGAAGCTGTTGGTTGTTTGGTCGATAGGCTTTCTGCAGCGGCCGAAAACGATATCCCGCAACATAGACCGGGGCGGGAACGGGGCGCTGATTGTAAGCCACCTGCGGACGATACTGGGGCGCATAGCGGACAGGCGCAGGGTTTACTGCATATTGTCCAGCATAACGGGGCTGAGGATTCACATAGACAGGGGGAGCAAATCCCCGACCCTGATAGGGCTGATGCTGTGGACGCCACTGGTTTGCCGGAAAGGGATATCCAGGTACGGGACCGCCAAACGCCATACGCGGGGTATTTGCCTGTCGCAAGGGTCTAAAGCGATACCCCTGGTAATAGTTTGCCGGCATCTGAGGGTAAGCACGCACGCGCTCGTAACCACCGAAAAATCCTGCCTGACGATTCCAATCGGGACGATAGCGACCCTGCTGATATTGCTGTTGCCTGGAGACCTGGCCCCACTGCGGCGCATAACGGCCAGCTTGCCATGCAGTCGGCGCTGCCTGATATCCTGCTGAGGACGGATAAAAGGCCCAAGCCGATGCCCCAGGAAGCGCCAGTAAAAAAAGCGCACCTAAGGAAAAAAAACGCAAACCTTTGGAATTCATCTATTTTCCACCTGTTTCAATATGCAGGAATTAATCAATAAAGCGAGACACGTTCCGCGTCTCAATCACTACGCACAGTTTAACTGCAAACTGTCTTCTGAAAAACCGTTTGCCCCTCATTTTGGTGGAATTTTAACGATATTCAGATAAAGAAAAGGACCAATCCACGCTATCTAGTCGACCTGTTTGAATCCAGAGGCCTAAAGCTGTTTGTATAGTCTCTTGTCTGAGAGGGTGACCAGCGGTTGTTACTATCCGAAAACCGTCTATCCGGGCGATACTTCATCATACGGTTGGCACCCTCCCACACAATGGGAGCTGGCCTATTCGGCTTTGTTTCTACTGGATCCCCTCTAAAACGGTATCTGTTTTCCCTCTTCTGTGCTTGCTGTCCTGTCGGTGAAACCGGATTCAGACCATGTAGCCGTAATTGCTCGTCAGGTTCGATCGTTCGAAATCGAAATGCACCCATCTGTGGTGAGATAGGGCGCATCTCCTCGACAGGGCGATAGGTTCCTCGCGGAAGACTTGAGGGATTCACTAGGTTTGGAGGAAGGAGGGCAGGCTCAACATTGTGCTCCAATGCCTTCGGCGTCTGGTATGCAGGCAAGCCATACCCTTCCTGAGTCAATGGCCGCCAATGAAAAGAGCGGGCACCACCGGTTGCTGTCGAATTGAAAGTAGAAGCTCCGTCGAGCGGCCGAAAACCATAACTTCGAGTATCGCTTACGGCTTCTGTCATGCTTAATAAACACGCCAACGACCAACTCAAAGACAACCAGCCTATCCGAAGCAAAGTGATCACCTATTATTCATGCAGATGCTAACAATAAAAGCCGACAAGCGGAAGAATGTCCAGAAACTTAGATATTAGCAGCAGCAACACCGGCTTAAACCGGCCCTCAAAAAGTCAAGGGGACAGAAAACCGGGAATTCTGCCCCCCTTATTTGCGACTCAATCACTAATCAGAAAACCCCGCCCATTATTTCAGACGAATCCCCCGGCGTGCTGTTTTCTTACGCAGAGGAAGCGTTCTGACCTTGGGTGAGACGGATGTAGCGGCCTTTTTAGCTGTCTTTGCTGCACCGTTGCCGTTACCTTTTGCTTTAGCCGGGGTAGTGCTGGTTTTCTTTGCGCTGGCAGCGACTTTTTTCTTGGTCGCAACTTTTTTCAGCGCCGATGGGCGCTTTTTCGCCCGCTTCGGGGCTGCTTTTGGAACAACCTTCGCTGCCACCGGTTTAGTGGTGGTTTCAAGTGAGTCTGCAGGCAATTTCTCTACAGCCTCTGTTTGGTCACTTTTCGTCACGTCGATAGCGGCATCAGGCTCATTAGCCGCAACCATACTGACTTCAGCTGTTTCCACACTCTCTTTGACGGGTGAAGCGGGCTTGGTAGCGACCGGTTCAGCCACCTTCTCAGGCGCTTTTTCTACAGTCTCCAGCTCCTTCTCAGCAGGCTTTTCTGCTGCGACTTCAGCGGGGGAGTCGCTGTCGGGAACCGGCTTGTCGGACACTTGCGGTTCGGCTGCCTGGAAACTTTCAGCCACAGGAGCCGCTGCTACCGGGGCCGGAACAGTCCCTGCCGGAGCGGGTGAGAACGCACCACCCCCACCGGATGCTGGACCACCTCCTGTCCCACCGGAAGTGGGGGATGAGGGTGGGCTTCCTCCTCGTTTGGAAGATTTTTTAAACAGCTCTGCCAGCAGTAGAAAAATGCCCCTGATCAAATAGAAAACCATCATCAGTGCAGCAGCCACCTTACCCCAAACCGCCACCCACAGCGGCGTTTTCGCCGGAGCAGCTTCAGGCGTCACCGGCTCCGCTGGGGCCGTGGCTGTAGCACCTGCAGTCTCCAGCGCGGGCATCTCCACTCCCGCCGGGGCGGTGGCAGCAGCAACTTCGATCAAATCCTTACTGGCATTGATACAACCCAATGGAATGACGATCAGAGTCAATACCGTGGAGACCAGTACACCGGATGCCAGGGAAATCGCCATGCCCTGAAAAATCGGGTCGAAGAAGATCACCGAGGAGCCGCATACCAAGGCAAACGCGGTTATCATGATCGGACGGGTTCTCGTCTTACACGACTGAATTACCGCCTCAACAACCGTGCTGCCGTGTTGGATCTCATGGACAGCGAAGTCGACCAGCAAAATAGAGTTGCGCACGATGATACCGGCCAGCGCAATCCAGCCGATCATAGAGGTTGCCGTGAACTCACCGCCCCATCCTGCCTGGAAGAAAAGCATGTGTGCAGGAATAATACCCAACAGGGTCAAAGGGATTGGCGCCATGATCAGCGCAGGGATACGGAAGTTGCCAAACTCCCACACCACCAGAATATAGATCATGATGAGCGCCACCATAAAGGCTGCACCCATATCTCTGAATGTCTCAAAAGTGACGGTCCATTCCCCCGCCCACTCAATCGCAGAGGTGGCATCATCCCCAGGCGGGCCCAACCAGAACGTATCCAGTGCAACGCCATCAGGCGCAACATAGCGCTCCTGTTCCAGCAAATCCTGAACTTGAAACATGCCATATACCGGCGCCGCCATCTTGCCGCCAACATCAGCAACGACATACTCCACGTCACGCAGGTCCTTGTGGAAGATTATCTCCTCTTCGCGCACCTGCTCGAAGCGGCCCAACTCCCTGAGCGGCACTGCGATTCCGGTGGTCGACATGATGGGAATATCCCCCAGCCGGGTGATCTCAGAACGTTCCGCCAACGGCACCTGGATGATGATATTGATCGGCTCATGCCCCGCCCGCTGCTTGACATCACCCAGCGGCGAACCGCCCAGAGACATACTCAGATTGCGGTTGATGGTATCCACAGAGATACCACGCCTGACCGATTTTTCCGTATCCACGGTAAAGCGCCAATACTGATAGGGATCGCGCATGTAGTTATCCACATCACGCAGGCTCTCAGCCTTCTTGAAGATCTCAGTCAGATCACTGGCCACCTGGCGGCGGACTTCGGAACTCGGGCCATGAACCTCGGCTACCACGGACTGCAGCACCGGCGGTCCCGGTGGCATCTCCACCACCGCATACTTGGCACCGGTGCCCTTCACCAACTTCTTGAGATCTTCACGGGCCTGGGTGGCTATTTCATGACTACTGCGGTCACGCTTCGATTTATGCAGCAGCTGTACCTGCACTTCAGCCTGCCAGGGGCTTTTACGCAGATAGTAGTGACGCACCATGCCATTGAAATCGAAGGGCTTCGAGGTTCCTGCGTAGACCTGCACCGCAGTCACTTCGGAGTATTGGCGGATCTTATCCGCCATCCGATGCGCCAGATTGGCGGTCACCGGCAGAGCGGTTCCTTCGGGCATGTCGAGGACAACAGCAAATTCAGGCTTGTTGTCCAGCGGCAGCATCTTTACCGCCACCAGGTTGAAATAGAAGAGGGAGCAGGCGAGAGCAAAAGATCCCCACATCACCAGCTTGAAGAGACGCGCCTTGGCGGGTTTCTCGATCATCGGAATAAGAACCCGCCGGAACATGCCTTCCAGCTTCTCCGCTTCCTTGTGCTCCCTTTTACCCGCTTTCTCCAGATAGTTCATGGATGGCCGCAGCCAATGGGACATTGTCAGGTAGGGGGTAAAGACGAATGCTGCGAATACTGAGATCAGCATCGCCGACGAGCCAAGGGCCGGAATCGGCTCCATGTAGGGTCCCATCATGCCGGAAACGAACCCCATCGGCAGCAGCGCAGCGATAACCGTGAAGGTGGCGAGGATCGTTGGATTACCCACCTCGCGCACTGCATCGACTGCGGTATCGACGTCGGTCTTGCCCTCTTCCAGCCAGCGGCGATAGATATTCTCGACCACCACAATGGCGTCATCCACCAGGATGCCGATGGAGAAGATGAGTGCGAAGAGACTCACCCGGTCGATCGTGTAACCCATCAGCCAGGCACTGAAGATGGTCATCAACAACACCACGGGAATAACCAGCACCACCACAATAGCCGGCCTGAAGGCACGGAACGCCGCCAATACCAGCAGAAAAACAAAACCTGTCGCCACGAACAATTTAAAGATCAGGTCGCTGACCTTGTCATCCGCACTTTTGCCGTAATCGCGGGTAATGCTCACTTCCACATTGTCGGGGATCAGTGAGCCCTTGATTCTGTTTACCCGCTCAATGATAGAATTTGCAACGGTGACCCCATTGGAGCCCTCTTTTTTAGCCACCGCAACGGTGACGGCAGGCACGCCATCAGCCTTGATATCAATCTCACTCGCGGCCCCCGTATAGTAGGCGACCAGATGTTTCGCATCCTCCGGCCCCTGCTTTACCCGCGCGATATCGTGCACATAAACCGGCACGTCGTTGTGGGTGCCGACGACCAGACGATTGATGTCATCCACGGACCTGAGAAATGAGCCGGTTACCACGGTAAAGTGGGTATCGCCCGCCTCTACTCCGCCGGCCTGCTGTTCGCTGTTGGCGGTCTTGATGGTATTAGCCACCTGATCGAGGCTGATGCCAAAACCCGCCAGCCGCTCCGGAAAGACCTCAATCGTCACCTGCTCCCGACGGCCACCCACCACAAAACCATTGCCGGTATTCGGCAGCTCCTTAATCGCCTGCAACACATCGTGAGCCAACATGCGCAACTGCCCGTCATCCACATCCGGTGCGCCGTCACCATCCACATCCTTGGACCAGAGCGTCAGGTTGACCGCAGGCACATCATCGATCCCCTTGGCCTTCACCAACGGCGGCATCACGCCGGGAGGAATCAGATCCATATTGGAATCGATCTTATCGTTGACCTTAACCAACGACGGCCCCATATTCTCACCCACATCGAATTCAATGGTGACGATACCGCCTCCCCGCTGAGATGCGGAATAGACGTGCTTCACACCCGGAATCTCCGACATGATCCGTTCCAGCGGCGCTATGGCCAGACCGGATACCTGTTCCGCAGCCGCACCGGGATACTGAACGAAGATATCCACCATCGGCACGGAGATCTGCGGATCCTCCTGGCGGGGCGTGACGACGAGACCGAGCAGTCCCATCAGCATCATGGCCAGAAAAAAGAGGGGGGAGAGAGGTGACTCGATGAAGAATCTGGCGGTTCTGCCCGCCAGACCCAGATGCGCGTCGTTGTTGATATCCATCAAATGGGGCTGATCGAGATTATTGTCGTTCTGACTCATGTGCGGTCTCAAAGTATCTGCAACTGCAGGATCCGATGATCTTGCAAGGGTTCAGGGTAAAACCCGGGGAGGCACGCCTCCCCTCGATTCAAATGTCTTTAAAAAGTTATGATAGACGACTGAGGAGACGCCGCCTATCTGGACGGCGAGGTCCAACCGGCACTGATGCCGACACCGGGATTACGCGCTACCCGTTCGCCGGCCTTGAGACCGGACAGGACAGTGGTATAGCCGCCGGGAAGCTGCTCACCAACCCGGATCAGCCGCAATTGATGCTTGCCTTCGTCACCGAGCACATAGACACCGGGGAGACTGCCGTTGTAACGAATTGCGCTACTGGGGATAACCGGGTTGCTGCGTGCCGGGGCATTGAAATCCGGCACCATCACCTTGGCATACATTCCGGGCGCAGAGACGCCCTGGGGCAGATCGAACTTGATGGTCACGGTGTGACGTTGCGCATCAGCCATGGGAAAGATCTGCGCGACCCGCACCGGAATCTCCTGATCGCCAATATCCAGCTCCGCCCGCAGCATCATGCCTTCGCTCAGGCCAGGACGCAGACGGCCCGGGACATCCACAACAATCTGCAGATACTCCACATCGGCAAATTTCAACAGGGGCTGGCCGGGTTGAACAGTGTCCCCCACCTCGATAAACTTTTTCATGATCACGCCGCTAAACGGCGCCAAACTCTTGGCATCCCGAAGCTTGGCATCAATCGCCCTGATCTCGGACTGCACGCGAACGATCGTATTTCGCGCCGACTGGACGCGAGTCTGGGACGAGTAGATATCGGCGCCGCGCTCAACATCGCGGTCGCGTTCACCCATCATATCTTCCATGGGACTGGTGAACATTTGATCAAACAGGTTGGGTACACCCATGCCGCCCATCGAAGATTTGGTTTTGGGCGACCAGAGTTCGCGATTGTACTGCACACCGGCATTTCTCAACTGGACATCGGCATTGGCCAGCTGCGCCATTGCAGCCTGGCGCTTGGCACGCAGCTCGCTCTCATCCAGCTCCACCAGCAGATCGCTATCCTTGAAGGCATCACCTTCGATACCTGCGAGAAACTTGACCCGGCCCGGCAACTGCGCCGACAGGGTCACCTCTTTGTATGGCACCACGGTGCCACCAAGAGAGACATGCGGCACGCCCTGCGACTGCTGTACAACAAAGTAGTCGCCGCCACTCACTGGCACCTGCGCCACTGCACTGACCGATACCGCCATTGCAGATGCAATCCCGACGCTCAAAATCAACGCCTTTAGTCTGTCACCCATAGTTCCTTACTATCCAATGCTTGAAATGAAATTGTGGAATAATCGCCTGATGCAACTGCCATCCTCTATGCCATGAGGGAGCAGAGCGATGAAAAACCATCCAATTATCAGGCACGCCCCATCACTGAGAAACTCTTGATGAATGGCTTCGCCATGCGCGGATCCTTGATCATGGCGGAGTAGTCTCCAACCACGAACTTCATCTTGCGCGAGGTAAATGCCATACCGAGGCCCATCATACCGGGGGGTTTGGACATCCATTTGCGCCACTGCTCATCAGAGGCACGGATATCCCAATTCATCTCCTGACCATCGAAGGCAGCAGCAGCTGTCGCCTTGCCGTTTTCCACGACGAGCACGCCCTTGGGCGCTGTTTCACCATCAAACCCATATCCGATCACACTGTTGAAGCCTATCTGGGCCAGAGCATCTGACAACTCAGGTTCAGCGTTCCAGTGTTCCATGAAACTCTTCATCCACTCATCGGAAAACAAATCGGCCATGTCGCCTCCTCAGGCTTGCATTCAGTTGATTTTTTCGGGACAAACCTCTGCCAGAGGGAGTGTCTCGGAACCTATCAGTATCCACGAAGCAGATTACCAATGCAAATAAACAGCTCTCAAAAAAGCCTGTCATATAGATACTTTAGTAATTACCCAATTTCCTAAATATATAGTTATCAACGACCTAGAAACAACAACCAGAGAATGTTCGATTTTCGGGGAAATTAAACTCAAAATAGGCCTGTTGCCACCCTGTTTCACGCGCTAGTATTTACCGCATAAAGAACAAAAAAAGCGCCCGCTTGCAATGTTAGGAGTCAAACTGAAGATGCACCCCGCCGGACAGATTATAGAGTCGCGTTTAGCACATCTTGAATCCCACCTCGAACAGGAAAACCCAGTTCTGTTGAAAACCGTGCAGAGCTTCCGCATGCTCGACGGCATCGCCTTCAGGCTTGGGTTGCTGGAGGGGGACAACTCCTTTGCAACTCAGATCCCCTGGTGGCCCCTTATCTCGATCCTCGGCACCTTCTCGGCAGGCAAATCGACCTTCATCAACCACTATATCGAGCACAAGATGCAACGCTCCGGCAACCAGGCCGTGGACGACAAGTTCACCGTGCTCTGCTACAGCCGGGAAGAGACGGCGCACGCCCTGCCCGGTGTGGCACTGGATTCCGACCCCCGTTTTCCTTTCTATCAGATGTCCAACGAGATCGAAAAGGTGGCCAAAGGCGAAGGCGCCCGCATCGACGCCTATCTGCAACTGAAGACCTGTCCCAGCCAAAAACTGAAAGGCAAGATACTCATCGACTCCCCCGGATTCGATGCCGACGCACAACGCACCTCCACACTGCGCATCACCGACCACATCATTGACCTCTCCGACCTGGTACTGGTCTTCTTTGACGCCAGGCACCCGGAACCCGGTGCGATGCAGGACACGCTCAGCCATCTGATAGAACACACCATCAAACGCCCCGACTCGGGAAAATTTCTCTATATTCTTAACCAGATCGATACCACAGCCAGGGAGAACAACCCGGAAGATGTCATTGCCGCATGGCAGCGTGCATTGGGTGAACGCGGACTCACCGCTGGACGTTTCTACGCCATTTACAATCCCGATGCCGCAGTGCCCATCGAAGACGAAGCCCTGCGTCAACGTTATGAATCAAAACGGGATGAAGACCTCAAGGAGATTCATGGTCGCATGGAAGAGGTCGAGATCGAACGCGCCTATCGCATCGTTGGCGCCCTGGAAAAGACCGCGCGGGATATCCAGGAGCGAACCATCCCAATGGTTATCCGCACCCTCGAAACCTGGCGTAGACGGGTTCTCTGGGGCGACGGGATTGTCATGGGCGGCCTGCTACTACTCCTGCTGGGATTCACCATCAATGCCGGGTACTGGCAAGGCCTCAGCTTTGCCCCCCCTTGGCTCGACACCACCCCCGGCAGCATCCAGCCCTGGCTGATGATGATCGGACTGTTGATAGTGCTGACTCTGGTCCATTTCGGTATCAGATCACTGGCAGCAAAGACGCTGCTGGGCTCACTGAGAAAACAGGCTGAAAAGGCCGATTTGAAGGGTAACCCGATTGGCAGCTTTCTGCGCAGCATCAAGCCCTGGCGCAGCATTTTCAGGCGCAATCCCGCAGGCTGGGGCCGCAAGACGCGTAAACAGCTAAAAAATGTTTTGCAGGAGACGGATCTCTACGTGCAGACCCTCAACGATCAGTTCACCAACCCTTCCGGCTCAGCACAAATCACCATGGACGAGGCGTCTCCCTCCTTCGCCGATGAACCTGCCGTTAAACAGGCTGCAGCCACGATCGAGAACACTTAAGCACTCAAGTTTCGGAGTTCGTGATGATGTTTGGAATGACGAACGTAGGGTGCCGCTCCTGCAGTGAAAGGGTTGTGCTTAACCGTGTTCGCTTCCGTCAAACACCTTGCGCCGGTTGCGGCCTTCCCGTTTGCACTGGTACATGGCGCGATCGGCTTCAGTGTAGAGTTGATCCACCAACTCACTCTCTGGTCTCTCTTCCTGGCCTTCCAAACGCAGACGAGTGATACCAATACAGGCGGTAATCTCCAGGTTCGCCGCCGCTTCATCTTTTAGTTCGATCCTGACCAACCGCTCCTGAATCCTTTGCGCAATCAGTTCGGTACCCTCCTCACCCGCATTGGGCAGAAGAATCACAAACTCCTCGCCGCCCAATCTGGCCACAATATCCCCGCTTCTGATCTCATCCTTGAGAATATCCGCAATCCTGCAGAGCACCCGATCACCAATAGCGTGCCCCCATTTATCATTGACCCGCTTGAAGAAATCCACATCCATCAACAGCAGACTGCAAGGCAGCTCATAACGCACTGCCCGCGAGACCAGCGCTTCCGCCTCGTCGAAGAAATAGCGACGATTATGCAGCCCGGTCAACTCATCTACTAAAGAGAGCTGCTCATATTTCTGCTTGAGCCCCTCTGCCTCCTGCAACGCAGCACGCAGCTCATGGGTGCGCTGATCCACCAGATATTCAAGGTCGTGCAGCATTCGGTGATTGTGCAGAATCTGCCCCAACGAACTACAAAACAGACTAAGGGTGTGTTGTTGCCAAGGTTCAAAATATTCGGGCAGAGGATGTGAGACGTTCAGAACACCCAGCACATCATTGGCCATCTTTATCGGCACACAGATCAACGATCCGGGCAGGTCTTCACCAAGCGAGGGGTTAGGTTTGAAACTGGCATTTTGCGCGCAGTCACGACAATATTGTAACTGCCCTGTCTGCAAAGCAATGCCCATAATCCCTTCACCGGGAGCAAACCGCATGAAATTTTGCCGGGTCTTTAAATCGACTTTGCCACCCGCAACCAAACCGTGGGATTCATTGATACTGGTACCTGCCACGCAGCGCAGCTCACTACCTTCAAGCCGGAATATGGAACAGTTCTCAAGATTCTGATATCTGACCAGCTCTCCCAGCGCTTTCTCGATAACCTGTTCTTCCGTCAGGCCATCAAGTTCAAGCTGAGTGAGAGCCCTGAGCGCGGATAGAGAATCCAGCAGGCTGAAAAATCTTTCACGTAAATCCATTGATGTATGATTGAAGGACAAATCCATACGATGCCTCTATCCCGCCAACATTCTCGCGAGTGTCCGAATTTCATCCTCTTTTTCTAAAAATTCGACTTCCAGTGACTCTAGCACCTCAGCCGGGATTCCCAAAACCTGATGTAACGCCAAATCATCTTTCAAGGATATTTGGTCACCACTCAACGAATCTTTGATCCAGCGCATAGAGGCGCCAACGAGTAGTATCTCACTCCGTTTTCCCATCGACCGGACATCATCAGAATAGATTTGGTAATTAATTATACGCACAACCGATTCAGGGAGATGCCAGCGATCTGCCAGCCAGCTGCCCGCCTCACTACTGGTAACTCCGATCAGCTGCTGCTCGAGCAGTGCCATCTCCCCTTCCGGTTCGAGCTGCTGTCGCTGCAGCACCATGGAATACTCCTTCGGAAAGCTGTTTACCAGTACCAGAACCCCTAAATCGACTAACAGACCACCCAAGTAGACGCCATCCGCGTCAGGCCGTTCTTCCGGTGCCATCTTCATCGCCAGTCGCCGGGCAAGCGCTGCGCCTCCCAAGGCGGAATACCAGTACTTCTCCAGCTCGAAACCCGGACACATGGAGGTATCAAAAGCACCGCACATGACAATGCTCAGCGCGAGACTTTTCACCATATTCAGTCCCAGCACACGGATGATCGCCTCCTTGACGGTATTGACCGGCTGCGACTGGGCGAAATAGGCAGCATTCGCCAACCCAAGGATCCGCGCTGTCAGCCCCGGATCCTGACCAATAATCCGGGAAAGTTCATCGATATCAACATCAGGATCGGACACTATGCCGAGCAAGCTGCTTGCCGTACCCGACAGAGGTGGCAAGTGTTTGATCTGTAAGATTTTTTGTTTTGCGGCTTGTGCTATAGCCATTTTTTCAAATCCACGATGGTTTCAGATACCCATCTAATCGGCACAAAAGTCATTTTCTTTAGGCCACAGGTCAGCATAAACCCAAGATACTATTTTAAATCCCGGCAGTAAATCACGGGGAACTGCCCCACAAGCATAAACGTGCTTGCTGTATCGAAAGAGCTACCTTTTCGTTGTATCATTGGGCCACTACTGAAGTATCCTGATGGCACCGTTATTTTCAGGAACCGGCAACTGCTCCCTCGCGCGCATCATCCTGCGTCCAGCCACCAGAACCGAAAAAAGCATTCAAATAACATCGCATCAAAATCAGGTCATGAGTTCACAACAATCCCCTCTCAACTTACCAACCATAGACGTTCCTCCCCACCCTGAGTGGCCATCCCTTTCGGATAGTGAAAAAACGGCACTCAAGACACGCATTATCAAGTTGCTGAAACAACAGAATGCCGTACTGGTCGCCCACTATTACACGAATGCGGACCTGCAGGCGCTGGCAGAGGAGAGTGGCGGTTGCGTCGCTGATTCACTGGAGATGGCCCGCTTCGGCGCCGCTCAGGACGCACAAACCCTGGTCGTCTGCGGCGTACGATTCATGGGTGAGACCGCAAAGATACTCAACCCGGAAAAACGGGTTATCATGCCCGACCTCGGCGCAACCTGCTCATTGGATGAAGGCTGTCCGGCAGACAAGTTCAGCGATTTCTGTGACCAACACCCCGACCATACGGTGGTGGTCTATGCCAATACCAGCGCGGAGGTAAAGGCCCGCTCCGACTGGGTAGTCACCTCCGGCATCGCTCTGCCGATCGTCAAGTATCTGGCAGAGAAGGGCGAGAAGATACTCTGGGCGCCGGACAGACATCTGGGCAACTATGTACAGGGCGTTAGCGGTGCGGAGATGCTGTTCTGGCCCGGCTCCTGCGTGGTACATGAAGAGTTCAAATCCGTGGCCCTGGAGCGGATCAAGCGGCTGCACCCGGATGCTGCAGTGCTGGTGCATCCTGAATCACCACAAAATATCGTCGACCAGGCTGATGTTATTGGCTCCACCACCGCTCTGATCAAGGCAGTCTCGGAGATGAAGAACAAGGAGTTCATCGTCGCCACCGATGGCGGCATCTTCTATAAAATGCAGCAAATGGCCCCGGACAAGGTGCTTATAGAAGCGCCCACCGCCGGCGAAGGCGCAACCTGCATCAGTTGTGCCCACTGCCCCTGGATGGGCATGAACGCGCTACAAAATATTGCTGAGGTGCTGGAGAGCGGCGCCAATGAGATCCATATCGATCCTGCGATACAGGAACGGGCGGTGAAACCGATCCAGCGCATGTTGGACTTCGCCAGGACATATGACATCGGCATGAAGGAAAAGGGCAACGCCTGAGGCGGAATAAACCACCGGAGCCATCGCGGGTTCCGGTGGTGTATTGCCGACTCAGTGTCAGAGTTTGTTCTCCGACCAGGCAATCAGCTTGGGCGCCTTAAGATCCTCCGGCAGCATCTTGAACTTCTTCACCAGCCCTGGCCAAAGCAGATTATAGTAGAGCTCAGCGCGCACGGAATCGACACTTTTTGCCGGCACCTGATAGCCCAGTACCCGTGTTTCATAGGGTTTCAAACGCGTGTTCTTGCCTACAGCCGATGCCTTGGGTGGCGGGGCAGGATGCCCGGCCTCATCGGTCATGGTGTAGACAAAAAAGGCCTTGGGATCCTCTTTGGCAGGGTGTTTCTGGAAGTTCTTCCAGAGTACTTCACCATCTTTGGAGAGCGCGGTCACTTTCACATAAATATTGCGGAACGGCGCGCCAGTCGGCACGTTGTGTGGCTGCAGATTCTCCAACTCCACATTTACCGCCAACTGGTCGCCCTGCTTCTCTGTCTGGACTTCGAAGCGAACGGCCCGACGCAGCATCGCAGTGTTATGTCCACCGCCCATTGAGTGATCGGCAATACCATCACTCATCGGCATGTGGCAGGACTGGCAGGTCTCACGACTCTTGCCTTCCAGATACTCATCACCGGTCTGACAGAGTGAAACGCCCTTGGGGTTGTTGCGCTTGTCGTGACAACCGAGACAGGCCTGAGATGTCTTCATCGCAGCATTGCCTTCCAGCGGCAGGTCGATCTCCTTCATATCCTCTTCGGACATATAGGGTTTGCCGTTGTTATCCCGGCCAAGATGAGGATTCAGCTCACCCTCATCATCTGCGATAAAACGCACTTTGTCGGCCTTCGCACCCTGCTCATGCAGGAAACCGTTGGGCCCCTGAAGCGCATCGGAGTGGTCCCAAGCCTTGGCGCCCAGTTTCATCTTGCCATCGGCGCCATTGATTCCCTTGTAGTTTTTCAGAGTGTGGCAGGCAACGCAGTTGACCCCTTCGCTGTAGGCTGGCGATGCGTCGAGTTTTGTCGTCTTATCCAGTGCCGCGTTGGGAGAGTGGCATTGCAGGCAGACCGGATATTTACCCGAGGCCTTGTGTTTGACACCCTCTTTCGTCGGATCGCCCACCACCTGCTGGTAGAATGCGCCATGGATCGGATCCTTCAGCGCCGTGCTCTGCGCATGCATGGAACCTTTCCACTGTTTGTAGATCTTTTTATGACACTCTTTGCAGGTTTCAGATTTGACCAGATGCAGCGGCACCTCGTTGCCGTCCAATGTGGCGGCGACGAGTGATGTCTGAAAAAATGTACCGCACAGAAGTCCGGCAAGCGAGAAGAGTGAAATATACCTATTTTTGTTGCGGATCATGAGTCCTCCTAGTCCACAAATTTAAGTTTTTCTTGGATGGCAGATCCTACGCCAATCCCTTTTCCACGCAGATGACAATTCTCAAGCCCGGGCTTGAAGATGAAAACGGGTGGAGTACACTGGCAGGATTATTAGGGCCTGTTAACAGGCCCTAGGAGGATCAGCCATGAGCTTCGATACCTACGACGTCTATTTCGCCGGCAGGATCATCGAGGGCAAAGACCCCGCTGAAGTACGCAACAAGGTCGGCGCCCTATTCAAACTGGAAGGTGAAAAACTGGAGCGGCTCTTCTCCGGCCAGCCTGTGGCCATCAAAAAAGGCATCGACATGGATCAAGCGGTGAAATACCGCGTCGCCTTCAGGGATGCAGGTGCGCTGCTAGAGATCCGGCCCATCGAACAGCCCAAGCAGGCAGCACCAGCGGCAGAACCCCAAACAACAGCGCCTCCCACCGCACCGGATTACGGCCTCTCGCCTGCCGAGACCGGTAGCCTGATCGACTGCGCTGTGGAAGTAAAACCCCAGGTCATTCCCGATATCAGCGCCATCCACCTGGATGCACCGGGAACGCTGATTGATGAAACTAAGCCTCCACCTCCCGCCAACATCAATACCGGGGAACTCTCCGTCAGTCAGCCACGGGAGGGAAGTCTGGAGGATTGCCAAACCCCGACCCCCGCAGCACCGTTACCGGATATCAGCCACCTCAAGATAGACGAGTCTGCAAAAAACGATCATAAGTAGTGTACGGCCAAAAACAATAATTCTCGCAAAGGCGCAAAGAACACCAAAAGCATGAAGGTATGGAATTGATTAACCGTGAATTTTCTTCGTGTTCTTCGTGCGCTTCGTGGTAAAAACAGTGTTTCCAGATGGACACTAAGTAGTGTTCTGGGCAGACACCACACCCGCTCAAAAGTAAAATGCTTCCAGTTGTTCGAAAGCATTGGTGGCAGGTGTGAATCCACTGCGCAGCTCTCCACCGGACTCACCTGATTCCAACACCGCCTCAAGGTAACCGAAGGCCCGCTCGGCATAGAATCGCAACGGCACCCGTCGATCGTCCGCACTCAGCCAGATATAAGTTTTCTGACCAGCATCATTCTCAGCAGCGTCATAAGAGAAGATCTGTAGCTTGAGCAGCGCACTCTCCTCCGTTTTTCCCTCATTCGGTTCCGATGTCACCACCACCCGATAGTTTTTCAACTGCTTGCCGGTGAACACCGGCAGATCCAGCACCTGCCCCGGCTGCAGATCCAAAACCCGCAACCGCTGCATCATCGAGAGATGATCAAACATTTCATCCCGACCTATACCCTGTTGATGGGACTCCTCCAGCACCGCCGGCCAGACCTGTAAGTCTGCAAATTTTCGCAGCAGTTCCAACGGTGGCCTCTTCCCGTCGCCAGTGGCAGCCGCCTTCACTTCATATCTGTGGCCAATACCCTCGTCGCGATCGAACCAGATCATCTCATCACTGTTCTCATCCGCCTGCAGGGACTCAGTCACCAGGAGTGCATTCTCCCCATCCGGTTCATACCAGCTGCGGTATTGGTAGCGCACGGGAAACAGAACTTCCGCCTTACGGTAGGGTTCCGTGGTCACCTTGAGGGTAGCCACCTTCGCAACGCGTCCGGAAACTTTCACAGTCCCTCCGGCCACACGCAAATCAGCTCTGGCTATATCCAGATGGATAAAACCGGAAAATATCCCCTGATAGGAAATTTTGTAGGTCAGCTGTTCAGGTAATGATGTCTCGGCAGCTTGTATCTCTCCCCCGTAGGCCAACCCGAAAGAGAATAAATAGAGACCCAAAAAAAGTTTAGCTCTCAAGACATATCTGCTCATAGCACACCTTTCATCCGACATTTTGTGCCAACCGTACTTTCCATCATGCATAAATTGGCACGTTTCTCGCAGCTTAGGTGATAAAACCTGAATATAGACTGAATACGTCAAACTTTCGACGCAACAGGAGCTGAAACATGGTCAATCCCGTCAATGGCGACAAACCGATTACCCTCACAACCGAATCTTCACTACACTCCAACCGTACTGCAGCCAAAGGCCAGGAGGAAGCTGGAGAGACACCTGCAAAAGCCCAGGGGGCGGAGCCAACGGCGACCGATCTGCAGGTTGATGGGGCGCGCCAGCTTTTTGAGCTGGAACAGAGCCGGTCGGAAGGCGCGCTTGAAACACCTGAGCAGGCACGTTCACTGTTGGATCAGGTGCTGGAACGTTTGGGTACGACACCGCAAACGGTGATGCAGGCACAGACAGGCAATGCATCAGCAACCCTGGCAAACCTCCTGTTAGCCCCCCAATAACTGGTCTGTTCTATCCTCTTCGAGATCGCCCTTCAGACGGGTGATCTCGACTGTCGGGCCAATGACCACAAGCATATCCCCGGCATCGAGTTTATGGTCGACGCCACTGGTGCTGAAGATAAGGCTGTCACTCATCTCGACATCCACCACGCCCATCAGAACCACATTGTAGCGCCTACCCAAATCCAGGGCGCTGAGAGGATTGCCTGAGAGACAGGAGTCCAATGGTATCTCGATCTCGGCAATGTCGAGGTGTTTGCCGAAGACTGTGTGTTCGAGCATATCGACGATCATCGGCCGGGCGATCAATTCATGCACCTTACGCCCGCTGATCTCGTAGGGATCTATGACCTTGCTGGCGCCTGCCGCAAACAACTTCTGCCCGGACTGGGGAGACTCTGAGACACAGATGATCTTCAGATCGGAATCGAGAGCACGGGCCGACAGGGTGAGAAAGACATTTTTCGCCTCTTCGGGAAACAGGCAGAAGATGACCTTGACCCACTCTCCGATACCGGCTTGGCGGAGCTTGTCATCGTCAGTGTAATCGAGCACCGCCGCATCGAAGCCCTTCGCCAACACCTCTGCCACCCGGTCCAGGTCGCTGCTGTACATATAGACCGGCAGTTTCCTGCCGATCAACTGCTCGGCAACCTCCTGTCCCATGGGACCACAACCAAAGATCAGGGTGTCACTGCGCTCCATCAAAGTGTCCCCCGTTCCAGACAGTCACGAAAATGGACCACGCTGTATTCGTGGCCAAACATCACCACCAGATCCCCAGCCTGTAACTGAAAATCAGAGGTTGGATTGAAATGGAAACAGCGGCCCTCGATCTCATAGGTGCCGGATGAACCACCGACTGGACAACCACCCTCCCTTACCACGCCAAAGGGGATCAACTTACGTTGACGAAAGCCGACATCAGCCATGCACCGCCCATCCAATACGGAACCGCTACGCACCCGCACCGCTTCTATCCCGACATCGTTCTGTCCGGTCAACATGCCGTAAATCGCCTCAAAAGCGACCGGCTGACCTACATACTCCGCCGCAATCAATCCTACGATCTCATAGGGGGCAACCGTATGATCGGCCCCGGCCAAACGCAGTTTGGTCACATTCTCCCGGTGGTTGGCGCGGGAGATAATTTCAATCTGCGAATTCATCTGACGGGCTGAAAGGGTGATATAGACATTCACCACATCATCACCTGTAAGACAGAGCAGTCTCTTCGCCTGAGTTGCAATACCCAGACTCTCCAGCAGAGCGCTGTCCGCCGCGTCGCCCTGAACTGCCAGATACCCCTTCTGCTTGGCCAGGCGGACGTTGCTCTCCAGTGGATCAAGCAGCACGAACTGCCGCTGATCGAGCGCAAGCTGATCAGCCACCACCTGCCCCACACGACCGTAACCACAGACGATGAGATCGATATGCTTGCGCTCCACCTCGGAAAAAACCCGTTGCGCACGGATTTCGTGCATCTTCTCGCCAAAGGCGGAGACAATGATGGAGGTAAAAAACGAAATCACCCCCAGTCCGGCAATGATGAGGATAATCGTTACCACCCGGCCTTCGGTAGTATGAGGCGTGATATCGCCGTAACCCACAGTGGACATGGTCACCAATGCCCAGTAGATACTCTCAAAAAAGCTGCCGACACCTTTTCCGTCTGCAACATCCGTCTCGAAAAAGAAGAGTGCGGTAGCGGCCGTAAAGGTGATGAAGGCCATGAAGATGAACAAAGTGAAAAGCTCGATCCGCTTCTCATTCAGTACCTTGACGAATTCGCTGATACTGCGGGTATAACGGAACAGCTTAAATAGCCGGAACAGTAAAAAGATGCGCAAAAAACGCAGGGGACGGTAGGTCGGGATGATGGCCAGCAGGTCGATGATCGCCAGGGGCTGTGTCATGTATTCCCATTTTTTGGCCACCACTTCGCGTAGCGCCGGCCACGCCCGGAAGGGCTGATTGATAAACTCAGCCCGTTCATAGTGGCTGAGAATCACCTCATGGCTGTCATTATAAATCCAGAAGCGAAGCAGATATTCAATGATGAAAATAGTGACCGCAACCCACTCGAAGAGATCATCAAACAGCCCCATATCATGACGCACATCGTAGATCAGCACCCAGACGCTGCTCACCACCAGCAGGATCATAAAGACGTCGAAATAGGGACGGATCCGCGCCTTGGGATTCTCCAGCAGATCATAGAAAAAATTCTTGGCGCGCCGGTAGCGAACCGAGTCTTTCAACTTGTAACTGGTTTGGATCAGCCTGTGTGTGTTGTCCATCTTATGCCGGTAGGGTGAAATGGATATCGGATAACAACGACATATTAACGCTTATCGGCAGAACCTGGCGGTTCTACACTATTCGACCCTGGATTCAGCGCCCGTCTCGATCCGCTCAACCGCAGCAACGTTGACAGTGCGGCCATCCAGCGTTACAAATTCTCGGGCTTCCACATCGCCCTTCCGCGCCTCGTAACTGACCGTATCCCCGGTCTGTGAATTGATGACACGTACCGTGACTATCCGAAACTCATCCCGCCACTGCAGGTAGAGAAAGACGCCACTCGCCAATATCATGAATACAATCAGGCCATAGGCCGCCAGCCGGGGAGTACGATTCACTACCTTGTGCTGCTGCGCTGCGACCCGTTTGGGCTGTTCGGTTGCCGCCACTTCAGCACGCCGCGAGCGCTGCCGTATCACCAGCCAGGCAATACCGATCACGCCAAGGGTAAAGAGAATTTTTGTAATCATGGGGCGAAACAGTATCACGCCCACCATTCATCTGGCTATTTACGCTATTAACAGGTTGCAGGGTCATCATCTATCGATTTAACATCGTCATATGCAACGATTCCTCCTTGTCGCCATCTCAGCTTTCGCGCTTTTACTCAGCGCCTGCAGCACACCGGAACCTCCAACCGTCAATCTCTACCGTGCGGTGCACGTTGGTGATATCGACCAGATAGAGCGAAACCTCTATTGGGATGCTGATGTGAATGCTCCAGGCCCGGATGGCCGCTCCGCACTTCACGTTGCGGCAGAGAAAGGCCGATTGGTGGTGATTAAGATACTACTGAAGAACGGCGCTGCCATTGATCAGCTGGATGCTGCGGGACAGACGCCCCTGGGGACTGCATTACTGGCAAGACGCACCCTGGCGGCCGCCTACCTGGCAAAACAGGGCGGCAGTCTTGATGCCAACAATTTGTTGTTGAAGACAGCCGCTGTCGGCAGCCTGGATCGCGATGTGCTCGATTTTCTCATCAAACAGGGTGCAGACATCAATACGGCGGATGACAAAGGCAACAACGCGTTGCATATTGCAGCTTCGAAAAATCAGCGCATTGCCGCCAAACATCTCATCACAGGGGGCATAGATCTGAACGCGGTCAACGCTACCGGCCAGACGCCGCTCGGAATTGCCCAACAGAGCGGAGCGAAGGACATCGCCGATATGCTGAAAAAATTTGGTGTTGTCACCCCTCCATAGGTAAAGGCTTTAGGGAGATAGCTCACGCCACATGAAATATCCCGGCAAGCCATGTATATTCCGCCAACCACACATAACCGATTCGAAGTGAAACAGCTATGGCATCGACTCCCGAAGAACTTACCGTCAACTACACCGAAGACGGCATCGACATCGTCAAGGAACTGGATAAGGTGATACTCACCAAAGGCGCCTGGACCACCATCATCTTCCGTTTCCAGGAGTGGAACCGGGGCAAAGAGGAGTATGGCCAGGAAAAATACACCATCCGCCGCTTTCAGAAGCGCAACGGCGAGTATCAGGCGAAATCCAAGTTCAACATCTCCAGCAAGGATCAGGCGAAGGCGGTGATCTCGGCTCTGCAGGGGTGGGTTGGAGACGACTAAGGAAGCACCATTCCGAAGTGTAGGCCGGTTCAAGCATAGCGGAACCGGCAACCGCCACATGCCGTTTGAACGGCCAGAAATCGCCTGATCCGCTGCGCTTGATCGGGCCTACGCTATATCGGACTACAACTTGCGGGCTTAGCCCGCCAGCGTCTCAGCCCAGGCCAGCAGTTCAGGGATGATGCTGCGCTTCTCCGGCGCCAGGGATTCGTCCATCTCCATCTCATCCAGGCGCGCCAGGTAGTCATCCATCGGTAGCCCGGGACCCTCGCCCGGCTCAAACAGTCTCGCCTGGCGGTACTCTTCCCAAGACTCCCGCTCCTCATCTGAGAGTGTCTCCGGCCAGTTGCGGGCACGGTAACGAAACAGCATCTCCGGTAGCCGCTGATCATCGAAGACCTGGGGGAAACTGCTCAGATCGGCAGGAGCGACGGCCCTGATCTGTTCCATGCGACGACGATCATCCGCACTGAAAAACCCACCGCCATAGAGATTCTGATCAGGATCCGACACCTTTTCGAAGGTGGTTTTTTGATGGATGCGACCGAGCTTTTCCTTCAAACCATCCGCCGCCAGCAAGGTTTGCCTATGCCGCTCACCCTGCCTGACATCGATCCCCCAGCGTTCTGCTGCCTCTTCGGACAGGGTGTTCATCGGCACCACCACCGGACACTTGTTGAGATGCACCGTCTTCAGGGGCATCCGCTCCACACCCTCAGGCAGATCTGCCGCAGGGGTAAAGAGGCGCTGGTGGATCTCATCCTCACTCAGGGTAAGCAGTGGAGTCGGGTCATAACGAAGATCGAAGACAATCACGCCATTGGAGTTGGTGGGATGAGCTGCCAGGGGCATTACCATCGCGATGCAACCGTACTCGGCAGGATACATCGATGAGACATGCAGCACAGGCTTGCGCGCCTGCAGGTTCAGCAACTCTCCCACTGCCTGTTTCTTACGTAGCCGGAAAATATAGTCGTAAAGCCGCGGCTGTTTCTCTTTCACCAGCCGGGCCATGGCAATGGTGGCATGCACATCCGAGAGCGCATCGTGCGCCGATTGATGGGAGATGCCATTGGCGGCGGTCAAATGCTCCAGACGGAAACTGGGCTTGCCGTCCGGGTGCCGGGGCCATTCGATCCCTTCAGGACGCAGTGCATGGGTCAGCCTGACCATGTCGATGATGTCCCAGCGGGAATTGCCATTCTGCCACTCACGGGCATAGGGATCGAAAAAGTTACGGTAGAACCCGTAACGGGTAACTTCGTCATCGAAACGGATCGTGTTGTACCCCACCCCACAAGTGCCGGGACGGGCCATCTCCCGGTGAATACGTCCCATGAATTCGGCCTCGACCAGCCCCTCTGCCAATGCCTTCTGCGGGGTGATGCCGGTCACCATGCAGGCCTCGGGCTGGGGCAGCATGTCATCGGCGGGTTTGCAGTAGATGACCAGCGGCTCCCCCACCGGGTTCAGGTTCTCATCCGTGCGCAGGCCAGCAAACTGGGCGGCCCGATCCCAACGGGGGGTTGCACCCCAGGTCTCATAGTCGTGCCAGTAGAAGGAGAATGTCATGGGAGGTAGTGCTCCATCTATGTGATAATTACGTAATTATCACATAAATAGAGTACTAGTCCGGCAGTTTATCCAACAGAGAGCGGACGGGAAATTACACCCATCGTGATTGAACCAGCCATAAAAAAACCACCCCGCCAGAAAGCGGGGTGGTTTTTTCAAAACACGGAAAAAGACAGCGGTTGGATCTAGATCTTTTCCTTGATACGGGCAGCCCTGCCGGTAAGACCACGCAGATAGTAGAGCTTGGCGCGACGCACGTCACCACGACGGGTGACCTTGATCTCGGCAACCAGCGGGCTATAGGTCTGGAATACTCGTTCCACACCTTCGCCATGGGAGATCTTGCGTACGGTAAAGGCGGAGTCGAGACCGCGATTACGTTTTGCGATCACCACACCTTCGAAGGCCTGCAGACGCTCACGCTCACCCTCTTTGATCTTCACCTGTACGACCACGGTATCTCCGGGGCCAAAATCCGGTATCTCACGACCCATCTGCTCAGCGTTGAGTTCCGCGATGATATTACTCATGGTCTATTGCTCCTGTTCTTGCTCGGCATCTCCCGACGCGAGACCTATTTCATCTAAAATCGTTTGTTCTTCCGCCGTCATCCGACGGCCTTTCAACAGATCGGGACGGCGTTCCAGGGTGCGCTTCATCGCCTGTTCGAGTCGCCAGTGGCGAATCGCCTCATGGTTGCCACCCTGTAAAACCGGGGGGACACCCACGCCATCTATCTGCTCAGGACGGGTATAGTGTGGACAATCCAGCAACCCATCCATAAAAGAATCCTGTTCTGCAGAGTCCGCAGCGCCCAGTACTCCGGGCAACAGGCGGATCACAGCGTCCATCAAAACCATCGCCGCCAGCTCACCGCCGCTCAGCACATAGTCTCCGATGGACCACTCCTCATCCACGTAGCGATCAATCACACGCTCGTCGATACCTTCGTAACGGCCGGCGATGAGGATCAGCCGTTGACCGCTGGCCGCCAGGCTGCGTGCCGCATCCTGGTCAAATCTTTTACCCTGGGGGCTCAGGTAGATCACCTTTGCCCCAGACGACACCCTTTGGGCATCCTCGACTGCCGCCTGTAGCGGCGCATATTTCATCACCATGCCGGGGCCGCCGCCATAGGGCCGGTCGTCCACCGTACGGTGTACATCAGTGGTGTAGTCCCGTGGATTCCAGAGCTTCAGCTCGGCCAGCCCCCGTTCCAGGGCTCGTCCTACAACCCCCTGCGCTTTCAGGGCATCGAACATCGGCGGCATCAGACTGATAACGTCGAAACGCATTCAGTCCAGCCTAGAAATCCGGATCCCAGTCCACGACCATCAGGCCGTCTTCCAGGTCCACACTACGGATCGCCTCACCCCAGGTATAGGGAATCAGGCGTTCACGGTCACCCTTGACCACCACTACATCATTGGCACCGGTCTCGAACAGGTGAGACACCTTGCCCAGCCCGACGCCTTCGAGGGTCTCAACCCGCAAACCCTGCAGATCGGACCAGTAAAACTCATTTTCTGCCAGCTTCGGCAACTGATCGCGGCGGACAGCGATATCGCATTCCATCAACTCCGCTGCCTTATCACGGTCGTCGCAACCCTCTATAGATGCTACGACACCTTTGCCCTGCCGATGTCCTTGCAGGACTTTTCTCTCTTCCCAGCCTGTCTTACTTTTAAGATACCAGGGGGAGTACTTGAGTATCCCTTCCCGTGGCATGGTGTGAGAGTAGACTTTGAACCAGCCCCGAACCCCGAAAAGCCCGGAGATCCTGCCCATAGTCACCATCTCTTCGGACATTTGGAATCTCAGTCCGTGGTGATTAGCGGACAGTCAGCCGGGATCAGGCTGCCTGCTTGGCGGCTTCCTTCAGCAGAGTGGCGACACGATCGCTGGTCTGGGCACCTTTGGAGACCCAGTGATCGATGCGATCACGCTCAACACGCAGACGCTCTTCACCGCCGGTGGCAACGGGATTGAAGAAGCCGAGACGCTCGATGTAATGACCATCACGGGCGTTACGGCTGTCGGTCACCACGATGTGGAAAAAAGGCCGTTTCTTGGCGCCGGTTCTGGAAAGACGAATGGTTACCATGCTTGTACCCTTGAAAATTCTTTAAGCACCGGCAAACTCACCGGCGGGAAACGCGGAATTATAACTGAATAATTTAGAAAGTGAAGTCTGGATTCAGGTTAAAGGTTAAAGGTTAAAGGTTAAAGGTTAAAGGTTATAAGGAGAGAAAAGTCCGGAATTTCATCCGAAACCCGCCCGGTGCCGACAAATTTCAGGGCTTCCTGTCACCTTAAATAGATGAATGCCTGATCCGCTGCGCTTGATCAGGCCGACAAGCCTCCTATTGTAGCATCAACGAGGTTCGACCTATTCGGTGGCACGGCCTCCTTTAACCTTTAACCTTTTGCCTTCCACCTTTGGTTAAAAAGGAAACCCACCTCCGCCGCCGCCCGGCATTCCACCCCCTGGCATCCCGGGAAACTTGCCGCCGAGACCCCGCAGCATTTTCTTCATGCCGCCACCCTTCATTTTTTTCATCATCTTCTGCATCTGGGCAAACTGCTTCAGCAGCTTGTTCACTTCCTGCACCTGGGTGCCGGAACCGGCAGCAATTCGCCGTTTGCGGGACCCTTTGAGGATCGCCGGAAAACGCCGCTCATGGGGTGTCATTGAGTTGATGATGGCGATGAGGCGGCCGATATCTTTATCGTTCACCTGATTTTTTACATGATCCGGCAGCTGACCCACTCCCGGCAGTTTGTCCAGCAGGCCGCTCATGCCGCCCATCTGGTTCATCTGCTGCATCTGCTCCTTGAAGTCCTCAAGGTCGAAACCTTTGCCCTTCTTCAGCTTGGTGGCCAACTTAGCGGCCTTTTCATGGTCGACCTTGCGGGTAACCTCTTCCACCAGACTGAGCACATCCCCCATACCGAGGATGCGGGAGGCGATGCGGTCAGGATGAAACGGCTCCAGGGCGTCGGTCTTCTCGCCCATACCGATAAACTTGATCGGCTTGCCGGTGATCTGACGAATAGAGAGTGCGGCGCCGCCTCTGGCGTCACCATCCGCCTTGGTCAGGATCACACCGGTCAATGGCAGGGCCTCGTTGAAGGCCTTCGCTGTATTGGCGGCGTCCTGGCCGGTCATACTGTCGACCACAAACAGGGTCTCGACAGGGTTCAGGGTCGCGTGGAGCGCCTTGATCTCACCCATCATCTCCTCATCGACATGCAATCGGCCTGCAGTATCGACGATCAGCACATCGGCAAAAGCCTGTCTGGCCCGCGTCACTGCATCCTTTGCTATGTCGACCGGCTTCTGCTCCGGAGAACTGGGAATAAACTCCGTCTCAACCTCCCGGGAGAGGGTCTGCAACTGCTCGATAGCGGCCGGACGGTAGACGTCGCAACTCACCACCATGACCTTCTTCTTGTCGTTCAACTGCAACCAACGCGAAAGCTTGGCGACACTGGTGGTCTTACCCGAGCCCTGCAGGCCCGCCATCAGAATGACTGCGGGCGGTTGCGCTGACAGATCGAGACTTTCGTTGGCCTGCCCCATCACCTGGACCAGTTCGTCGTTGACGATCTTGATCAGCGTCTGGCCGGGGGTGAGGCTCTTCATCACCGCCTCGCCACTCGCCTTCGCCTTCACTTGATCGACAAAGGTCCGTACCACCGGCAGAGCGACATCGGCCTCAAGCAGCGCCATACGCACTTCGCGCATGGTGTCCTTGATGTTCTCTTCAGTAAGCCGTCCCTGCCCCCGCAGATTGGTAAGTACACGACCAAGGCGTTCTGTCAGGTTATCAAACATGCTTTTCGGCGGATTGCCGGCTCCAGATTGATTGGATCGAATGAATCATTATATATCAGCCAACACTTTGTTGCGCCGATGCATTGGATTTGCCCTGTGCCATGAGCCAAAATCAATTTAAAAGCCGTGGCAAGTATGCGATTATCGCTGCAGTTTCAATAAACAACCCCGCCGCATGCCGATGGGGTATTAAACCCAGAGAGATTAAAGTGCAGGGTTGGAATCTTGTTTGAGCTGTTAGCCATTGCCGCCTATCTGGGAGCCGGCCTCTGTTTTGCGCTGCGGCTGTTTCGCGGCGAAACCGGCAAACATTTGCCGCGGCCGCTCGGCCTGCTGCTGGGATTCATCGGCACTGCACTGCACGGCGCACTCCTCTACCAGAGCATTGCAACCGACACCGGCATCAACCTCGGAGTCTTCAGCGCCACCTCACTGATCGCCTGGACCATTGTCCTGCTGCTGCTAATCTCCAGCTTGAGTAAACCGGTGGAAAACCTTGGCATCTTGCTGCTGCCGCTGGCAGCGCTATCAATCCTGCTGGAATCCCGTTTCAGTTCGCTACGATTATTGAACGAAACCGCTTCCCAGGGTCTTACGCTCCATGTTTTGGTCTCTATCCTTGCCTACAGTCTGTTCACTCTGGCCAGCGTACAGGCGCTTCTGCTGGCTATTCAGGATCACCACCTGCACCATCGCCACCCCGGCGGTTTTGTTCGCGCCCTGCCTCCTCTGCAAACGATGGAGAGCCTGCTGTTCGAGATGATCAGCGTAGGTTTTGTCCTGCTGACCCTGGCCCTGATCTCGGGTTTTGTCTTCCTGGAAGATATGTTCGCCCAGCACCTGGCGCATAAATCGATCCTATCCATTGTGGCCTGGATCGTCTTCGGCACGTTGATCTGGGGGCGTTTTCGGTTTGGCTGGCGCGGTCAGAAGGCAATCATCTGGACGCTGAGCGGGTTTGTGGTATTGATGCTGGCCTATTTCGGCAGCAAGGTGGTGATCGAGCTGATTCTTACGGCTTGAACATTCTGATGGCGGTCAAATCATCCGTAATAGGATGCAATCAGCCTTGCCGATAGGCCCTGTTGGCAACCCGGCCTTTTTTGAACTTTGCCAACTGTTCCACCAAACGGGGACGTTCCTGATTGGCCAGCTGCGTTATCTGCCGGTCGATCTCCTGGATCTCTTTGATCAACGATATCTGATTTTCCGCACCCTGAGGTGAGAGAATACCAAGACTCTCTCTGAGCAGCTCATCACGCCCGGCTTCCAGATTCCTGGCTTCTTCCCACTCACCGGCACGGGCAGACTCAAGCAGGCCCCGGCTCAGCACCAGCGCTGCCTTGAGTTTCTGTTCAGGGTTACCTGTCATAGGTAGAATGCTAGGCAGCCGAATCGGCTTTATCGGAGAGTTGGGGCGCTCTTTTCACATCTTCCGGGATCACATCCCAGGCGGACTTGATCTCCAGCAACAACCCACTGACCTCGTCAAGGATCGCCTGATCATTGGTTAGATTGGATTCTGTCAGACGACGCACCATATATTCATACAGGTTATCGAGGTTGGCGGCTATCTCACCACCTGCCTTGAGATCCAGACTGCCTCGCAGTCCGTTGATGATGGATATCGCCCAAGTGATGTGCCTGCCCTTGGGTTCGGGTTCACTACGATCCATATGACCCTTGGCGATGGCTATCTTATCCAGCGCGCCTTCCATCAACATCTGCACCAATCGGTGAGGCGTTGCATAGTCCACTTCAGACCCTGTCGCCACGCTACCGTACTGTTGTGCCCCGCGCCTGTGATTCAAGCTCATTATAAAATCCTCGAACTGTTTTTTGCTTTTGAACAGTATATTTATCGGTTGGATGCGTGGATTCTTGACCTGTTTCCGCCATTAATCCAATAAAAAATCACTAATTGTTGTTTCGATACGAGGCCAAATCCTGCAACCCCTGCAACTGCTGTGTCAGGAAGTCGCTGGTTGCAGACAGTCTTACCATCAGTGTATCCAGCCCAGCAAACTGCGCCCGAAAACGCGCCTCAGTCTTGGCCAGACGAAACTCCAGAGACTCCCGCTGATCCTGCACATTTTTCACCCTGGCATCCAGACCGTCCTCGCGGGCATCGATCAGCCCGTCGGGATCGAGCATATTCTCAACCAGGACATCGAGCCGGAACGCCAGCCCCTGATCATCGTCGGAAAAGAGCTTGGTGACTGAAGAGAAATCGCTTTCCAGAGCCTCAGTCAAGACGGCGGTATCCAGCTTAAGGCTGCCATCTCTCTGAAATGAGATACCGATACTGGAAGCATACTTGAACGCTCCGTCGACATCTGACTTTGAACCCAGCACCGAGGATATCTGCTGCTCCATCATGCGCAGGGTTCCGTCGCCGGAGAGTTCACCGCTGCCAAGGGTGGAAAGCGTATCCCGCAGGCTATTGTATGCGTCAACGAAACTCTGCACTGTAGTCTGCACAGCACCCAGGTCCTTATCGACATTCAGCGCCACTTCATCAACACTGGTAGCCAGCAGTTCCAGGGTCACCCCCTGAATTGCATCGGAGATGCTGTTGCTGCTGCGAGTAATGGTATAGGAGTTATCCACCAACAGTTGTGCATCTGCAGCTGCCCGCGTCTGCACCATGGTCAGTGGGTCGGCAATGGGGTTGTCACCACTATCGGCAAAGGAGACCGACATGGCATTCTCCACACCGGTTTCATCACTGGTCAGAGTGAGATAGAAACTGCCACTATTTTCCTGGATGATTCCTGCGCTGATACCCGTGTTGTCGGTAGCCTCGTTGATTGCCTGCTCGATCTGGCTCAGGGTCTTACCACCGATATCCACGTTAAACGACTGGGTGCCGATGGCCAACGTCATGGTGTCACCGGCATTACCGATCGTCGTGGTATCACTATCTGCAAACGACGCGGAGCCCATCTTGTGGGACTCAGCCAAAGTTTGAACGACGATATCGTAACTGCCGGCGGCAGCATCATTGTCGGCATTGACAGTAAAAACAGCCTCATCCGCGCTGCTCGCGCTGAAGAGACCTATGCCTGAAAAACCGTTGAGTTTGTCCACGGTACTCTGAAACGATGCCAGAGAGCCACGCAGCGCACCGTAGGCGCTGATCTGGGTCAGAAATCCCGCCTCTTTGGACTGAAGATTCTGTATAGGAATCTGCTCCAGAGACATCAACTGATCAACGATGGAGTTGACGTCGAGTCCGGAACCTATGCCTGGAGCGGAAATGGTTGGCACGTTTGCCTCCCGTCAGCTTGGCTGGCTCAAGCGAAACATCAAGCAGAAACCAGCGCAAACTTCAGTAAACACTTCGCCGAGAACCGGGTTCGCTGGAGGATCTCTCCTGTCTGTCCGGTTTTCGACACTCTATGAGAAACATGCAATCTCCATGCCTGAATTTTCAGAACATGGACGTCATGCACTTGTTTCCATCAGTAGTCCTACCGATTGCTCACGACCCGCCTTGCCATCAACTTTGGCACTGGCGACATCGATTGCCTCCTGCATGTGTTTGGCCAACGCCAATACCTCTTCCGAGGGTATCTGGCGAATCAGATCACCGGATTGTCTATCGATTACCCGAACCACTGTTCTGCCGCTGTCATCGTCCAGGTCGAACTGCAACTCACGCTGCAACACCTGGGCAAAATCCTGCATCTGGCTGACAGCTCCTTTAAGTGCTTCTGCCGGAACATCAGCAGGCCGCTCATCAACCGATTTTTGTTGAAGAGTGGTCACCGATCCGTTTCCGGAGATTTGACCAACGACCTTCAGAGGCTGGGGAGTACTACTTTCCGTAGTACGACGTACATCTTTACCAGAATCCTTAGTCGGTAGAGCTCCTACTGTGATTGTCATGTCCGTAGCCATGGCCTTCACCTCACATTTATACCTTTTAGTTCAGCCGGCGCCCGGTATCAAAACCGGGCGCCGGCTGGAGCTTGTTACCGTTACTGCAGGAGAGACAGAACCATCTGCGGCTGGGAGTTAGCTTGGGACAGCATTGCCACACCAGCTTGCTGCAGGATCTGCGTACGGGTCATGTTAGCGGTCTCCGCAGCAAAATCGGCGTCCTGAACCCGTGAACGGGCGGCGGATACGTTTTCACTGATATTGGAGAGATTGGAGATAGTGGAACTCAGGCGATTCTGAACAGCACCAAGATCGGCACGCTGGTCAGAAATGAAGCTCAGGGCCTGGTCGATAACATCCAGCGCGCTATTGGCGCCGGTCTGGGAACCAATATCGATATCAGCAACACTGCTCAAAGTACCGGATGTTGCAGCGGCCACCATGATATCGGTACCCGTCGTCGACACCTGGAATGACTTGGATGAACTCATCTCAACCTTACCACCCACAACGATGGAGTCAGTCACGCCACCCGCACCGGTTAAATCAGAGTCAGCAAGCGCGACGCCTCCGACTGTGACAGCGCTGGCAGTATCCGCTCCATCATTATTTGTAGCATTGGCAACAACAATGTCGTGACCAGTGGTATTGGTTAAAGAGATACCATCACCAGCAGCATTCAGGGTTGCGCTGATGCCGGTGGAGGCGTTCTCAGCGTTGATTGCATCCCGCAGGGAAGCCAGATCAGTACTGGTCGTTACCAGCGCACTAATACTAACGGCTGACCCTACAGCAGCCTGACTGTCATCCTGGGAAGAAAGAGTGAAAGAGATAGTGCCGGTTGACGTTGCCTTCAACTCAACGGTGTTACTGGCTGTTGCCTTCACACCCGTTGAATCCTGCACACCATTGACTTGAGAAGCGATCTTGGCCGCCGTGGTATCCAGGGCAGTGGAGAGTGTTGAGGTACCCAAGCTACCGGTCACTGCAAATGCAGCATCTGCAGCAACATTGTTACCGCCGGTTCCGTCCGCCACTGCGGTCAGCGCGCCACCGATATGATCTTCTGTGGCAGTACCATCAGCCTTATAGGCACCCATGGTAGTGGCAGAGGTATTACCGATGGAGACGGAAATCGTCTGGTCAGCATTTGCGCCTACGTGGAACTTGGATGCGGTAAAAGTGCCATCCAGGATGTTCTTTCCATTGAAGGTCGTCGTGCTGGAAATACGATTCAACTCTTGTGCCAGCTGAGCCACTTCCTTTTGCATATTGGTCCGGTCAGACGCGCTGTTGGAGTCATTGGCAGACTGTACGGCCAATTCACGCATCCGCTGCAGGATGTTCGTGGACTCCTGCATTGCGCCTTCAGCGGTCTGCGAGATAGAGATTGCATCATTTGCATTTCGCATTGCCTGATTCAGACCACGGATCTGGGTGGTCATACGATCGGTAATGCCGAGGCCTGCCGCGTCGTCTTTCGCGCTGTTGATGCGCAGACCGGACGAGAGCCGTTCCATAGAGGTTGAGAGAGAGTTCTGGGAGCTAGTCAGGTTGCGCTGTGCATTCAGCGAACTGACATTTGTATTGATGACCATTGCCATGATTGCTTCTCCTTTCCGCCCGGCGATGTCTTGCATCAAGCCTGAGCGTTAGGTTGATATTTAGCGGATATACTGTCGAACCGACTGTATTTACCGCTTCCGGTTTCTGTAACGGCAGCGGAAAAGGGAACTTGAGGGATTTTTCAAAAATATCACGGCGACTATAGATGCCAGAAAAAATAGATATAACTTATTGTTTTTTAACAAATAAACTTGTAATTTCGCACCTAATGAACAATCAATCCACCCGTCAGCGTGAGAATATCGTTCTCACGCTGACGGGTGAGTCCGCTTCACCCGGTCAGCCGTTGAAAAGCGTTTTTGCCAGCTCCTGGGTTCTCTCGAACTGTCGATTGATCTGTTGGACAACCTTTTCCACTGCCGTGACTGTAATCCCCAACCTCTCCAGACGGCTATCCGTGGCAGACCAGGGCGTCTCCTGTTGCGCAGCGGTTACCAGAGAAACCGCCACGCCTACCAGAGTGGCGGTTTCCCAGTAACCACCTTGGAAGTCGGACTCAGGATAGTGGGCCATCGCCGTTACAAGCTGCTCAGGAAGATGCCAGGCACCCCCCAAGTATCCGCCGGCATAAACATCATCGAAACCAATTAACCCGGAGAGGGCCTGACTGAGTGAGACGAAATCGTTCTCTTCGACGATCGTGTAGGCCTGATCCACCTCATCCGGCAGTTGATCCGTCAACCAAAGCAGTCCCAGACTGTGCAGCAGACCAGCAGTACGGGCTGCAGAAGATTCAAGACCATCCACCGATGAAGCCACCGGCGCCAACCAGGACGCAGCGTCAGCGGTCATGAGCGCGCGGGTCCAAAAAGATTCCGTGTTGAATCCGGGGCAGCGGCTCGGATCGAAAGGAGAAGCGACTGCCAAGGCGATACTGGTACTTCTGACCACACTAAAACCCAGCCTGGAACAGGCCCTATCCAGCGCAGTAATGGTGTGCACCGGGGAAGACCAGGCCGAGTTGGCCAGCGCGATAAGACGCCCTGCAATAGTGGGAAAACGCTCGATGATCTGCGCAAGTGCAGAGAACTCGATATTTTCGTCGGTCAACGCTTTCAACAAATATGACGCACCAGGTGGCAAAACAGGGACTTGCCTGCGGCTCAACCTATCGAAGATGGATATTTCAGCACTCTCTATCGCCATTGTTATTCCTGATTACCCCTGAGGCTCAGCTATTGAGCCACTGGGTGGCACATACTGGATCTGAAGCCACATGAGGAGAGCAGCATGGCCAGAAATCAGGTTCAATTCCAGAAAGGACTCAGTTTGCCAGACTTTCTCAAACAATACGGCACAGAAAACCAGTGCCATAGCGCATTGTTCCACTGGCGATGGCCTAATGGTTTCGTTTGCCCGAACTGTGGACACACTGGCCACTGTGAAATTAAGGGTCGCAGTATCTACCAATGCCACCGTTGTCATCGTCAGACATCAGTGACCAGTGGCACGATATTCGAATATACAAAACTGCCGCTGACGACGTGGTTTCTGGGGATATATCTCCTGACACAGCCGAAAAATGGCATTTCTGCGTTGGAACTCAAGCGGCAACTGGGTATTGGTTACAATGCTGCTTGGCGTCTGAAACATAAACTGCTGCAAGTGATGAAGGAACGTGATGATGGTAAGCCACTGTCCGGGGCCATTCAGGTGGATGATGCCTATTGGGGTGGTGAACACAATGGCGGAAAGCGTGGACGCGGCGCTGAAGGCAAGACACCCTTCATTGCCGCAGTACAAACCAACGAAGACGGACGCCCCGTTGCTATGCGCTTTACCGAGTTGAAGGGATTCCGTAAGACGGAAATTGCTCAATGGGCGAAACGGCACTTGAGCGCGTCCAGTCGCGTTGTATCCGATGGTTTGAGGTGTTTTAGCGGTGTAATGGAGGCGGGTTGCCCACACCAGGCTATTGTTACGGGCGGCGGTCCTGATAGCGTAAAAATTGAGGCATTTAACTGGGTGAACACGATGATCGGTAATGTAAAGAACTCCATGCATGGCTCTTACCATGCTATTAGCGACAGACACCTACCGCGTTATCTGGCTGAATTCTGCTATCGTTTCAATCGCCGGTTCAAGCTCGAAGAGATGATTCCGCGCCTCGGCTATGCCGCCGTGCGCACACCACCCATGCCACAACGCCTGCTCAGCATGGCTGAGGCTCGGGGGTAATCAGGAAAGGTATTTGTTTGCACTGTAAGCGTGAGGCTAGTCGGTTTGCTAGCAGCCGAAGTGATTGCTGACCACTGGCAGAGGGGGGATTATCGACCACACATAACGAGGTATGATACCGCAGGACTGGCGGAGTTGGCGCAATCGACAAATGGGAAACTTTTCTTCCAGGCAAAACAAACCCCGCCGAAGCGGGGTTTGTTCAGATCGCTAAAAGCCTAGAGGTATTGCTTAGCTCTTACGGCGACGGGCAGCACCAAGACCCAGCAGACCCAGACCCATCAGGGCAAGGGTGGCAGGCTCAGGAACAATGCCGTGGATCTGGCCGGGGATACGATTGTCATCGCTGAAGTCGTAACCTACGCTGAAACCCATGCCCTGGATATTGGCAGCATCAAAACCTGCAATACTGGCGAAGGTCAGAGAATTGCCATCGGTGTCATTTTTTCCTACGGAAACGGAGGCACTCTCAGTGATGTTGCCGTCCTGATCACGAACCCACAGGGCGAAGTCAACACCATGCGCTGTCATGTCAGAGCTGTTTTCAAAGTTCAGCTTGATGCCGTCGAAACCGCTCAGGTCAAAGCTGCCGCCATCGGCGCCGAAGTAGGCGACGGAGTACTCGTCAGCCATCGCCAGACCGCCACCACTAGCCTCTTCCCAAAAAGCGTTGAACTCGCCCTGGGCGTTGACGCCCGTGGAGATCCAGACATTGGGATCGGTATTCAGATCGGCATCGTTGTCGATCAGAACCCAGGAAGACAACTCGGAATTGCTGAATTGGTAGAGCGCCGCTGATGCGGAACCGGCAATCAGCGCAGTGCTGCAGATGACGCCTGTAATGATGTTTTTAATGTTCATCTATAATCTCGCTTTATTTATTTTTGAGTAGTCACAAAATGTTGCAAACGGTTAGACGCAGTTCTCGTGCCAGTCTTTCTAGCTCATTGTTTTTTAAGACAATTAAAGAGAGTTGTGAATTTTTATTACAGATGACTGTAAAAAGACCCGACAGAACAGCACTTCAATCCTACCTGCCCGCTATTGCGCTATCTTATTGTTAATTAGGTGATTTATGGAATTGTGAGGCAAGCTGCACTAGCGCAGCAACTATTATTGTGAACCAGTTCCGCTTCGGGGTGTTAAAAATTCCGACAGAGTGAAAGCCCCCCGGATCAATTTTGCTGGCGGCAGATGGAAATCAACTGTTAAGTAGCGCCTGAGCGCCGGCAATCTGGTCGGCGGCATTTTCCAGAATCTGGATGCTCAGTTCAGGAGTGAGATCGCCGATATCGAGTTTTTGAAATGCAGGCAGCCTGTCGAGTGTCGGCAGGGTTTTCATTTCCGGTGTGCCAATGTAACTATGAAGTTGCGCGACAATCACCAGATCGGAGTAGTCAGCTTCTCCCGGGTGATTTCTGGTCCACTCCTCCGCCTCTTTGGTAACGGCGACCAGATCCTCAAGGAAACCCCATGCGTCCAGGATGTGGCATCCGATCACTCCGCGCATATCCTTCATCACCTGTTCCAACTTCTGCTCGTTGTTGGCAATTTCGGGAAAATTCTCTGCGTAACTCAGGATGGCCACTTCACCTATGTCGTGCAGAAGTCCAGCCAGTAATGCGTGCTCCGGGTTGAAGCGTCGTGAAAGTTTGGCCAGTACGAAGCAGATGCTAGCCACCTGGGTACTGTGTTTCCATAGTTTACGCATCTCGTCCTGCAGCACTCTGGAGTGCGCTTTGAAAAGTTCGCGCAGTGCAAAGGTGAGAACCAGCTTGTGCGTGGTGGTGTTTCCCAGGCGGATGATGGCGGCAGTACAGCTGGCGGAGGGCGAAAGGCCGGCGTAGAGCGCACTGTTCGCTGCACGGATCAGTTTCGTGGTGATAACCGGATCGGTCTGGATTATCCTGGCCAGATGCTCGGCATCGGTATCCTCGTCTTCGATCGCTGCCAGCCATGGAGAGCGAAGCGAAGGCTGGTAGTCCCCGGTAGCCGCGAGGCCGCACTGCTTACCCGGCGTGCCTTGCGCCAGAGGGGAAGCAAAGTAGGCATCCGAGCGC
>JAESPE010000079.1 GCA_016756835.1 gamma proteobacterium endosymbiont of Lamellibrachia anaximandri | reverse complement strand
CGGGACGGCCGGGGCACAAACAGGCTGTCGAAGGCCGAGTCGATTTTGGGGACTGGGATGTCCCAAAATCTTTCACGAGGTCGAAGACTCACTTGTATAATTTCCGGGGATTATTCCGGTATAAAATCTGCAAAAAACCTTGTCTTGTTGTATATTGCGCGTATTAATTCTAAGTATTTGTTTGTTCAATGATAGAGCGAAAAAGCTTCTATTTGCCGTGTGCAAATAGTCGACACGGCACCCGCTCTCTACAAAAATTGAGAAATTCGATGGCGACAAAACCCGATATCGACCCCCTGGAGACTGAAGAGTGGCTCGATGCCCTTGAGGCAGTGTTGGAAAATGAAGGGGTTGAACGGGCTCACTTTCTGATAGAAAAACTGGTGGATAAGGCTCGCCGCTCCGGTGCACATCTGCCATTCAGCGCCAATACGGCCTATGTGAATACTATCCCGGTCAGTCAACAGCAGCGGTTTCCCGGTGATCGGGCCATGGAGCGCCGCATCCGTTCATTCATTCGCTGGAATGCCATGGCGATGGTGGTGCAGGCGAATCGGATCTCCACCGAGTTGGGCGGACATATCTCCAGTTTTGCCTCCGCTGCCACCCTGTTTGACGTAGGTTTCAACCACTTCTTCCTCGCATCGAACAAGAATAGTGAAGGTGACCTGATCTTTTTTCAGGGCCACTCCGCCCCGGGCATCTATGCGCGGGCCTATCTTGAAGGGCGCATCAGCGAGGATCAGCTCTACAGTTTCCGCCAGGAGGTCGATGGCCAAGGCCTCTCTTCCTATCCCCACCCCTGGCTGATGCCGGGATTCTGGCAGTTCCCCACCGTCTCCATGGGACTCGGCCCACTGATGGCGATCTATCAGGCGCGTTTCATGCGTTATCTTCATGACAGGGGTATATCCAACACCGAGAACCGTAAGGTCTGGGCCTTCTGCGGTGATGGTGAGATGGACGAGCCGGAGGCGCTGGGTGCCATCTCTCTCGCCGGACGGGAACGTCTCGACAACCTGGTCTTTGTGGTGAACTGTAATCTGCAACGGCTCGATGGACCTGTACGGGGCAACGGCAAGATCATCCAGGAGCTGGAAGCGGTCTATCGTGGTGCCGGCTGGAACGTGATCAAGGTGGTGTGGGGCGGTTACTGGGATCCCCTGATCGCCAAAGACAAGAGTGGTCACCTGCTGAAACGCATGGAAGAGTGCGTGGATGGTGACTATCAAGCCTACAAGGCGAAAGGCGGTTCCTATACTCGTGAGCACTTCTTCGGAAAATATCCGGAGTTGCAGGACATGGTCGCCAACATGACCGATGAAGAGATCTGGCGTCTCAATCGAGGCGGCCACGATCCACATAAAGTCTATGCTGCTTACGCGGAGGCGACTGCCCACAAGGGGCAGCCGACGGTAATTCTGGCCAAGACGGTGAAGGGTTACGGCATGGGTGTCGCTGGTGAAGGGCAGAACATCACCCACTCGCAGAAGAAGATGGGCGAGGCGGCGTTGAAGGCATTTCGCGACCGATTCAATATTCCGATCTCCGATGACCAGATTGGTGCGGCGCCGTTCTACAAGCCGTCGGCCGATGGTCCGGAGATGCAGTACATGCATGAGCGTCGTCAGTCTCTGGGCGGCTACCTGCCTCAGAGACGCACTGAGGTTGCCCAGGTGGAGGTGCCCGAACTCGACACTTTCAAGGCACTGCTGGAAGGCAGTGGCGACCGCGAACAGTCCACCACCATGGCCTTCGTACGTCTGCTCAATATGCTGATCAGGGACAAGAAACTGGGCAAGCATATAGTGCCGATAGTGCCCGATGAGGCTCGTACCTTCGGCATGGAAGGCATGTTCCGCCAGCTGGGCATCTACTCATCCGTGGGGCAGCTCTATGAGCCTGTCGACGCGGATCAGGTAATGTATTACCGGGAGGACAGGAAGGGACAGATCTTGCAGGAGGGCATCAACGAGGCGGGCGCCATGTCCTCATGGATTGCAGCCGCCACCGCATACAGTAATCACGGGACCACCATGATCCCGTTCTACATCTACTACTCGATGTTTGGTTTTCAGCGTATCGGTGATCTGGCCTGGGCTGCCGGCGATATGCAGGCGAAGGGTTTTCTCATTGGTGGCACCGCCGGGCGAACTACCCTGGCGGGTGAGGGGCTGCAGCATCAGGACGGCCATAGCCACCTGATGGCGGCCACCATTCCCAACTGTGTCGCTTATGATCCGGCGTTTGCTTTTGAGATGGCGGTGGTCGTGCAGGATGGCATGCGGCGGATGTATCAGGAACAGGAGAATATTTTTTACTACATCACCGTGATGAACGAGAACTATCTGCAACCCGCCATGCCGGAGGGTGCTGAGAGCGGTATCGTGAACGGGATGTACCTGTTCCAGAAGGGCGGCAAGCGCAAAAAACGGGTCCAGCTGCTGGGCAGTGGTGCGATCCTGCGAGAGGTAATCGCGGCAGCCGAGCTGCTGGAAAAGGACTTCAGTATCTCTGCGGATGTTTGGAGTGTCACCAGTTTCAACGAACTGCGCCGGGACGGTCTCGATGTGGAGCGCTGGAACATGTTGCATCCGGACGAAACCCCTCGTAGCGGCTATGTTGAGAGCCAGCTGGCGGAAACCAAGGGTCCTGTGGTTGCCGCCACTGACTATATGCGCAGCTATGCGGATCAGATCCGGCCCTTCGTGAAGGCGAGCTACAGCGTGTTGGGCACCGATGGTTTCGGCCGCAGTGATATGCGCAGCCAGCTGCGGAAGTTTTTCGAGGTGAATCGCTACTACATCGTAGTTGCCGCACTCAAGGCACTTGCGGATGACGGCGAGATCGATCTCTCCAGTGTCAGCAAGGCGATCAAAAAGTACAAGATCGATCCGGAAAAGCCGAATCCAACGACGGTATAAAAACCGGACGCGGGATATCTATCGATATCCTTGAAGAGAATTTTCCGCTATGCGGCAGAGGAAACAACGTGGGTAAAACGAGCGAAATATTGTTGCCCGATATTGGCGATTTCGATGAAGTCGAAGTGATCGAGCTGCTGGTCTCCGTGGGGGACCGGGTGTCTGTTGAGGATTCGCTGCTCACTCTGGAGAGTGACAAGGCCACCATGGAGATCCCCTCACCCCATGCCGGGGTGGTGCAGGCACTTTTCGTCAAGGTTGGGGATCGTATCGGCCAGAACCAGAAGATAGTGACTCTGGAGCTTGATGATGGTGTTGCAGAGACGGCATCCGATAAGCGTGTCTCATCACCCGCACCTGCAGCTGAAGAGATTGAAGCCGTGCAGGCACCCGCGCCGGCCAGTCAACGTGATGTCACCGGTGAACGTATTCCCGGCGAGAAAGCCGCGAGTGCGCCACCGGTGCCGAACAGTCCCGCCGTCAAAACTGATCGCAAGGCACACGCCAGCCCGGCTGTGCGTAGATTTGCCCGTGAACTGGGTGTGGAGCTGTCACTGGTGCAGGGTAGTGGTCCCAAGGGGCGGGTGACCAAGGATGATGTGCAGGGCTTTGTCAAGAAATCCCTCAAGGGCGGCCAGCCGACACGCACGGCAGGTTCCCCGTTTGAGATGCCTGCGGGACCGGAGGTGGACTACGCCCGGTTTGGCGAGATCGATACTCAGCCTTTGGGACGTATCAAGAAACTCAGCGGCGCTCATCTGCATCGCTGCTGGCTGACGGTGCCCCATGTTACTCAGTTCGATGAGGCGGATATCACCGAGCTGGAGACATTCCGCAAGGCGCAGAAGGAGGTGGCCCTGAAACAGGATATCCGGCTTACCTTCATGCCGTTCCTGATGAAGGCAGTGGCGGCGGCCCTGAAAGAGATGCCGACTCTGAATGCTGCGATATCAGCGGATGGTGAAAGCCTGATCTATCGGAACTATATCCACATCGGCGTGGCGGTGGACACCCCCAACGGCCTGGTGGTGCCGGTGATCCGGGATGTGGATAAAAAGGGTGTTTTTGAACTGGCGAAAGAGTTGATGACGGTGAGTGGCCGGGCGCGTGACGGCAAGCTTCTGCCTGCCGACATGCAGGGGGGGTGTTTCTCCATCTCCAGTCTGGGCGGCATCGGCGGCACCGCTTTTACGCCCATCGTCAATGCGCCGGAAGTGGCGATTTTGGGTGTCTCCCGCGCTGCCATGAAGCCGGTCTGGGATGGCAAAGAATTCCGGCCGCGCCTGATGCTGCCGCTTTCGCTCTCTTATGACCACCGGGTGGTCGATGGTGCCGACGGTGTGCGTTTCACGACCCTGTTGGGCGGCCTGCTTTCCGAGATCCGACGACTCTTGCTCTGATCGTTCGCTTCTCCAGGAATGACGTACAATGTGCAGAGTCTCTTTTTCAAAAGGAACCGGGCATGTTGAATGCAGAACAAAAAGCGCTCTACGACGCCTTTTATGAGTCAACCCACAATAATCGCTATCTCGACCGGAAGAGTGAGGTGCTGGTGGGGTTGGCGGCAGCGATGGGGATGAACTGCGCTCCCTGCACGGACTACTATCTGCAACAGGCAAAAGACGCGCAGGTCAGCAAAGGTGAACTGTCCGAGGTCCTGGCGAAGGTGATGGCCGTTGCCGCCGGGCAGAAGCGGCTGCAGGTTCAGGAAGTGTTGCAGAAGTCAAAGGTGGATCTCGATTCGTTTGGGTAACATCCAGTTTGTAGGCATGATCAAGCGTAGCGGATCAGGCAAATTTGTTGGCACTGCAAATGGCAGGTGCCTGTTCCGCAAGTTTGAACAGACCTGCAGATCTATACTAGGGAGAACGTTGGATAGCCGACATCCCCAAACGAGGGACGCCGAATATACATCCCTGTAGGCTTGACGGCGGCTTCCCTGCCGCCGGCACCCTCGTGTGTGTATGTCGCCTATCCTATGCACCCTTTAGTAGTATTAACCACGGCACCGCTCCGCGCTGCCATTCAACCTGTTCCGAGGATTGAGCATGAGTAACATCGTTGAGGTCACGCTGCCCGATATTGGTGATTTTGACCAGGTCGATATCATTGAGGTACTGGTATCGCCAGGTGACAACGTCGAGGCGGAAGACTCTCTGATTACCCTTGAGAGCGACAAGGCAACGATGGATATTCCCTCACCCCACGTCGGTCGGGTGAAGGAGATCAGGGTCAAGGCTGGCGACAAGATATCCCAAGGCGCGCCGATCCTGACCCTCGAACTGGCAGCAGGCGAAACGGAAACGACGAAACATGAGTCGACTGCCGCGCCTGTCTCAGAAGCGGTTAAAGGGACGGCGGATCTCCAGACCGATGTGGTGGTGCTGGGTGCGGGTCCAGGTGGTTACACCGCCGCCTTCCGTGCCGCCGATTTGGGTAAACGGGTGGTGATGATCGAACGTTATGCCTCGCTGGGTGGCGTCTGCCTCAATGTCGGTTGTATCCCTTCGAAAGCACTGCTGCATGCGGCGGATGTCATCAATGAGGCGGCAGAGATGGAGGGCATGGGGATCAGCTTCGGGAAACCCAAGGTGGACATCGACAAGCTGCGGGCCGGCAAGGATAAGGTGGTAACCCGTCTCACCGGTGGGTTGGTGCAGCTTGCCAAGCAGCGCAAGGTTGAGCTGGTGCAGGGGATTGCACGATTTGAATCCCCCAACCGGATCTCCGTGAATACGGCAGAAGGTGTGACCTCTATCGCCTTTACCGATGCGATCATCGCCTGTGGCTCCAGCGCGGTGCAGATCCCCGGTTTTCCCAACGACGATCCGCGCCTGATCGACTCCACCGGCGCCCTGGAGCTGGCGGACGTGCCGAAACGTTTACTGGTGCTCGGGGGCGGGATCATCGGCCTGGAAATGGCGACGGTCTACGGCACCCTCGGTAGCGAGATCGATGTGGTGGAACTGCAGGATAGTCTGATCCCCGGTTGTGACAAGGATCTGGTGCGGCCGCTGCAGAAACGTATCAAAAAGCGCTACAACCGCATCATGCTCGGCACCAAGGTGACCGAAATCAAGGCTCAGAAACAGGGGCTGAAGGTCAGTTTCGAAGGCAAGCAGGCGCCGGACAAACCGCAGGTCTACGACAAGGTGCTGGTAGCTGTCGGCCGCAGTCCGAACGGTAAGCAGATCAACGCCGAAGCAGCGGGTATTTCGGTGGACGAGCACGGATTCATCCCGGTGGATGAGCACATGCGCACCAACGTCCCCAATATCTACGCCATCGGCGACGTGGTTGGTCAACCGATGCTGGCGCATAAGGCGACCCATGAAGCGAAGGTGGCTGCAGAGGTGATCGCCGGTCTGCCCGCCTCTTTTGACCCCATGACCATCCCCTCTGTGGCCTACACTGATCCGGAAGTCGCCTGGATGGGGCTGACCGAGACAGCGGCCAAGGCTGAGGGTATAGAGTACGAAAAGGGGGTTTTTCCCTGGGCTGCAAGTGGCCGTGCCTTGGGCATCGGACGGGATGACGGGCTGACCAAGTTGCTCTTCGATCCAAAGACCAAACGCATTCTTGGCGCAGGTATCACGGGTCCCAACGCCGGGGAACTGATCGGTGAGACCGTGTTGGCGCTGGAGATGGGCGCGGATGCAGAGGATATCGGCTTGACCATTCATCCCCACCCGACCCTTAACGAGACCATCTGCTTTGCCGCTGAGATGGCCGAGGGGACGATTACTGACCTGTTGCCGCCGAAGTCGCGGAAAAAGTAAGCGCTGTTTTGTCTGCCCTCTGTACAAATAACCAATATGTCCTATAATTTGCCTATATTAATAGGCAATATTGGCGGCAAAAATGAGTGTGATGGCGCAAAAATTGATTGATCCCCAGGGTTTTGTAAATCCCAGGATGGTGGCTGACGAATTCCACACTACCATTAAAGAGGTGGCGCAACTTGCGGGTCTGTCTGTCGATGCGGTCAGCAAGAAGGATCGGGTGCATTCAAAGTCATCCCAAAAACGCCTGCGGGATCTGGTCATGATCATCAACCGGGTAACCCCATGGTGTGGTACGCCTTTCCAGGCTTTTGCCTGGTACCGCTCTGAAGGTATTCCGGGGTTCGGGGATCTTACGGCTGAAGCACTGGTCAAGCAGGGGCATGCTGATCTGGTCATGCAGTATATCGATCGCATTGCGGAAGGTGGGTTTGCTTAATGCTTCGTTACCAGGGATGGGTCTATCGCGCACATAATCCTTTCTGGTCATTCGATCCCCTCTCTGGAGATGGTGCCAAACGTCACGGCGGCCGGTTCAATCCAAAAGGTGTGTCTGCACTCTATACTTCCCTGACTGAGACTGCGGCGCTGGCTGAATACCACCAGGGGTTTCCTCATCGCCCTCAACCTGCCACGCTGTGTACCTATGAGGTGGATTGCCTGGACGTCACGGATCTCACAAATCCAGAAGAGAGAGGCGCACTGGGGATTGATTCAGACGATTTGGCATGTCCTTGGGAAATGCCGGCGGGAGTGGGCCGGGTGCCGCCTAGTTGGGCGCTGTCCAAACGACTCGTTGAAGACGGGGTTGCCGGCATTATTGTCCCGTCCTATGCAAAAAATGCCCCTGAGAATGGGAAGAATCTTGTCTTTTGGGTGTGGGACAGTGTGGTGCCTCACAAGGTAATCGTAATTGATGATTTTCACCGGCTGCCAAAAAACAAGGATTCATGGCGAGAATAGAAGCGGTGCTGATTTTGGGCCAAGTCCTGACTACTGATGCTGAAGTGTTGATCATCGATGCCTGTTGAGCTCCACTATCGCGAAGCGGGTGACCCGGCCCTGCCGACGCTGATCCTGTTGCACGGCCTGTTCGGTTCTTCGGCCAACTGGATGGGTATAGTCAAACGGCTGGAGAAGCAGTTTCATCTGATCGTTCCAGACAGTAGAAATCACGGCCGATCCCCGCACACAATGGAGATGGACTATCCGTCTATGGCTGACGACCTGTTGGCGCTGATGGATCGTCTGCATCTCGATACCGCACATCTGCTGGGTCACAGCATGGGAGGCAAGGTTGCCATGTGGCTGGCATTGAATATGTCGGAACGGGTGGAGAAACTGGTGGTGGCGGATATTGCACCGGTGACCTACCCAGACCACTTTCAGCCGATTCTGCAGGCAATGAGCGGATTGGATATGGAGAGACTCGCAGGCAGGAGAGCAGCGGATGCCCTTTTATCGGGATCGGTGCCGTCGCTGGAGGTACGCCAGTATCTGCTGCAGAATCTTGTGAAGGTCGGGAATCACTGGCAGTGGCGGTTGAACCTCTCCGGATTGCAAAGCGCGATGCCGGAGTTGCTGGGATTTCCCGGTGTGGCCGCCGCCCGGTTTCCAGGGGCGGCGCTGTTTATCCACGGCGGTAATTCAGACTATGTGTCGCCGGACTCGCGTCCTGTTATCAAAACACTGTTTCCCTATGCACGGATGCGACAATTGACCGGTGCCGGTCACTGGCTCTATGCGGAACAGCCAGATGCCTTTTCCCGCCAGGTAACGCTGTTTCTTTCAACCCGCTGATTGATGCGGTATTGCCTTGAACTCATCCTGTTCTGACTGCTGACTTCCGTAGGCGATCCGGGAGAAGGTCTGAAAAAAGGCAGTGGCATGACGCCTGCGGTATTCAGCCATTCTGGATGTCCTGGTTCTGTCCTGCTGCATCCTCTGTTCTCGATCCTGATACATCACTCTTCACTCCGTTGCTTTGTCGTGTGGTCAGATTATGGGTTTTACCTGAATGGTTCTGGTTACAACCCGCCATTCACCTGTCCTGATGCGACATCTGGAAATCATAGGAGTTTGAGGGAAGCGAAGCTATGAGGCGCGCCCTGTTTTGTGATCCTGGTCAAAGCCCCCAGACCAGCGATGCGTTGTATTTGAAGTCGTTCTCTTTTGTGTCTCCAATCGCCTCGGAGTCGTATTCGTTGGAGAGACCGATCTTGATGCCCATTGCAGCATCCATGGAGATCTTCCAGTCGAGGGTTGAGATGTTGCGGAACTCGCCGCTGTCTCTCAGGTTGGGATAGAAGGTGGTGCCCATCGACAGGGACTCTTTGTCGGAGATCTTCCAATCCGCATCCAGGCCCAGAATCGCTTCCGGGCTGAACTTTTCGTCGTTGCCGCCGAAGGTCTGGTTGCCGCCGAGACCGGCCTTGCCCTTTACCAGCCATGTCTCATTTTTGAGGAACTGGTAACCCACGCCGCCGGAGCCGGATATCCGGTGATCCCAATCCTTGAACTCATCCCAGTCATAGCGGCCCTGCGCATAGGTAAACCAGGGGGAGTCGGGGCGCAGCCAATCTTTTTGCAGATCTGCGAAAAACTGATTTTGTGAGGTCTCGTTGTCACTTTGCGCAGAGTCGTAAGCGGTGCGGAACTTCCAGACATCCTCATCATCTGAATAGTCGGCGCCGAAACCGGCGTGCAGGTTGAATTTCTGGCTGTTGCCCTCGGCACCGCTAAGGCCGATGTCGAGTTCGCGACTCCAGTCTTTCATGAAACCGCTGGCGAGCAGTCCCTGATCTTCGGGTTTCGCCGGTTCTTCGCTTTTGAGTGTGTCAGCTTGCGGTTCAGCTGCTCTCTTCTCTGCGAGAATCTCGGAGATCTGTGAACGGTTGATGGTGACCGGGCCGAGGGAGTCGTGCAGCAGGGTTATACTCTCATTCGTCTCGGCAATGATCGGCGCATTCAGGGTGTCGCCGTTTTTAAGATGGATAGTGGCGGCGGACGCAAAGGAGGTGCAGAGTGAAAGAGAGATCAGGGTAAAGAGTGAAGTTGTCAGGCGCATGACGATCAGGTTCCTTTGCACGGGGGTAAGAAATTGGGCGGAAGATTAACATGTATCGCATCAATATCCTGCAAGGGAATTGTTAAATATGTGAGATAAACGAAACAAAGTGCCTGGAATCTTTGGCTTTATTAGTGAAACGTAAGGCGTTAGTCTCAGGAGATTCGATATTCGATTCATGGGCGTCGGAGTCTGCCGACTTCCTTTGACCGCAAAAGACCGCAGAGAGCGGCTGGTAAAAACTGGAGGATGCGTATGAGATTTCTGTTGTTTGCTTTGATGTTGTCGGTTGCCGGTATGGCGTTCGCGGGGGGAGCCGCCCCTGATCCGGTTGTGATCTACAAAGCGGATGAGGCTTATGAGGATGTGATCGACAATATCAAGATGGCGGTCGAGGAGCGGGGAATGCTGGTCAGCGGTATTCTGCACGTCAGCGATATGCTCAATCGCACAGGTCCCGATCTTGGTTACAAGCAGGTCTTCAAAAAGGCCGAGTCGGTGGAGTTCTGCAGTGCTGTGATCTCCCATAAGATGACCCAGGTTAGTCCGGTGAACCTGGTGGTCTGCCCCTTTACCATCGCGGTCTATATCAAGGCGGATGAGCCGGAACAGGTCTATGTGGCCTACCGCAGCCAGTCGTTGGCAGGTCAGGCGGACAAGGTGACCGCAGAGATCCTCGAACTGTTGGATGGTATTGTCAGGGATTCGATAGAGTGAATCAGTAGTCCGTGGCGCTTGCCGAATCGGCAAGTCCTGCGGAAAATCGTAAGGGGTCAGAGTCAAATCTGCTGGATGTCACGGGAAATATGTCTTGGGGTTTCGAGCGGATTTGACTCTGATCCCACTCCCACTCCCACATAATTTTGCCGCATTCGAGGAATTGCAATCATACAATGTGGATCTGTTGATCTAGACTCTACGGAATTATCCCAAAATCATGGAGTAGATAAAGTGAGCGAAGTGTTCAAAGTCGTATTTTTCGGACAGCTACAGTCTGGTGCTGAGGCAGAACAGGTTGTTGTGGCCTTCAGTGAGCGCTTCAAGGTCGATAACGAGACGGCACGGAATCTGTTGAAGACCGACCGTGAAGTGGATCTTAAGAAAAACCTGACACGGGAACAGGCTGAGCAGTATCAGGCCGCGCTGGAGCGGACGGGTCTGGTTGTTCGTATAGATCCGATGGCGGATCAGCTGTCGCTTGAACCCATGAATACGGGGGAGGCTGAAGAGAAGGAAAAACAGCCGGAGCCTCCCTGCCCCAAATGCGGTGCTGACCGAGTGGAGGATGGCACCTGTCTCGAGTGCGGGGTGGTAGTGTCCAAATATCTGGCGATTCAGGCCAAGGCGGAGGATGCCGAAACAGATGATGCCGATCCCTATGCCGCGCCCCAAGCGGATCTTGTGGATCACGAACAGGGTGAGATGACGGGGCCAAACAGCGTGCCGGCAGGTCACGGCTGGGCCTGGATTGTCAAGGGCTGGTGGCACTTCAAGCAGAGTCCGCTCGTTTGGGTGCTTGCGTTGGTAATCTGGTTTGTGATCGCGATACTGGTCAACCTGGTTCCGATACTGGGGGGCATCCTGACCAATCTTTTCGCACCGGTGGTTATGGGAGGATTCATGTTGGGTGCGCGAGCTCAGGATGAAGGCGACAAATTCGAGATCGGCCACCTGTTCGCGGGATTCTCCAACAACATGGGACAACTGGTGCTTGTGGGTGTGATCTACATGGCAGGCTTTCTGCTGCTTGGGGTGATCGTTGCGCTATTTGCCGGTGGCATGTTTGCGACTATGGGTGATTCGGAGATGATGCAAAATCCCGAGGCGATGGCGGCGATGATGCTGTCTCCAACCATACTGCTGCTGTTCCTTCTGGTCATGGCCCTTGCCATACCTCTGATGATGGCATATTGGTTTGCACCTGCATTGGTAGTGCTGGATGGTCTGAAGGCGATAGATGCGATGAAGCTGAGCATCAGGGGCTGTCTGAAAAATGTCCTGCCGTTTCTGGTCTACGGTATCGTGGGAATGGTGCTTTTTATTCTGGGCGCCATTCCTTTTGGATTGGGTCTGTTGGTGGTGTTACCGATGATGGTGGCCTCAATCTATGTGGGTTATCGGGATATCTATTTCAACAAGTCGCGATAGGATATTGCGGTGGCATTAACGGAGGAAGTGGACACCACCCGGCAGTATGAGATTCCGGAAGGTGTGTTGTTGGAATTCCGTCTGGCGGGACCGCTTGTCCGGGCCAGCGCCTGGGCCATTGACGCGGCGATCCGCGCGGTACTCTATATCGTTATCGGTTTGTCCTTTTCCTACTTCGGCGGCGTCGGCGTGGCAATCATCCTGATCGCCCTCTTTCTCATCGAGTGGTTCTATCCTGTGCTGTTCGAGGTTAAGAGCGGCGCTACCCCCGGCAAAAAGGCGATGGGCATCTGGGTGATCCACGACAACGGCACGCCGGTCACCGTATCCGCTTCGGTCATCCGTAACCTGCTGCGTGCTGTCGACTTCATGCCGGTGATGTATGGCTTTGGCCTGTTGAGCATGCTGTTCAATCGGGAGTTCAAACGGTTGGGCGATCTGGCGGCGGGGACGTTGGTCGTCTATCGGGACAATTATGAAAAACGATCAGAACTGCCCTCCAGGACCGCAGAGAGACCAGGGGTGGAACTGACCGAATCGGAGCAACAGGCCGTATTGGCGTTTGCCGAGCGCGCACCCGGTCTATCCTCCGAACGCCGGGTCGAATTGGCAGAGATCCTGAACGAAATCTCCGGACACAAAGGCGAACGGGCTGTTGACGGGATTTACGGATATGCCAACTGGTTGATGAAGGGACGCTAATGCGCCAGGAACAGTTTGAACAGGTTTACAGGCCGCTGTGGGATGAGCTTGGGGCGTTACTTGATGAGATGGAGCTGCCCCGAAGCAAACGCAATCCCGATAAAACGCGCGCTGCCGCTTTCCCCACCCTCTATCGCCAAGTCTGCAGTCACTATGCCCTGGCACGCAGTCGGCGGTTCAGCCCCGCACTGCTGGAACTGCTTCATCATCTAGTGCTGCGGGGGCACCGCCGTCTCTATCGTCAGCGCGGTGCCTGGTTGTGGCGCACACTCGACTTTATCGGCGGCGGATTCCCCCGTGCGCTCCGGTGTCATCGCGGCTATTTTCTGCTGGCATTGACATCGTTTCTCTTGCCGGCCTTGCTGTTGGGCCTTGCCTGTTATGTCGACCCCGACATGATCTACTCGCTGATGGATGAGCAGCAGGTGGCTGAGATGGAGTCGATGTACGACCCGGCCGGCCGTCATCCGGGACGCTCCGAGGCACGCAGTTCCGAGACCGACTTCATGATGTTCGGTTTCTATATCTTCAACAATATCGGTATTGGTTTCCGCACCTTTGCCGGCGGTATGTTGCTGGGTGTTGGATCTCTCTTCATGCTGCTCTTCAACGGCTTGGTATTGGGTGGGGTTGCCGGTCATCTCACCCGGTTGGGTTATCACGATACCTTCTGGCCTTTCGTCTCCGGCCACGGTGCCTTTGAACTGACCGCCATCGTAATCTGCGGTGCTGCGGGACTGATGCTGGGCCACGCCTTGCTGGCCCCCGGTCAGCGAAAACGTATTCCTGCACTGAAGGCAGCGGCGGCCGAAGCGCTGAAACTGGTACTGGGGGCGGCGCTGATGCTGCTGGCAGCAGCCTTTGTCGAAGCATTCTGGTCCTCCAGTACACTGGATGCCGCTATCAAATATGGCGTAGCGGTGCTGCTCTGGGCGCTGGTGGTTTTCTATCTGGTTTTTGTGGGCAGGTCACGGCATGGATCTCTCTAGAATTACCATCAATCTGCGTTCGCGAACGCCCTGGGAAGGGGCCGATCTGGGATTTGCCCTCGCACGCAGCGAATTTCTGCGCCTCTGGTTGTTGTGGCTGGCCTCGGCGCTACCCTTTTATTTGTTGTTGGTACTGTTGCTGGCGAGTGAGCCGGTACTGGTGGCCTTGCTGGCCTGGTGGTTCAAACCGCTCTATGAGTCCCCACTGCTGTTTTGGTTGAGTCGTCGCGTCTTCGGTGAACGGCTCGGGTTCAGCGAGATGAGGCAGCACTGGTGGCGCATAGTTCGTCCCCAGTTGTTCGCCAACCTGACCTGGCGGCGATTCAGCACTGCACGCTCCTTCAATATGCCGGTAGCCCTGCTGGAGGGGTTGAAGGGCAGTGAGCGGCGCACACGTATCACGGTCCTGGGACGAGGGCAGCATGTGACCGGTTGGCTGACCTTTTTCGGTATTAATTTCGAAATTCTGTTGGAACTCTCTTTTCTCGTACTGCTGGTGCTGTTGATCCCAACTGAGCTGGACTGGCTGCAGATGGATAGTCTGATCATGTCCGAGAGTGGTGTTGAAGTCTGGCTGCAGCATATCGGCAGTCTGTTGGCGATGTCGCTGATTGCTCCATTTTATGTCGCGGGTGGTTTTTGTATCTATCTGACCCGTCGCAGTGAACTGGAGGGTTGGGATATAGAGCTTGGCTTTAAACGTCTGGCCGAGCGGGTGAAAGGCAATCGTTCCTTCTCCTCGGCAGCGGCCGGTCTGCTGCTGTTGGCGGTGGGTTTAGTGTTGCCCGGTGAACCGCCAATTGCTGCGGGATTGCCGGATCGGGAAGCGGTTCAGCAGTCTATCCAGGAGGTGTTGAAGGATGATGTCTTCGGCAAACGCGAGATGCGCGAATATTGGGAGTATGTCGGGGATACGGAAGAGTCCGGTGAAGATGTGCCCTGGCTGCTGCAGTGGTTGATCGATTTTTTCGAAGGCTATACCCAGGGCTTGGCGACGGTGGGTGAGTTTCTGCTGTGGCTGGCTGCGGGATTGATTATCGCCTTTCTGCTCTACCGTGTGTCACAGATGCGTGACTGGCTCAACCTGGGCACTCCACCCGGTTTGCGACGTCGGCAACCCCTGCCTGTTACTTTGTCGGGACTTGATATTCGTCCGGAATCCCTGCCCGAGGATCTGGTGCGCCAAGCAGAGGCTCTGCTGCTTGCCGGTGAGGGAAGGGCGGCATTGAGTCTGCTTTATCGCGGTGCACTCTCGGTGTTGGTGTTTCGTTTTCGTCTGCAAATTAATATTGGTGCCACCGAGGGTGAGTGTCTGTTGCAGGTGGAGTCGAGCCAGGATTTTTCCGGTGCGGCCTTTTTTCAAAGACTCACGGCAGCCTGGCAGGGCATGGCTTATGAGCACAGTCTGCCGTCCACCGGTGAACTGGAGACACTTTGCCGGGATTGGGATCGTGTTTTCGGAGAGTTGCATGAAGAGTAGGCTGCTGATCCTTTTTGCCCTGTTGCTGCTCCTGGCTGTGGTTGCTGGAATGGCTGCCTGGTTCCTTGATAACTTTGAGCGCAGGAGTACGGAGGTGCGCCTGGGGATGTCAGCGGAGGCCAGGCGGAACCCCTTGCTGGCAGGGGAGATCTTTCTCCGGCGTCAGGGTCTGGATGTCAAAAGTCTCTCGGGCCGGGAATACCTCACCAAACCGGATGCGGATGTCGGGGTACTGCTGGTCAAGGATCTGGGCCCATCCCTGGCTCCGGAACGGGAGACGGCGCTGTTGGAGTGGATAGAAGCAGGTGGGCATCTGATCGTTTCGCCTGGCAGGGCTCTGGATGAGGATGAACCTGGTAACCATCTGCTGGAGTCTTTCGGGGTCAGTCTGGTGGAGTATGTGGAGAGCGATGAGGAAGAATCGCAAGCTGACAGTCCGGTGAGTATGGAATACACCGGGTATGACGAGCCCTTGCAGGTGGAATTCGATATCCGTCGGGAGCTGATGGTGGAGAGGGATGACGCCGACTGGCTGGTACCGGGCTTGAACGGTTACCACCTGGTAGGTTTTCAGCTGGGCCGCGGTTTTCTGACCATCCTCAGCGATAACCGGTTCTTCACCAATACCCGGATCGTGGAGCATGACCACGCCCTGCTGTTGGCACTGCTGACGGAGGATCAGGGTGCGGTACGTCTGCTCTACAGCGCCAACATGCCGTCTCTGCTGACCCTGATTTGGAAAAACGCGGCCTATGCCGTTTTGAGCGCCCTGTTGCTGTTGCTCTTGTCTATATGGCGTTTGACCTATCGCAGTGGGCCGATACTGAACGCGGGCGAACACGCCAGACGTAATCTGCTGGAGCACCTTCAGGCTGGGGGTGAGTATCTCTGGAAACTGGATCGTGCGGCCGCACTGCGGGAACGCTCTGCAGGCATCGTGGAGAAGCGCTGGCTGCAGCGCCATCCCCAATTGGCACGGCTTGATCAACAACAGCGCTGTTTGTGGATCGGGCAGCGGTCGGGACTCTCTGCGCAGACGGTCTATGAGACACTCTATGTCGTGCCGGTGGAAGAGCAGAAGATGATCCAGGCCAGCGCGAACCTGCAAAAATTGCTTGCCGCACTACACCCGGATAGCGGCAGCAAACGGACGGGGTATTAAATCCTAGGAGCGGCGCCTCGCCGCGAAAACTCCGTAGATGGGCAAATCGCGGTGAGGCGCCGTTCCTACGAACGCTTCGCAGCAAGCTGCGGGGAGTCAAACTCAAAGAGATTGGAAACTGAATTTATGATGGATTCACAACAAACAGACGGAAACGGCATTGCAGCAGAGCTGTTGAGCCGCGCCAGAGGACTGGAAGCAGAGATCGGGCGGGCGGTGATCGGGCAGGATCGGGTGATTCACGAGGTGGTGATTGCCCTGTTTGCCGCAGGTCATGTCCTGGTGGAGGGGGTGCCGGGTCTCGGCAAGACGTTGCTGGTGCGCAGTTTGGCTGCTGCGGTCGGCGGCCTGTTCAACCGGGTGCAGTTCACCCCCGACCTGATGCCCAGCGATATCTCCGGCCACATCATGTTCGATATGAAATCGGAGGAGTTTCGGGTTCGCCGTGGACCGGTATTCTGCAACTTCATGCTGGCGGACGAGATCAACCGGGCACCGGCCAAGACCCAGTCGGCGCTGCTGGAGGCAATGCAGGAGCAGCAGGTGACTATCGAGGGAAGGACCTTTAATCTAACTCGCCCCTTTCTGGTGCTCGCTACCCAGAACCCCATCGAACAGGAGGGGACCTATCCGCTGCCACAGGCCCAACTCGACCGTTTCCTGCTCAAGGTCTTCATCGACTATCCGGGAGAAGAGGAGGAGCAGCAGATGGTACAGCAGGTAACCGTCGGCTCCGTGGGTGATCAACTCGACACCTCGGCAGTGCGCCAACAGTTAAAGGCGGAAGAGATTCTGCCGCTGCAAGAGCATGTGGCGGCACTGGAGATGGATGAGCAGATTCTCAACTATGCGGTGCGCATCGTGCGCACCGCACGTGAATGGAGTGGTATTGAAGCGGGACCAGGGCCACGAGGCAGTATCTCCTTGCTGCGCGCGGCGAGGGCCGAGGCCTTTCTGCAATCCCGTACCTTTGTCACCCCGGATGATGTCAAAGCCGCAGCGACCGCAGTGTTGCGGCACAGAATCAGGCTGACCACCGACCTGGAGATCGAAGGCTATTCGCCCGATGATGTGCTCGCTGATCTACTCGATAGTGTGGCTGCCCCCCGTACATGATACCGGACCGGAACCCGCTCTATCCTGTTCAGACGCGAGCCATCAAGAGAGGTGACGTCCCCCCCAAGTGGAACTGCGAGATAAAACTCAACTAAAAACTGAGAGTTTTTTATCGCGGATCCAAAGATATATCAGTTTATTACTTGAACTCCACTAAATGGCTATTTTGAATAGACATCAGAACTAATTGTCTAACCTGTATATTCCGATTTCTTCAAACTCATTTTTGCCCATGGGATTCAGTACAAGAAAGTATCCTTCCTCTAAAGTTTGAAAAGATATGGCATTGATATTTAACTCGTGCGTTCGCTGCCAGCCATGGAGAGCGAAGCGAAGGCTGGTAGTCCCCGGTAGCCGCGAGGCCGCACTGCTTACCCGGCGTGCCTTGCGCCAGAGGGGAAGCAAAGTAGGCATCC
>JAESPE010000078.1 GCA_016756835.1 gamma proteobacterium endosymbiont of Lamellibrachia anaximandri | reverse complement strand
CAGTGACCGGGACGGCCGGGGCACAAACAGGCTGTCGAAGGCCGAGTCGATTTTGGGGACTGGGATGTCCCAAAATCTTTCACGAGGTCGAAGACTCACTCGTTTTCTAATTCATCTAAAACCGTTTCTTCAGATTCTCCGCACATCCCAAAAAATGGATGATCTTTAATTTTTAGTTCTGACTTTTCTCTAGCAGGCTTAATAATACCTTTGACTTTTCCGTGATAAAGAACGGTTACACTCTCATTTCTATCAAGAGCCTTCAGAATATCATTTGTTTTGTACCTTAGATCTACTATGGATGCCTTCATAATCACCTCAAGAATAAAGCGTAATATGACTACACATTCTAGTCATTTTAATCAACTTATCAAAGGCGGAATTTTTTCTTTTTGATTCAGTATGTTGCAGCTATGCTAAGGATTCTTGAACACATAACGACCCGCATAATCGGAATTTTGAGGCGCGCAGCAGAGCAAAATGTCCGTGTTTATGCGATTGTGTACGGCCCAGTATGGGCATGAACTTATGGGGGTGAAAGTCCCCTGTAGGAGAACGTCGGTTGGCGTTATTTCAATGAGAAATAAAATCCTTGCCATGGGGGGCTAGAATAAACGTTTTTTTAGCTACAGATTCACTGACAAGGTTGCGCTGTTCTTAGGCAACTATCGGAAAACGCTAGCAAAACCTAAGATTTAGGAAAATGCGCGGCTGTGGTGCGTGCAATGTGTCAGAAACCTATCTTGAGAACTGCGAATCTATCTGGTTGAGTACTCACTCTTCTGAGCATTTGGCAGCCTATTTCAAAATAATAGGGCCACAATTTGAGAGAAAATGTCCAGGTTTATTTGTTACTGAAGAAAGCTGTTGCAAATATATCTGTACGTTTATGGTATGAGTCTGTGATCCTGATTGGCCACGGTTTTTTGAATTGCTTTATCGCATAAACACCATTAAACAATCGCAGTGCAGGCCCGCTTGGCCCGTGTATAAACTATTGCAAATTTGGCGTTTATGAGTGCCGGACAGCATGACTGATATCAATGACAAAAGGGTATGCGACCTCAAAGGTTTGGGTAAAAAGTCAGAACAATGCCTGAATAAAATCAGCATCTATACAAGAGCGGATCTGGAAAAAATTGGAGCCATTGGTGCGTTTCTCAAAATGAGGAGTGAATGCCGTGTCGAGCCAAGCCTGAATTTTTTGTATGCAATGGTGGGCGCGCTGGAAGATAAGCACTGGCAAAAGATAGCAAAAGAAGAGAAGGGGCGGCTGTTAATGGAATTGGACGGTTACAAAGAATTGGAGGCGCTGTTGAGTCGTGACGGTTAAATTCGATGCTCTCCTAATGAATGCTCGTCCAGATCACGCGCCCATTCAGCGGTTGTACAGGACGGGCATTGTAGCCGATAGCATCCGTAAATTGTCGCAGCTGCAGGTCGGGTATCTCGATCGGGTTTTTGAAGACGATCCAGCGAGCAGGTTCATTACAGGGAGGTGTTGTCAGTGATCCGTTGTAGAGTACATGACTTCGATTGGTCGGCAGCAGAAAGATTGCGTTGATACCGATCTGGCGATTGTATCTTTGGCCACCATTTTCCTGTGGCAGGTGGCGGGCGATTCGCTTGACCATCAGGTTGTTGCGCCTGCCCGCGTTTACCGGAATTGCGAGTATCATAGGGTTGCCGTTGCTGTCGATATGTTTGAGCTGAATCTCCATGTCCGCAGCCCTGCCCAGATAGGTATGTTCACCAGGTATATGCAGATCAATACTGCGCAACTGAAAACGTTCACCACCCATCTTCATGAATCCACCGGGTTCCATATCCAGTGAAATGCCGTGGCTGGAACGTCGGATTGACAGGGTGCTGGTGCGGTAGAAAAATGAGAGTGGCAGGTGCTCGGATTCTCTGGTGCCCTGGATATCCACTGGCGATTGTGCTTTGCCAGCTCCACACGCGCTGAACGCGCTGGAGAGGGTACTCCATTTTTCCGGGGCCGTTTCACCGCGATAGCTCCAAGCCTGATCTCCGGTTTTTCTGGAATTTGCCCCGGTGTCCTGTGCGCTGAGGTTTAGCGATAGCGTGAGAAAGGCGGCCAGAGCGGAAAATTTAATCAATGATTGCATGTTCATAATCGTGCCAGAGTTTAACCAATGGTGTGCGGCAGTGACATAGGGGAAAATACGAGGCAATGATGTGGCCTGCTGGGGTACTTCCCCTTAATAAATCCGGGACACCACTCAGATTGAAGGAAGGGTGGGAATATGGAGTTGCAGTGTCTCCGGCGGCAGGCAGACCTCATCGCTACAGGCCTGTAATTTCACATCGATGGATGCAGTCTTGAGTGCTGATGGGTCAGATGTGGGTGTCAGCATCGCCTGAAGTGTAATCATGCCTGCATAAACGGAGAGCGGATCACTTTGAAAAGCCAGCTGCTGTAACGCGGGTTCAGGATAGGTGACGGGACCCATGCTCCACTGGTCGGTACTGTCGGCCAGGTTGACCTCAGTGGCGATCAAATTCGTGCTCAGAGGCTGATTGGCATTGATGTGCCAGCCCTTAGGAATGGTGACGGTGATGGTTAACAATTGTTTGTCATTTTTGAGAATCCTGGTCTCGCCCATGAGACGGATACCGCCTTGTGCGGCATATCGGCGGGCGCTCAACTCCCCATGCTGTAGATCATCGATTGCGCTCAACATGTAGGTGTAGCCGTTGGGATGTCGTTCAATGGAGCTAGCGAAACTGCCGATCAGGTTATTGGCGTGAGTGCGATAGTCCAGCTTGCCAGTGCGCACCCAGAGCATCTGTAGCGACTTAATGGCCACTGAACTCCCGGATGGAATGGCGCTGTCGGTGCCGCTGTCCTTGGGACGTCCCATTGCGCTGAAGTTGCTATCCTCTTCATTCATATAGAAGCCGCCGTTTTGATGGTCGCTAAACCGGCTGACCATGGCATCGGCGGTCTCCTGCGCCCGTTGCAGCCACTTTTTATCTCCGCTCAGATCATAGAGATAAAGCAGTGCTTCAGACAGATAGGCGTAGTCCTCCTGTGCCGCGGCAACCGAGGACTGTCCGTTGAGGTGTACCCGCCAAAGTTTGCCGGCAACTTTTCGATTTTGCTGCCAGATAAACTCACCCGCCTGTTCTGCGGCCTCCCGGTAAGTCTTTGAAGCGAGAAGGTCGGCGGCCTGTGCAAAGGTGGTGATCATCATGCCGTTCCAGGCGGTGACCTCTTTGTCGTCCCTTAACGGATGCTCCCGGCCTTCGCGTACCTTGCGCAATACCGTATTGATATGGTCGACCCGCATGCGGAGGGCGGCAAGATTCAACTTGTTTTCTTCGGCATAACTTTCCAGGTCTGACTGCAGATGGAGGATATTCTTTCCTTCGAAGTTGCCACTGTCTGTTATGTTATAGAGATCGATTGCCAGGTCGGCATCTTCCGGCGCCAAAGCGTCACGAATCTGCGCGGGTGTCCAGATGAAGAAGGCCCCCTCTTCACCCTCACTGTCGGCGTCGGTGGCTGAGTAGAAACCGCCGTTGGGTGAGGTCATCTCGCGCATGACGTAATCGAGAGTCTGGGTGACCACGCGACGGTATTTCTCCTTGCCGGTGAGTCGCCATGCATGCAGGTAGGCGCGAGCGAGATGAGCCTGGTTGTAGAGCATCTTTTCGAAGTGCGGCACCAGCCATTCGTTATCCGTGGAGTAGCGGTGGAAGCCGCCTCCCACCTGATCGTAGATTCCCCCCCGGGCCATCGCATCGAGGGTGACCTCCGCCGCCTCCAGTGCCGCTGAATCATTACTGCGTTCCGCCTGTTGCAGCAACAACAATAACCAAGGTTCGTGGGGGAATTTTGGTGCCCCGCTGAAGCCGCCCTGCAGTTCATCAAAACTGCCGAGCATCGTCTTGAGCGCAGCAGCGACCGCGGTCTTGTCGAGTGCCTTGGCTGTGCCCTTGTGGTTGTTGGCTGATGTTACTGCTTCAGCTACGCGATCCGCCTGGTCGAGGACGCTGGCCTTTTTGTCGCGCCAGACCTGCTGAATCTGCGAGAGCAGTTGTCCGAACTGGTTGGGTGGAAAATAGGTGCCGCCATAGAAGGGTTTGCCCTCCGGTGTGAGAAAACTCGACATCGGCCAGCCACCGTGGCCGGTCATCAGCATCACAGCGGTCATGTAGACCTCGTCTACATCGGGGTGGCTCTCACGGTCCACCTTGATGGCCACGAAATGCTCATTCAGTATTTTGGCCAGCTGGAGGTTCTCGAAGCTCTCCCGCTCCATGACATGGCACCAGTGACAGGTGGAGTAGCCGATGGAGAGAAAGATCGGCTTGTTCTCACGTTTTGCCTTTTCAAAGGCATCTTCCCCCCAGGCATGCCAATCCACTGGATTGTGGGCATGTTGCAGCAGATAGGGGGAGTCTTCCAGAATCAGGCGGTTGATATAGATTGGTGATCCGTCTGGGTTTAAGTGTTCTGTGCGGGGTTTGTAATCCTCTCCCTTGGTCCCGTAGGCGGCTTTGAGTTGTTGGTCGATTTCCATAGGCCTCGTGACCGTGTAGCTGGCGTGGGTTGCAGCGAAAGCCGTGCTGCCGAGCGAGAGCCAGAGCAGCAGGGTTGGGATAAGTCGTTTCATCATGGGTTACCCTGGATCCCCGACCAGCAACTTGTTGATCAGTTGCGCGCCGCTTGCCGGATCAAAACTGCCGAATCGTTGGAAGCGGATACGTCCCTCCTTGTCGATGATGGCCATCTCCGGTGTGCCGCGGGTGCGGTATCGTTTCATGGTTTCCGGGATTTCATTGCCGTCAATGTGCCGATCGATTCCTACCAGGTGTTGGATCTTTTTCTGTTTGATATAGGTGCGCAGCTTTGTTGGATTCTGGTAGTCGTGTCCTTCAAATACGGTGTGGATACTCAGCATCACCAGATTGCCCGCGGCGATCTCGTCGGCAAACTGCTGCTCCCATTTGGCCATCAGCGGTACCGAAAAGCTGTTGCAACCAGGGCACCAGAGTTGGAAAAAATCGATCACCACCACCTTGCCCTTGAGTGCGGCCAGGGTGGTGCCATCGCCGTTGATCCATTCGGAGATATCCCACTCCGGTGCAGTGCGGCCGTTGGCCAGGACGCCTTGAGTCAGACTCATTAACAACAGTGTAATAAGGAGTTTTGATACATAGGCGCGCATGGTTTGGTCCTCAATGTTTTAATTGGACTATCTGTTCCATGGGCAGGGCGTGGTCAAGCGCCCACTCGGCGGTCGATCCATCGTAGAGACGGGCCTGCTTGTTACCCAGGAGTTCGTGGGAGACGAACCAGCCAAGGGCGGCGCGATGGCCTGTATGACAATAGTTGATCTGTGCGCCGCTTAGCGGCACCTGATTGGCGGCATAGATCTTTTTCAGGTTGTCGATATTATGGAATGTTGCACCGCCATTGGCGGTCAGCCAGTCGTAGGAGATATTGACAGCTTTGGGCAGACTGCCTGGACGTTCCTTGCCGCTGCCGGAGTAGATGCCCATGTATTCGGCGCGGCTGCGGTTGTCCACCGCCAACGCCCCCTTTTCGAGAGCCGTTTTTACCCCTTTGGCGTTTGGGATGTAGTCGGCTCTGAGGTTGACTTTGAAGACCTTCGGCTCAGCCTGGTTGCGACCGTTCTGGAGCGGGTAGACCCGCTTCTGTGCATAGTTGATCAGCCCCCCGTCGAGGATGGAGACTTGATCGTGCCCCAGTGCCTTGAAGGTCCAGTAGACTCGTGAGGCGCTCGCCATGTCTCCTGCGCCGTTTCCGGTGGTGACCAGCACGACATGGGTTTCATTGTCGATGCCCAGACGGCCGATCAGCTTCTCCAGTTGCTCGGGGGGCGTCATGATCTGGGGTATCTTTTTTACCGACTCGCGTCGCCAGGCACCGTAGCTGGAATTCACCGCGCCGGGAACGTGGTATCGCTGATAGGCTTTGGCGTCCTGCAGGTCGAGGATTACGACTCCGCTCTTCTCGCGATTGTTATGCACCCATTCCGGAGTGACCAGCGGTTGAACCGCCAGCGCAAAGGTTGTGGTGAAGATGAGGAGGAGAGAGAGAGCAAAGGGCTTCATCATGGTTTTTCTTCGTATATTTGGCCTGTTTGAAATGTGACTGCCGGGAACCGTGTTGGTTCCCGAAGTGGCTACCCGTCAGCTGCCGGGCTGGATGTTGAGGCCGAAGCCCATACCGCCGCCTTGCTGCATACGGTACTTACCTGCGGCCCTGGCAGCGACGAAGCTGGTGAACTCTTCGACATTCTCAAAATCCATCTTTTGTGTGAACTGCACCAGTGCATCGATCAGCTTTTTGGTCTCGGCGATCTCTTCATGGCTGCGCCCGCAGCCCTGGCAGTGGGTGCCGCCTTCTGTGCAGTTGTCTCCGCCCTGGCAGGGTATGAATTTCATAGGATAATCCTCAAATTGTGGTGTGAATCGTTGTCGGCGCAGTTTATCCATGAAAAGTCCGGGCGTCACCCTTGGAAGAAAGCAGTCATTAAATCCAGCGCTCCAGACGGAATAATCCATAGGTACATTCTATAAGCATTCCCTAATATAGCTGACGTGCCTCAATGTGTTTTTCCATAGAAGGTGTATGGTTTAAGTGTGGACGGGAAAAAGTGACAGCAGTATGTCGCAGGAGGTTTATCATGAAGACAATGCGCAAATTCCTGACTGCAACAGCAGTGGCAGCACTTGTGGCACTGCCGGTATCCACCGCGGATGCCTGGTGGGGTGGTGGCTTCGGATTCTCCTTTGGCTTCTCTGGTTCGGGCTGGGGGCGCAATTGGTACCGGCCATGGTATGGGTATAGAAATTATGGCTATTATCCTTACCACTATGGCTACTATCCTTCCTATTACCACTATCCGGTATACACGCCGGTTTTGACGCCAACAGTGGAAGTACCACAGTTGGCTGAAAAGTAGCTGTCGTTAATCTGACCTGACGGTTTTAGCCGTGATTTCGTCCATGTCGCGGCTAAAAAGTTCGATAGAAATCCTACATCCGTATACTGCCATCAGTACAAAAGCATAGCTTCTCTATGCACCTGCGGCTGAGAGGTGTTATGTTTCCTTATTGTATGGGGCTATTGGCGGCCGGGAGAGAATCGATAGCAGATGAATTTGATGGCGAAAAAAATTATTCGCGGCGTTACGCTGCTGTTTTTGCTTTTGACACCTCTTCTCTCCGTTGCGGAGAACGATGCCTATGAAGCGGCACTGACCTCGTTTGAAGCGGGTGACTACAAAGGTGCCTACACGTCCTTCAGGGATCTGGCGGAGGTAGGCGTGGTGGATGCCCAGTACTATCTCGGCATGCTTTATCTCTATGGACAGGGGGTGAGAAAGAGTAATTCCCGGGGAGTGGAGTGGCTGAAACAGGCTGCTGGAAACGGCTCCTATCAGGCTGCCGCCAACTTGGGGCAGATGTATCTCTCCGGTGAGGGCGTCGCACCCAATGAGACCGTGGCAATCCAATGGTTGGAATTGGCGGATAAGCTGGCCAAAGCACAAGATCTGGAAGAGGATTGCGATTGAGCCATGCAGTTTAGCGACTTCGGGTTTCAGGAAAATCCTTTTTCCATTACGCCTGACCCCCGCTATCTCTATCTGAGTCGTGGGCATGAGGAGAGTCTGGCGCATCTGATCTACGGCACCGGGCCGAATGGCGGCTTCGTGCAGCTGACTGGTGAAGTCGGTACCGGCAAGACAATGCTGGTGCGCAGTCTGCTGGAGCAGAATCTCGAAAACGTCGATATCGCCCTGATCTTCAATCCCCGGCTTTCGCGTCGCGCTTTCATGGCGGCCATCTGCGACGAACTGGGCATTAAATATGTAGGTCCCCCTTACTCCCTCAAACAGCTGACCGATAATCTGAGCCACCACCTGTTGAAGACTCATGCGGCCGGGCGCAATACGGTCCTGGTGGTGGACGAGGCGCAGAACCTGAGTCCCAGGGTGCTTGAACAGGTTCGCATGCTGACAAATCTGGAGACTTCGCAACACAAGTTGCTGCGTATTATTCTGGTGGGTCAGCCAGAGTTGCAGCAACTGCTGGCACGTAAGGATATGCGGCAGGTTGCCCAGCGCATCACAGCACGCTATCACCTCTTTCCGTTATCCCGTCGGGAGACTGTCCGCTATATCCGGCACCGGCTTACCGTGTCGGGGAACCGTGAAGATCTCTTTACCTCGTCAGCGCTACGCCTGGTGTATCACCTGTCCAGAGGTGTGCCGCGAATCATCAACACCATCTGCGAGCGGACGCTGTTGGCGATTTTTGCAACCGGCGCCAAGCGGGCTGGACCCAGGCTGGTTTGGCGTGCGGCCAGGGAGGTCAGAGGTTCCGGCGTGGTGATGGGGAAGCTCGGCCGTCTCATGCCCATCCTGCTGATAATGTTCTCCACTGCGGCCATCGCCTGGTTTCTGATGCCGTTATTTACAGACTCAAAATCGGAGTCGGGTGAGGTGGTTGCGGAGGTGCTGGATCGGCCCGCCAAAGTAGAGCATAAATTGTCTCAGCCGCCTCTGCCCTCCCCGGAACCGGAAGTCTCTCCTGTGATTCCCCCTGAGTCTGGAGCGAAAGTAGTCTCAGTGCTGCAGCAGCCGGAATCTGCACCGGCCGTAACAGTCCCTCCCGTACCTGAAGCAATCGATACCCTGCCCGAAGCGGGTCTTCCCGTTGATCTGGAGGGGCAGATTGCCCATGTAGCAGACAGCAAGCGGGCGGTGCATCTGCGACTGTTTGAGTTGTGGGGCAAAAGTATCAAGCTGCGTTCATCAGAGAGCGCCTGCAAAGAGGCGCCGCCATTGGGGTTGCGTTGTCTCACCGGCATTGGTGGCTGGGAGGATCTGGAGCGCATCAACAGGCCGCTGCTGCTCAAGTTGAAATTGGGTTACCGGCAACGTTATATCCTTCTAAAATCCATGCAGGGGGAGAACTTAACGGTAGATTACGGTGAGGGTGACCGGCGGCTGAAACGGGCAGATATTGCACCCCTCTGGCCGGGTGATTATGTGGTGCTGTGGCGCCCAAGAACAAAATCAGCCCTGGTGGGGCCGGGTTCGACAGGCGTCCCTGTCACTTGGCTGAGGACGCAGCTCGCCAAAGCAGAGGGTTTTGAACCCCCAGTCGTGATCGGCCGGGATGCATTCAATGCGGAGTTGCGGCAGCAACTGAAACGCTTCCAGTCCAAACATGGGTTGTCCTCAGACGGCGTGGCAGGGCAGCAGACCATGATTACCCTGAACAACGTGCAGCTCACCGCCGACACACCAACCCTGAGATCTGCTGTAACCAGTGAAGGGGGCGAAGGCTAAATGTCGCTGATTCTCGATGCTCTGAAGAAAGCGGAACGCCAGCACAGGATTGGCCAGGTGCCCCGGCTTGGGGCAGTCAACACCCAGCAGGATTTGGGCCAATCCCGTTGGTTCGGCATCGTGGTGCTGGTATTTCTGGGCTTTGGCATGCTGGTGCTGGGTCTCTATCTGGGACGGGAGGATCCGCAGCAGATGGCTTCTGGTCCGGCGTTGCTACCCGACACGCAGCTTGCCAGACATGAGGCTCCGGCGTTCTCTGCTTCGCAGCCGCAAAAGCCTGTGCCTGTACTGCCACAGGTGGCCGCTGTGGAGAAGCTGAAAATCCAGCCACCTGAACCAGAATCGGAAGTGCCCTCGGTCACGACGCCGGTTATTGCGGAACCTCCGGCCCCTTTACTCCAGGTTCCACCAAAATCGATCAGCGAGTTGCCGCCGGGATTTGTGGATAATCTGCCGGAATTCAATATTGATGTGCATAGCTACAATGACCAGCCCAAACGTCGTTACGTGTTGATCGACCTGGAGAAGTACCGGGAGGGAGACTATCTGGACGCAGGCCCCCTGTTGTCTGAAATTCTGCCGGATGGAGTGGTGCTCGAACACATGGGCGAGCGGTTCAAAATGCCGATCGGAAATCAGTAAATCTTCATAACAATTTTCGATCGGCAAGTTGTATGCCCGATCCGCTACGCTTGATCGGGCGAAGGCAACACCGCATTCGTGTTCATTTGTGGGTCAACGGCTATAACAGCGCTATGGCGTTCGTGCGACAGCCCAAACATCCACCCTGGCCGCTCCGGCCTGCTGCAACACCCGGGTCAGTTCAGAGACGGTATTGCCGGTAGTGACCACATCGTCGAGCAGTACGATCCTGCAACCTGTCACCGGCTTTTTTACGCTGAAGGCACCGCGGATATTTTTCCCACGGTCGCCCTTGTCCAGATCCGCCTGTGCCGCTGTGGCCCGGTTTCTGACACAGACTTTCGGTCGGAGAGGGATACCGAATCTGCGCCCCACGGGTCTGGCGATCTCCAGCGCCTGATTATAGCCGCGTGTTTTCAGACGGCTTCGATGCAGGGGCACCGGCAGAATAAAGTCCGTTTTTTCATCGATTCTTGCCTCCAGGTAGTCGCAGAGCAGATCCCCCAACAGCCGGGCGTTGCCGAGCTGGTTACGGAATTTCAGGCCACTGACCAATTGGCCGACCTCCTGATCATAGACCAAGGCGGCAAGACACTGCTCGAAGCCGGGGTGTTGCTGGCTGCATGATCCACATAAGGTGTTTTCAGGCGCGGCGGGGGGTAGGGGGATAGCACAAACCCTGCAGCAGTGCCGATTGTGAGAGAGATCCTTTTTGCAGTCAGGGCAGAGATCCTGGCTCTGTGCCCCTTGGTCTCCACAGAGACGACAGCGTGAGGCGTAGAGCCTGGTTAGTACAAAATCTATCCAATTGTAAACCTTCATAACCATCCTTGGTTGACAGGGGGCGCTCGATCCTTACCATTGCGGGATTTGGTCAACCCGCAAAGATTGCCATGAACGAAACCATTCTACGCCATGACTGGCGCCTCGACGAGATCGAAGCGTTGCTGGATCTGCCCTTCAACGATCTGCTGTTTCGTGCGCAGAGCACCCATCGCGCCCGCTTCGACCCCAATCAGGTACAGGTGAGCAGTCTGCTCAGCATCAAGACCGGTGCCTGTTCGGAGGATTGCGGCTACTGCTCGCAGAGTGCGAAACACAGTACCGATCTGGAGAAAGAGAAGCTGCTGCCCCTGAACGAGGTGGTTGAGGCAGCGGAAGCGGCCAAGGCTAAAGGTGCCAGCCGTTTCTGCATGGGCGCGGCCTGGCGCAATCCTACAGACAAAAACCTGGCGCGGGTCATCGAGATGGTGCAGGCGGTGCATGATCTCGGCATGGAGACCTGCCTGACGCTTGGTATGCTGACAGAACCCCAGGCAGTGCAACTGCGCGAGGCGGGACTCGACTACTACAACCACAACCTGGATACATCGCCGGAGTTCTACGGCAACGTCATCACCACCCGCACCTTCGAGGACCGGCTCGATACGCTGGCTCATGTTCGCAATGCCGACATCAATATCTGTTCCGGCGGCATCCTGGGCATGGGCGAGTCCCGCCGTGACCGGGCGAGCATGTTGCGAGAGTTGTGTAACCTCAATAAACACCCGGAATCGGTGCCGATCAATCTGCTGGTACAGGTAGAGGGTACGCCACTCTTCGGTACCGATGCGCTGGACCCGTTTGAGTTCATTCGCACCATCGCGGCAGCGCGGATCCTGATGCCGGAATCCTACGTGCGCCTCTCCGCCGGACGCAATGAAATGAGCGACGAAATGCAGGCGCTCTGTTTTCTCGCCGGTGCCAATTCCGTCTTCTATGGTGAGCGCTTACTCACCACCGACAACCCTGAAACAGACAGCGATCGGGTGCTGTTCGATCGGCTTGGGATGCAGATGGAGCAGGTCGTAGAGTCAGAAGTGAAGGCGGCGAAGACGCCTTGCAGGAAGGCGGGGTAGGGAAAAGGTTAAAGGCGAAAGGTAAAAGGTAAAAGGTAAAAGGTAAAAGGAAGACCGAGCTTCATCGCCGTCACCGTGAAAAATACGTAGGCCCGATCAAGCGTAGCGGATCGGGCATCCAGGCTTTGTCAGAACGATTTATGTTGCCGGTTCCGCTACGCTTGAACCGGCCTACATCTTACGAGGCTACAAAGTTCGGCCTATCCGGTGGCACGGCCACCTTTAACCTTTATCCTTTCACCTATCTTTTATGATGTTCGATTCTCTGCATAAAAACCTGAACCAACGCCGTCTGGAGGATCTCTATCGCGCCCGGCGAACGGTCGATGGTCCGCAGCAGCCTGAACTGCTGGTGGATGGCCGTCCGATGCTCTCTTTCTGCAGCAACGATTACCTTGGGCTGGCCAATCATCCAGAGGTGATCCGTGCGTTGCAGCAGGGCGCCGGGCGTTATGGTGTGGGCAGTGGCTCAGCACATCTGATCAGCGGTCACAGCCGTGCCCATGAGGAACTGGAAGAGGCGCTGGCGGTCTTTACCGGACGGCCCAGGGCGCTGCTCTTCTCCACCGGTTATATGGCCAATCTCGGCGTGGTATCCGCGCTTCTGGGACGTGGCGACCAGCTATTTGAAGACCGGCTCAATCACGCCTCACTGGTGGATGCCGGAGTGCTCTCCAGAGCCAGGATGAAACGCTATCAGCACGCGGATGCCTCCCATCTGGAGCGGCAGTTGAAAGCAGCGGGGGAGGGACGGTGTTTGATTGTCACCGATGGCGTCTTCAGCATGGACGGCGATCTTGCATCCCTACCGGACCTGGCCCGGCTGGCTGCGCAAAATAACGCCTGGCTGATGGTGGATGATGCCCACGGTCTCGGCGTGTTGGGTGAAACCGGAGGCGGCTGCACCAGCCATTTTGGTCTGAGTGAAAAGGAGGTGCCGATCCTGATGGGTACTCTCGGCAAGGCACTGGGGACATTTGGCGCTTTTGTCGCAGGCAGCGAGGTCCTGATCGAGACATTGATTCAGCAGGCGCGTTCTTATGTCTATACGACTGCCACCCCACCGGCCCTGGCCGAAGCAACGTTGGTCAGTCTGCAGATTGCGCAGGAGGAGTCCTGGCGCCGTGAACGTCTGCAAAAGTTGATCGCACGTTTCAGGGAGCAGGTAGCTGGGTTTGGTCTCTCCCTGATGGCATCAGAGACACCAATACAGCCAATCGTGGCGGGTAGCGCTGGCCGTGCGCTGGCCTGGAGCCGCCATCTGGAGGCGCAGGGGATTCTGGTCTCCGCCATTCGTCCCCCCACCGTGCCGGAGGGCAGTGCGCGGCTGCGTATCACCCTCAGTGCAAGCCATAGTTATGCCCAGTTGGAACGACTGCTGGAAGTGCTGGCGGAACTGCCGGAAGTGGGCGAATGAGACTCAACCTGGAAACCCTTGGCCGGGGGGAACCGCTGGTGCTGCTGCACGGTTGGGGCATGAACTCGGCGGTCTGGAGCGGTTTTGCCGAACGTCTGGCTGAAAATCGGCGAGTGAGCCTAATTGATCTGCCGGGACATGGTGACAGTCCCTTCGCCGATGAGCGCAGTCTCAGGGAGTGGGCGGATGCCTGCCTTGCAGTGGCCCCGGAACGAGCCGTCTGGATCGGTTGGTCTCTCGGGGCGCAGGTTGCGTTGCAGGTTGCGCTGGATCAGCCGGAACGGGTGCAGAAGTTGATCTCCCTGACGGGAACCCCACGGTTTGTGCAGGGGGAAGGCTGGCCCCATGCCATGGCAGACAAGACTCTCGGACAGTTTGCGACATCCCTGAAGCAGGATCATCGCAAGACGCTGGAGCGTTTTCTGGCTCTGCAGGTGCGTGGCAGTGATGAAGCCCGCGCCACATTGCGCGCCCTCAAAGCCCGTCTGATGGAGAAGCCCGATCCGCAACCTACAGCCCTTGAGACAGGATTGTCGCTGCTGAAAAAGGTTGATCTGCGAGAGGATCTGGCCGCTCTGCAGATGCCGACACTCTGGCTCTATGGCGAGCGGGATACGCTGCTTCCGGCAGCCGCCGCAGACCTGTTGTCGGCGATATTGCCCCAGGCAGAGGTGCATGGAATTTCCGCTGCGGCCCATGCGCCTTTTCTCTCCCATCAGGATGAGACGCTGGCGCTGATAGAAACCTTTTTGGAGAGAAGCAGTGAGCCCTAATCCCGTCGCTCATATCGACAAACGCCAGGCCCGCCGGGCCTTTGAGCGCTCTGCCGCCAGTTATGATGAGGTGGCGGTATTGCAGCGGGAGACCGCCCGGCGGATGCTCGAACGCCTGAGCTATATCCGCCATCAACCGTCGGTGGTGCTGGATGTGGGGGCAGGCACCGGGGAGGCCACTGCTGCACTTGCCAAGCAGTACAGGAAGGCACGCATCCTGGCGCTGGATTTTGCCCTGCCGATGCTGCAGCAGACGCGTAAACGGGGTTCCCTGTTCAGGCGTCCACGCTGTCTCTGCGCCGATGCGGAGCAGTTGCCGCTGGCGGATCAGAGTGTGGACCTGCTCTTCTCCAATGCGGCATTGCAGTGGTGCAATAATCTGGAGCAGACCTTCAACGAATTCCTGCGGGTATTGCGTCCCAATGGCCTGCTGATGTTCTCCACTTTTGGTCCGGATACCCTGAAAGAGCTGCGCCAGAGCTGGGCGGAGGTGGATGGCTATCCCCATGTCAGTCCTTTCCCGGATATGCATGACATCGGTGATGTTATGTTGCGGGCGGGTTTTTCCGATCCGGTGGTGGATGTGGACCGTATGCAGCTGACTTACGAGGATGTGCCGGGACTGATGCGGGATCTCAAGGCGTTGGGCGCGCATAATGTCACCCGCGGGCGGCAACAGGGACTGACCGGCAAGGGTCGGCTGCAGGCAATGTTCAGCGCCTATGAGGTTTTTCGCAACGATGGGCGATTGCCCGCCAGTTACGAGGTGGTTTACGGTTTGGCATGGGCGCCCCGGCAGCGCACTCAGGATGGGGTGACCTCTATCCCTTTCGATAGTTTGAAGCAGAGTCTATGAATTTCAATAAAGGTTTTTTTATCACCGGTACCGACACAGGTTGCGGCAAGACGGAGGTGACTCTGGGACTGATGCATCGGTTGCAGGCGGCGGGGCTCAGTGTAGTGGGTTTGAAGCCGGTGGCCGCAGGCGCAGACCCGACCCCGGAAGGGCTGCGCAACGACGATGCGCTCAGAATTCAGGCCCAATCCGATATCCAACTGCCCTACGAAAAGGTCAATCCCTTCGCCTATGAAGCGTTTATCGCACCTCATCTGGCCGCAAAGTCGGAAGGGAGACCGATCAGTCTGAGAAAGATTCAGGCTGATTTTGTCGAACTGTCCGCCCAGACTGACCGGGTCATCGTGGAGGGCGTGGGCGGCTGGCGGGTGCCGCTGGGTCACGGTGTCACCCTGCCCGACCTTGTGCGGCTACTCGATCTGCCGGTGATCCTGGTGGTAGGGTTGAAGCTGGGCTGCATCAACCACACCCTGCTGACGGAAGAGAGTATTTTGGGTTCCGGTCTGCGTTTGGCGGGATGGGTGGGCAACCACATCGATCCGGATATGGATGCGCAGCGGGAAAACCTTGAAACCCTCTGTAGCTGGATGCCTGCTCCCTGTCTGGGAGAGATACCTTACATGGAGCGGCCGACTGCAGAAGCTGTGGGAGAGTGTCTTGACAGGTGTGTTGTGGCCACGGAGCTGAGCGGAAGTTGTAAGCGTAACTGTCGGTAGAGACGGCAAAAAGCCGTCTCTACAACAGAGATCGATCAGGCGGTAAGCACGCCCTTCAGCTTGCCCATGGCGCTCTTCTCGATCTGACGGATACGCTCGGCAGAGACGCCGAAACGGTCAGCCAATTCGTGCAGGGTGGCCTTCTTCTCGCCCAACCAACGTGCCTCAAGAATGGTGCGACTGCGTTCGTCGAGTCCATCCAGTGCCGTGAGCAACTGCTGTTTCATGTGGTATTCGCTGTCTACAGCCTCAACCCTGGAGGCGGGTTCCAGACTCATATCCCGCAGGTAGCCGGCGGGGGTGGCTACCAGACCATCCTCGTCATCGCTACCAGGACCATCGAAGGCGATATCCTGACCGGACAGGCGGGATTCCATCTCCAGCACAGTCTCCGGTTTTACACCCAGATCCTTCGCCACGCCCTCGACTTCCTCTTGGGAGAACCAGCCAAGACGCTTTTTGGAGCTGCGCAGATTGAAGAAGAGTTTACGCTGGGCCTTGGTGGTGGCCACCTTGACGATGCGCCAGTTCTTCAGGATGAACTCGTGGATCTCCGCCTTGATCCAGTGCACTGCAAAAGAGACCAGACGCACGCCCATGTCAGGGTCGAAACGCTTGACCGCCTTCATCAGCCCAACGGTGCCTTCCTGTACCAGATCGGGCAGGGCCAGGCCGTAACCGGAGTAACCGCGGGCGATACGAACCACAAAGCGAACATGGGCCATGACCAGCGAACGTGCGGCCGCCAGGTCTTTATTATCCCGCAGTTGGACGGCGAGCTTGTGTTCCTCTTCCGCACTCAGAATCGGCAGCCGATAAGCTGCGCTGATGTAAGCGTCAATGCTGCCGGTGGGCAGCGACATGGGGATCACGAGTTCCTTACCCATTGAATACCTCAGTGTTTCACTCAAATTTCATATTAGCACTCTCTGATGGGGAGTGCCAACTCTAGAATATGACCGGAGTCTAGGGAGATGGTTCCGTTGTTTGACAAGGTGACAGGTGACTGGATTCAGTGCGGACAGCAATAGGTAGGAATGAGCTGGCCTCATTACAATCACCTCGATTCTCACTAACCTGCTGCTATTGGCACTGAAGAAAGCTTCCCCGTTTCTCAACTCAAGTTTTTGTCACAGAACCGTTATATAGATCCAGTAGTATCCACCGCTTTCATCAAGGTAACAAAAGACGATGTCGAGCAGTAAAAGTCGTCACGGAATGTGGGTGATATTCGGGGCGCTGTTGATTCAACTCTCCCTCGGGGCGATCTATGCCTGGTCAGTATTCGCAAAACCGTTGCAGGTTTCAGGTTGGTCGACATCCGATACCCAGTGGCCGTTCACAGTAGGGCTTGTGGCCTTTGCACTGGTGATGGTCTATGCGGGGCGTAAGCTCTATGTATTCGGTCCCCGCAAGCTGACAGCTGCCGGCGGCATCATGCTGGGTGCAGGTTATCTATTTGCCGGCGTTATGGGCGGAGAGAGTTTCTGCCCGACCCTGATCGGTGTCGGACTCATGGGCGGTGCGGGCATCGGGCTCGTAAGACCTCGTTGATCATTATGGCGGCCAGCCAGGGAGTGTTCGTTATCATATTTCCCTATGTGGCTGGATTCGAATACTCTCTCTATCTGTTTGCCGCACTCATTGGTTTCAATTTTGGCGGCAATTTCGCGCTGTTTCCCGCCATCACTACCGACACCTTCGGGCACAAATTCTTCGGCCAGAACTACGGCTATGTGTTTCTTGCCTATGGCTTGGGTGGCACCGTCGATCCCATGCTCGGCGGTTACCTGGGAGACATGAACAACTACCTGCTCGCCTTCATCATCACCGGCGTCTTGAGCCTCATCGCCGCAGTTATCATCTCCACGGTTAAGATTCCCACCAAGCGTCAGGCAGAGAAGGTAACCATCGAGGCGCAGGCGAGTGGTACGCCCAGTACGGTAACGGCGGATTAGCGCTTGATTTTGTCTCTCCCACCTATCCACCCGAGAGGGTGGGAGAGATGGACGCTGTCACCCCGTATTCACTTATTTTCCACGAGGAACACCGGTAAACGGCCAGGAACAGACGCCAGGTATCTTCTTGCCGGAAGCGTGTTACATTGATTACATGGATGAAAACTGCGCCAGACGATCGATGATTGCACGCAATTGTTGATTGAGTTGGAGGCCTTGCTCTAAGTTCACCTGCGATTTATTCACGCCAAGCTGCACGATATCAATGATCTCTTTTTCCTGCTCTTCGGTAATTCCGTAAGTGAAAAATGCAGTTTCAATATCCTGCATTACATCATCCATGATCTGCATGCCCGACGATCGCTGCCAGCCATGGAGAGCGAAGCGAAGGCTGGTAGTCCCCGGTAGCCGCGAGGCCGCACTGCTTACCCGGCGTGCCTTGCGCCAGAGGGGAAAC
>JAESPE010000077.1 GCA_016756835.1 gamma proteobacterium endosymbiont of Lamellibrachia anaximandri | reverse complement strand
CGCTCGGATGCCTACTTTGCTTCCCCTCTGGCGCAAGGCACGCCGGGTAAGCAGTGCGGCCTCGCGGCTACCGGGGACTACCAGCCTTCGCTTCGCTCTCCATGGCTGGCAGCGAGGGACGAAAAAACTATCGATTCTATACCTCTGCAATGAACGACGAGGTGCAGCAACGGGTCCGGATTGAAGGGGAGTTGACCAATGCGCTGAAGAACAGGGAGTTTTTTCTTTTCTACCAACCGCTAATCCGTATCCATGATCGGAAGATGGTGGGAATGGAGGCTCTGATACGCTGGCAGCATCCGGAACGTGGCCTGCTGGCACCATATGAGTTTCTCACAGTTGCAGAGGAGACAGGCCTTATCAACTCAATAGGTGATTGGGTACTGCGTCAGGCCTGCCAGGATACAGCTGACCTGCATCGCGACGGGTATGGCGATATTATTGTATCGGTGAACCTTGCAGCTAGCCAGTTCCGTGATGCACTTCTCCCGAAAACCATTAGCGAAATACTGGACGAAAAACGAGTGGAGAGCCGATGGTTGGACCTGGAAATCACCGAAAGTATCCTGATGGAAAATACCGATCAGGTAATTAAAACGCTGCGGCATCTCAAGGCTCTGGGAGTGACGCTTTCGGTGGATGATTTCGGGACCGGCTACTCGTCGCTGAGTTATCTGAAACGTTTTCCTGTGGACCGTTTGAAAGTGGATCGCTCATTTGTTCAGGATATACCGAGTGACCGCAATGATGTGGAGATCACAGCGGCCATTATCGCGATGTCCCATAAACTGAATCTACAAGTGGTTGCCGAAGGTGTTGAAACAGCAGAGCAGTTTGAGTTTCTCCAACAGAATGTTTGCGATATATGTCAGGGGTATATGTTCAGTGAACCAGTGCCGATAGACAAACTCAGGCAGTACCTGGATGAGCAAAAAAATAGTTAGACCACATCGCTTACTAGGTGGGGAGTGACTTGCCAAGGGAGACAAAAGGCTAGACGGCATGCCTGCAGGAGAGCCCATTTCAGGGGAACTGGGTGAAAAAGGGGCCTTAAATGCGACTCGTTACGACCCCAATCTCGTCAGATGATTCGCGGCACTTGGGCCGCGAACCTTTTTCAGGATTACTTACGGCTCAGTTCAACCCGGCGATTCTGGGCTTTACCCTCAGCCGTGTCATTCCCGGCCATCGGATTTTCTTCACCGTAACCCATGGCAGACAGGTTATCAGCTATGACACCATTGATCACCAGATAGGCCATCACGGTTTCTGCGCGACGCTGGGAGAGATCTTTATTGTAAACAGCATCACCATCGCTATCGGTATGACCGGATACCTCCACCGCGATATCCGGATTGGCAACCAGGGTGGCAGCAACACGATCAAGAATTTCGGCAGAATCGTCAGTCAACTCATCAGAGTTGATCTTGAAATTCACCCCTCGCAGGACAATGGCAACATTCTGCTCGCAGCCCAAGGCATCAACAGCCGCGCCTGCAGTGGAATCAAGACACATATCGGCGCTATCCAGTACGCCATCAGCATCACTATCGGTAACTACAGGTGCTTCAGGAATCGGTGCCGAGGCTGCAACTTCGACTGGCTCTAGCTCTGCCACTTCGACTTCGGCTGGCTCTGGCATGGCCACTTCGACTTCTACTTCAGCAGGGGTCTTATCGACCGGGGCAACAACAACGGGGGCAACCGGTGCATGCCAACCCCAGGGACCCTGGCGATTGTAACCACCCCAACCCGGCATACCATATACAGGTGCTCCGCTATAAGGCCGTGAGGGGGCAACTTGTGGCAATGTCTGCCAATTAGACATAGGCATATGCGCACGATGCTCTTTGACCCAATACGGGACTTCCGGGCGCTCAAATGTCGGCATCTGTGCGCGATGCTCGGCTACCCAATCGGGCACCTGAGGCGCTTCAAAAGCGGGCATTTGGTGCATTGTCGGCATCTGCGCACGTCGCTCTGCTACCCAATCGGGCATCTGAGGCGCTTCAAAAGCGGGCATTTGGTGCATTGTCGGCATCTGCGCACGTCGTTCGGTTACCCAATCGGGCACCTGGGGCGCTTCAAAAGCGGGCATTTGGTGCATTGTCGACATCTGCGCACGTCGTTCGGTTACCCAATCGGGCACCTGGGGCGCTTCAAAAGCGGGCATTTGGTGCATTGTCGACATCTGCGCACGTCGCTCGGCTACCCAATCGGGCATCTGAGGCGCTTCAAAAGCGGGCATTTGGTGCATTGTCGGCATCTGGGCACGACGTTCGGCTACCCAGTCGGGTATCTGAGGCGCTTCAAAGGCAGGCATTGCCGGGCGAGTCATGCGTGCCGTATGACCTCGCCCCATCGGACCACTGAACAGGCTTTGACGCATCGATTCCCTCTCCGCACGGCGCTCCTGAACCCAGACAGGTGCTTCCAGTCGATCAAAACGGTGGGCGGAACGGCATTCAGGGTTACTGCCTGCAGCTTCGGCCAGGGCAGCAGCCGGTGCGGTGGTAACCATTAGGCTGAACATAGCGTAAACGAGCGGTCGCTTGTAAAACATGGGTGTCACTCCTGTAAGGGGGCAGACCACATACTTCGGGTGGCAGGCCAAATGCTCTTAGTAATTCATAAAGTGCGAATATTCTACTTTATTTCCACTGCATTAGAGAAGCCTGATATTTGTGTAACGTTTATTTACATTTGAACTCAAGTGTCAGAGTTCGTGGTGATGGTGGGATGGGGTGTGGCTTTGCATTCAGCTTTCATTCAGCCACACTCCCATAGTCTGTAATTCAGAGGCTGAGTTACCTCACCCTGACTGACAAATTTACGGGAGATAGTGATGAGAAAACTGAATGGAGTACTGCTTGCTGCAGCGGGTTTGCTGTTTGCGTTTGCAGTTGAAGCAAGGCCGGCGTGGCAGGATGATGATGTCGATATTGAGATCGTCTCCGATTATGGCCGGGCGTTTGCCAAATACGAGATCGAAAGCGACGGACACGCACACCGCGCCTACCTGGAAGCCAGAAAGGGAAAAAATTACAGTATCCGCATCACCAACAACAGCGATAAACGTATCGGACTCGTTATTGCAGTCGACGGCAGAAACATCATCTCCGGAAAAAAATCCCATCTGAAATCCCGCGAACGTATGTATGTTCTTGGTCCCTATCAGCAGGCAGAGTACGAGGGTTGGCGCACTAGCAAAAAGCAGGTGAACCGATTCTACTTCACCCAAGTAGACGATTCATACGCTGATGCCTGGGGTGACCGCACGGCGATGGGCGTCATTGCAGTTGCCGTATTTAAGGAGAAAAAGCCTAAAATTGCATATGACAATTACCCCCGCCGACAGGAGAAACGCCTCTCGCGCCGCGGACAGGGAGCAGACTCGCAAGAAAGTGCACCTGGCACCGGTTTTGGCGAATCAGAGTACTCTCCAGTCAGAACCGTCCGCTTCAAGCCGCGTTCCAAGGCGAGTGAAAAGCACTTCCTGAAATATGAGTGGCGCAGAACACTGTGCAGAAAAGGTGTGATCGATTGCCAGCGCTCACGCGGTCGCTCGCGAAATCGTTTCTGGCCTGATTCTTGGGACGGCGGATTTGCCCCCTTCCCTCCCGGTCGCAGGAACCATTAAGCACAATGTAAACTTGTAGGCATGATCAAGCGTAGCGGATCAGGCGAAATGCCGGTTCCGCTACGCTTGAACCGGCCTACGGTTGAGTTCACTTTGAAGCCGGTTTATCAAGCCGTCCCTTTCCTGCACCGCATAAGGGATACGTTCCCCACAACCCCACACAGGTCCGGGCCAGCAAGCATCGCTTTGTGAACGGGCCACCACATGCCAGTGCAGCTGCGAAACCACGTTACCCAGAGCGCCAATGTTGATCCTGTACGGTGTGGTCATCGCACTTAGCAGATTCGAAACGGCACTACTCTCTCTGATGAGAGCCAGTTGATCACTCTCCTCAAGCCTATGTACCGCAGTGATATTTGCCCGTTGCGGCACCAGGATCAACCAGGGAAAACGACTGTCGTCCATCAGGCGAAGTTCACATAACTGCAGCTTCGCCACAAAGAATGTGTCAGCTTTGAGTTGTGGGTGAAGCAGGAACATAAAACCTCGATGCATGATAAAGCGCTCAAAGGTCAGGCGACCTAATCTGTTGGAATCGCGCCACGCGGATGGGAATCAATAGCGCTATAATACCTCGATGAAGCGTACCATCTTCTTTATCTCAGACCATACCGGCATTACGGCCGAGGCTATTGGCCGTTCGCTGTTGAGCCAGTTCAAGGGACTTGAATACGAGACCATCCACATGCCTTTTATCGATAGTATCGATAAAGCCCGCCGCGCCTCCGAACGGATCAACCAGGCAACTATGGAGTCGCATACACATCCGCTGGTGTTCAGTACATTGGTCGATCCAAAATTGCGCGCCTGCCTACGTGGAGTTGGGGCTGTGATCTTCGATTTTTTTGACGATTACACCCATCAGCTTGAGAAGGTATTGGGCACCGCATCCACACCAGTTAGGGGACACGCCCACGGCATGGGTAATCACCATGTCTATAACGCCCGTATCCATGCAGTGAACTTTGCGCTCGCTAATGACGACGGGGCAGTGGTACGTAACTACGCTTCCGCCGACCTCATTCTGCTGGGGGTCTCACGTAGTGGCAAGACGCCCACCTGCCTGTTTCTAGGACTGCAGCACGGTATCCTGGCGGCCAACTATCCCCTTACCGACGACGACCTGGAAAACGGCCGTATCCCCAAAACTCTCCAGTCTCACACTGACAAACTGTTTGGTTTGACCATCGATATACAGCAATTACAGCGTATCCGCCAGGAACGCCGCCCCGGTGGGCGTTATGCATCACTGGCCCAATGCAGGTTGGAGGTCGAGGAGGCGGAAACCATGTTCCACCGCTACAAGATCCCCTTTCTCGACACCACATCCATGTCGGTGGAGGAGATATCCGCAAGGGTTTTGCAGCAGACAGGCCTTGAGAGCCGGATGGGTTAGCCTGTTGCCAGCTTGATCAGGCCTGCGAAGATCAATCCTTCTTGCGTGACTGATGTTTCTTCTGCTTTGACTTGTGTTTACCGGCAGCCTTCTTCTCGCCAGTATCGGCCTTTCCACGGTGGGATTTCTTGCCTTTGCCACCGCGACTCCCTTCGTCCAATTCAATGTCCAGTTTCTGCCCGCAGACATAGACCCGACGCAGATGTTGGAAGATATCTTTCGGCATGCCTTCCGGCAGTTCCACCGTGCTGGAATCTTCACTGATATCGATATGACCGATATGGGCGCCGTCGAGCCCTGCCTCATTGGCAATAGCGCCAACGATCTCCCGGGGCGAAACACCATCTTTGTGGCCAACTGCAATGCGGTAGGTTTCGCGTGGAATATCGTCATCTCGCCGCGAGGGTCGCTCTTTACGTTCTTTATGTTTTTTGCCTTCCCCAGCCCCTCGATCACCACGGGGGGCTTCACCCCGCCCCTGATTCGACTTGCGCCCAGGGCGTTCAGACCGGCCGCGCTGTTGCGTATGTAACTCCTCAACGATGAAGGGGCGCTCGCGCTGGCTCAGGTAGGTCAGCGCGGCGGCGATATCCATCGCGCTCATCTCCTGCTCCTGTTCGAAGCGGCTAAGCAGACGGTAGTAGTAGTCGAGATCCTGTTCCGCGAGGGTCTCCCGCAGCATCAGCATGAACCGATCGATGCGGTGTTCGCTGAGATCATCCGCGGTGGGCATTTCCATCGCTGGAATACGCTGACGGGTGTTGCGTTCGATGGCCTTCAACAGATGACGTTCACGGGGCTGTACAAACATCAGAGCCGTGCCTTCACGCCCTGCCCGGCCGGTGCGGCCGATACGATGAACATAGGATTCCGGATCATTGGGGATATCGAAATTGACCACGTGGCTGATGCGTTCCACATCCAGACCACGGGCCGCGACATCGGTGGCCACCACGATATCGAGCTGACCTTTTTTCAGCCGGTTGATGGTGCGTTCCCGCATCGTCTGATTCATGTCGCCGTTCAAGGCTTCAGCGGCAAAACCGTGGGCCTCAAGCTTGTCCGCCACCTCTGCGGTGGAAGTCTTGGTACGCACAAAGACAAGCATCGCATCGAACTCCTCCACTTCCAGTACCCGGGTCAGGGCATCCATCTTGTGGTGACGGGTCACAACGATGTGGCGCTGATCGATAGTGGTCACGGTCTCGGTCTTGCCTTTGACCTTGATCTCCATCGGATCGGTCAGATGCTTTCGCGCCACGCGACGGATCGCATCCGGCATGGTCGCGGAGAAGAGCGCCACCTGACGTGTCTCAGGCGCCTGATCGAAGATCCACTCGATATCATCGACGAAGCCCATCTTCAGCATCTCATCGGCCTCATCCAGCACCAACGCCTGGATGCCCTTCAGAGAGAGTGTGCGGCGACGCAGATGGTCCATCACCCGCCCCGGTGTCCCGACGATGACATGTACCCCCCGCTTGAGCTGGCGCAGCTGGGTCGACATGCTCTGTCCGCCATAGAGGGGCAGGACGTGGAATCCCTCCAGATAGCGGGCGTAGCTCTGGAACGCCTCGGAGACCTGCAGTGCCAGCTCACGGGTCGGCGCCAATACCAGCACCTGGGGTTCACGTTGTTTCAAATCGATACGGCTCAGCAGCGGCAGAGCAAAGGCTGCGGTTTTGCCGGTACCGGTCTGGGCCTGGCCCAGCAGATCCCGTCCCTCCAGCAGGTGCGGAATACACTGTGCCTGCACTGCTGTCGGAGTTTCATACCCCAGCCGCTGGATCGACCTTAAAATAGGCGTGGCCAGTTCGAGATCGTCGAAAACAATAGAAGTTGGATCGGAAGACATGGGGAACAGCACCTCGAACAGGGAGAAGATCCACCGAGGAGGCTCAATGGAAGGGACGGGAAAGGCGCGTAATTATACAGATTTTGGCCGTAGCTGGATAGCATCACTCGTTAAAACCTTTAAGATTTAGTACTACCACATCGTTGAACGGACAAAAAATGTTATTGAATTTTCACATTTCAGCTCCATACTGGCTACTCTTAGTAGGTTATGTTCCTCCCTTAACAGATAACCGCCAACCATCTTTCTGGACTGGTGCAGCCACTGTAGGCCCCCATATTTACCGTGAAAACGTTACAACGACTTTTCAGAAATGCTCCCGTGCCTATTGCCATCAAATGGTCAATCGCAATCGGCACCCTGATTTCACTGGTAATGGGCACCCTGGGCTGGTTTCTGATCACCCAGCAGAACAGCATCCACATGCGGGAAGTGGAGATTTTCGGCACGGCACTGGTAGAGCAACTCTCTCACTCATCGAGTGAACCTCTGCTCGCTGACGACCTGTTCAACCTCCAGGGGTTGGTCAGCAGACAGACGCAAAGCCGCAATATTGTGGGAGCTGCCATCATCGGTTTGCGCGGCCTGCGCGCTGACTCGGGAGTCGTGCCGCAAAAGCTGGACGATACAGATAAACAGAACTCCAGCGTATGGGTCTGGCGCGATGAGGATGGAGTCTCCCATCCTGTGATCACCTTCACCACACCAATCCGCTTCCGCGACACCACCGCCGGTCAGGCGATCATCACCCTCGACCGGGAATTTCTCGACCGTCATCAGCGCGCCACTATCCGCATCATCGCCTATGCCACCTTGGGCCTGATCCTGATCGCCGCCCTGCTCTCATACGCACTGAGCCATCGACTTTCACGCCCTATCACCCTGCTTGCACAGGCAGGAGAAAAAAAATCGGCGCCGACTTTGCCGAAAGTATCAATGCGGGGCGCAGGGACGAGATTGGCCAGGTCTACGCCCACTTCGATCGTATGTCCTTGGGACTGCTGGAGAAAGTTCAGGTTGAAGCGGCCCTCTCCCGCTACGTCTCACCGGTGGTGGCAAAGAAGATTCTCTCCAATCTGGCTCAACCCCGTCTGCCAAACCAGCAGGTGGATGGCTCTGTGCTCTTTTGCGACATTGTCGGTTTTACAGAACTTTCGGAGAATCTGCCTCCTGACGAGGTCGCAACCATGCTGAACCTCTATCTGGGTTATATCGCCGAAGCGGCCCATCTCAGTCATGGATTTGTCGACAAGTTCATCGGCGACAGTGCCATGATCCTGTTCGGCGTACCGGATTCAGACCCGAAGCATGGACAACACGCCATCCGCTGCGCCTGGCTGATTCAGGCACTGGTCAAGCAGCTCAATCGTCAGCGTGTGTCTTCTCCGATCCACTTTCGTATCGGCATCAACAGCGGAGTCATGCTGGCGGGCAATATCGGCATCCCGGAGCGTCTGGAGTTCACCGTTGTGGGTGACACCGTCAACCTCGCCTCACGGCTCTGCTCCCTGGCACCGGCAGATGGTATTATCATGAGCGAAACAACTGCCATGCAGCCTCACATTGATGAGATGATTGAACTGACTGAACAAGCACCCATCCAGGTACGCGGCCGCAAAAACCCGGTAACACCCTCTATCGCAGGCACACCCTCCTCCGAATTCGGTCACTGGTTGATGAATGCCATCAGCACTATCCTCGACAATGGAACAAGGGGATGAAACAGCTGCTTCTGCTGACACTGGTGCTCATCAACGGTTGCGCACTCAATCCCCTGAAAAAAGAGGAGCAGCCCAAGCCAATACCAATCGACGACTCACTTGCCAGCGCCCAAACACTGGCACAGGAGGGCCGTTTGGGCGAGGCTGTGGCCCTTCTCGAAACTGCCATCCTGCAAGAAAATGACGACACAACCCTTCAGGTCACGCTCGATAAGCTGCAACAACAAAAGAGCTCACTACGACATGAGTTACAGGATCGTTTACTGATTGCAGAGGTCCATGGAATGCAGCGGGAGCTCCCGCTGATGGAGAGGCTCTCCCTTTCGGAATCAGACGACGGCTATCTTCGTTCCAGGCTAATGGACAAAAAAGCCAGACTGCAACGCAGCCATAAAGAACTCTCCGATTGCGGCTGGCGTTATGTAAAAACAGACCGGGAGCTGGCAATAACCTGTCTGAACCTTGCTCAATCGATCCACAACGACGTCACCGACCTACGGCTGCTCACACAACTGCAGGAGAAAGAGCAGCTTGCCAATGAGACGCATAAACAGGAAGCGCGTCTGGCGCGCGAAATGGCTTGGACCGCCCGCAATCAACAGCGTATTGCACAGGCAAAAAGCTTTTTGAAGCAAAATATTCTGCTTGAAGCGCGTTACCTGATCAGGCTGGTATTAAAAGAAGACCCCAAAAACAGCGAGGCTAAAAAATTGCTTTTGCTGTTGGAAGCCAAACTTAAAGGTCACGTCGATACCCTGCTGGAAGCTGGTGACCGACTCTACCGGGATGACGAGATAGAAGGCGCCAAAGCGGCTTGGCACGCGGCCCTGACCCTGGACCCAAGTGATGATCGGGCCAAAGAGAAGATCAAGCGCGCCCAGAAAGTACTCGACAACCTGGAGTCACTTAAAAGGCCGGAGTAACTCATCAGCACGCCGAATCCCACAAGCTCCATCCCGGCTGCTGATTTCCCAGTTCTCACGTATAGACCCTGAATAGCCCAGGGTTATGGCCTGTGAAAGGGCCTGGAACAACAGGATCCGGCAGTTGCCGGTGGATATTGGCCGCTGATCCGGTACAATCCCGCCCTGCGCAATGCGGGACACAAGCCCTTCATGCTGGATTCCCCGCGTCCGCGTATCCGTCTCAAGGATTACGCATACAACGAGATGCGCGACAAGGTGCTGCCCCAACCGATCCGGAATGCGCCAGGCGTCTGATGGAGCTTGCCCAGGAACTGGTCAATCTGCGTTGGGAGACTTAACGAACACATGGCCGAGCAGGAACCCAGCGAATTCCAGCCGGTCGCTTAGGAAGCAATTCGGATGATAAAAGCACTTTCAAGTTGCCTTGTGGGATTGCTGCTCTCATCAGCTGTCCAGGCGAACAGCTGGCTCCCCGGCAGCCCAGTCTCGTTTTACGAAACCAGCTACGAGATGCAGCGTTTTACCGCAACTCTGAACGAAGAATCCTGGCTGACCAAGAGTGCTGAAGGGACCGAGCAGCCGATATCACTCAATGACCGTCCCTACGGCTTTGGCAGGGAACTGGACGACGACAGCCCTGCAGACTGGGATGGGATCAAACGGGATGCATTCTACTTCATAGGCTACCAGGCAACAGCCATTGCCGTGCTCTACGTAATGCCGGAAAGCATCTCCCAGTGGAGCGACGAGGACAAAAGCAACTACAGCTTCTCCAAGTGGTGGGATAACGTCACAAACCCAATCTGGGATGGGGACCACTGGTGGATCAACTACATCCTGCATCCCTATTGGGGCATGGCCTACTATACTCGTGCACGGGAGCGCGGTTATGACGAGATGAGTTCATTTTGGGCATCCGTCGCCTTCTCCTCTATGTATGAATTCGGACTCGAAGCCCTTTTTGAACCGGTTTCGATACAGGATCTGATCTTTACACCCGTGGTCGGCAGTATGCTCGGCTACTACGTGGAGGGTGTACGCACCAATATCAAGGCGCAGCGCCACTACAGTTTCAGTGATAAAACCCTCCTGGTACTCACCGATCCACTGGGAGCCGCTAACAGCATAGTGGATGGCTGGTTCAGCAGTGATGTGGAATCTGACCTGAAATTCCGATCCTTTGTCAGAGAAAATTACTACACCAACTCAGAACCCGAAGCATGGAGTGACTCTCCCTACCACACTGAACGCGTAGTAGGTGATTATCTCGGCCTTGAGATGAACCTGAACTGGCGTTAATCAAAGGTAGAAAGGTGACAGATTTATTTTTTCAGGTCAGTTTAGCGCAGCGTAACCTGACAAAATCCTACCCCGCAGCAAGCAGGCAGCTTTCGACCAGTCCCAGTCCCACTATCCGAGTCTGCCATCGGTTATACTGACGCAGAATCAGGCCGGTTTGATACCATCATAATCTATACATCGTAATTTTGGATAACCGAGTCATGGGTTACTGATATTTGCTCATATGGAAGCCGATGCATCGATTTTTTGCAGTCACCTGCCTGCTACTGACCACTGCCGCTGCGCATGCTTTGGACATAGCGGTGCAGATCGAAGGTCTGGACAGCGAGCAGGAGGCCAATGTGCGCGCTTTCCTCTCCCTGGAGCAGGAGAAGGCGCGGAAGGGACTGACCGAGGGTCGTTTACGTCTGCTACACAGGGAGGCGCCGGCGGAGATTCGTCGGGCGCTACAACCCTTCGGCCACTTCAAACCCAAAATTGAATCCAAACTGGAACAGAATGAGGCAGGTTTTCAAGCCCTCTACCAAATCCAGCCCGGCCCCCGGATAAAACTGGCAAAAGTCGAGTTCAATGTCACCGGCCCAGGCAGGGGCGATACCCTGTTTGCCATGGGACTCGACCTACACGAGAACGACTTTCTGGATCAGACCCGCTACAAGGTGCTTAAACAGCAACTGCTATCCGATGCCATAGAGGCCGGATATCTCGATGCCAGCTACAGCATCCATGAAGTACGGGTGGATCTGGACAGGTACCAGGCCGAGATTCGGCTGGAACTGGAAAGCGGCCCGCACTACCGGTTTGGCGAGGTGCGCTTCGTTCAGGACATACTGAATCCCGAGTTTCTTGCACGCTACCTGCGATTCGGTCCCGGCGACCCGTTCAGCCACGAACAGTTGCTGACACTGCAGTCCAACCTTATCGATAGCGAGTACTTCAGCCACGTGGAGGTCCGCACTCTGCGTGATGAGGCAGTGGACGACCGGGTGCCCACCGAAGTGGTACTGACGCCCAACAAACCGAACCGTTACCGGATCGGACTCGGCTTCACCACCGACACAGGGCCACGCGTCACCCTGGACTGGAAGCGTCGTCTACTCGGCCGCAACGGCCACCGTATGCTCAGCGAACTGCGCCTGTCCGAACCTCACAGCTCGTTAAAGACAGAATATATCGTCCCACTGGAGCGCCCATCCAGGGACTCCCTCTCATTCTCGGCCCAGGGAGACCGTTTCGACACCGACACCCGCCGCGGCGAACGTCTGCTGTTCAATAGCGCCCGCTCAGTGGGTCTGGACAATCACTGGCGACGCACCATCGGCATTGACTACTCCTACGAAGACTTCGAGGTGGGTGCACAGGACGACAACGCCTTACTGCTGGTGCCTTACGTAAGCTGGTCACAGCTGCGCAGTGACGGTCTCTACTACATCCAGCGCGGCCACAGGATCAACCTGCGTTTCGAGGGAGCCGCTGAGCAACTGCTCTCCAGCACCAGCTACCTCCAGGCCCATACCAACAACAAACTCATCCACGGCCTCGGCGACGGCTACTGGCGTATCCTCACCCGGATGGAACTGGGTGCCACCCTGGCGCAAAGTCTGATTGAACTGCCCGCTTCCAAGCGTTTCTTCGCCGGCGGAGACAACAGTGTTCGCGGTTTTGCGTGGGAGGAGATCGGCCCGCAGGACTCGACCGGAGCGGTTATAGGCGGGCGTTTTCTCGCTGTGGGCAGTATCGAGCTGGAACGTCTGCTTACTGAAAAGTGGAGTGCCGCTGTATTCGCCGATGCAGGCAACGCCTTCGACCCGGATTACACTACCGACATCGAATACAGCGTCGGTTTCGGCGTACGCTGGCACTCACCGGTGGGACCCATTCGGGTGGATCTGGCCAGCGCCCTGAGCCGGGACGAACCCTCAGTGCGTCTGCACATCGTTATCGGTCCCGAGTTATGAGCTGGCGCCTCCTCATTCTGCGCGGCCTGGCAACCCTGATCAACACCATTCTGCTGGCCTCCATCTGCCTCATCCTGGGACTGGGCTTTGTTGCTCACAGCGAAAGCGGCACCCGTTGGCTGTTCGATCTGGCCAGGGATCTGGCACCGGGGGAACTGCAGGCAGACAGTCTCAAGGGGCGTCTCACAGGCCCGCTGTACCTCACAGGACTCAGCTATCGTGATGGGAATCTGTTGCTGGAGATCAGCCATCTGAATCTGGACTGGCAGCCCGTCGCCCTGTTGCAACGACGCCTGCAGATCGTCTCCCTAGCACTGAACCAGAGCCGTCTGACATTGCCGCAAACAGTGCCGGACAACACCTCAGCCGAGCCCTTTTCCGGTCTCGCCCTACCCCTTGAGCTGGTTTTGAAATCGGTAGAGGTAACCGACTTTCATCTCATCCAGCCAACGGCTGCCGAATCCGTCGTCATCGAACAGATCAGCCTGGCTGCCCAAACTTCCGCTGAAACGCTGAAAATCAATCATCTGGACGCCACTGCCCTTGGCGCTCAAGTGGAGGTCAACGGAAATGTACGCCTGATTCCAACACTGCCCCTGGAATTGCAGTTGCAGTGGCGTTATCAGCTGCCGGAGGGTCCCGGACTGTCAGGACAGGGCCGCGTCACCGGCAACCTGACCGAACTCAAACTTGTGCAGACCCTCTCCCCCCCCCTGTCCACAAACCTGAACGCCACTCTGTATGAGCTGGAAACAGCACCCCGCTGGGACGCCAAACTGGCACTGAATGGCACGGATCTCGGCGCCTTCGTCGCCGATTTTCCCGCCAGAATCAGCGGACGACTCCACACGACCGGCAGCCCTGAGACGATCAAGGCTGACGGCAATCTGAAGCTGACCGAGCGCTCCCTGGGCGAACTGAACACGGCTCTGGTTCTCACCTATGAGGCGGGCAGTCTGATTGCCGACCATCTGCAAATCACCACCCCTGCTGGCGCAAAGGTCGAAGGCCGTGGACGTTACATTGCCGACGACGCACAAGGCGTATTCGATGCCGACCTCTCCTGGAACGACCTGCGCTGGCCCCTGGCTGGAGAGACAATCCAGGTACGCAGCAATCAGGGCCGATTGAAAATCGACGGTCAGCCGGCGGACTACCATTACCAACTCAGCCTGGACGCACTCATCCCGGATCAGCCGGCACTCACGCTTGAGGCATCCGGCAATGGCAATACCGATGGTCTGGACTTTGAGTTGCTGCACATCCTCCTGCCCGAAGGAGAGATCGACGCTTCCGGCCGGGCCGACTGGACACTACAGCCAGCCTGGGACCTAAACCTTACAGGGGCCGGTATCAATCCCGGACTGTTCCATCCCGACTTTCCCGGCAAGCTGACACTGAATCTGACCAGCCGGGGACAGCTGTTGGAGGACGGCCCCCAGGTTGAAATAAACCTGGCACGGCTGGAAGGTGAGCTGCGTGGCTATCCGATCAAAGCCAAAGGCGACCTGAAACTCGCCGCTGAGACGTTACAAATAGACAGTCTGGCGCTGATCTCAGGCAGTAGCGTAGCCCATATCGATGGTACGGCCGGTGACGTACTGAATCTGGAGTGGGGCCTGCAGGCCGATGACCTGGCCAGTCTGTGGCCCGGCCTGAGCGGTTCCCTCCAGAGCGAAGGCCGCCTGAGCGGCAACCGGGAAACGCCGCAAATTCACGCCGACATCAGCGGCAAGGCTATCAGTTTCGAGGCGCATGAGGTGGCTGAATTTGAGGTACACGCGGCGCTGGATCTGAGTCGCAACCAGCATGTGGAGCTGGATCTGGCGGCCCAGGGCCTGAAGTCAGGCGCCCTGCAGTGGCAACAATTGTTACTTAGCGCCAAAGGTGCGCGCGCCGCACACCACATCGAACTGAACCTGGACAGTCAACAGGCACCGGGTGCACAACTGGTCATTGATGCCGGACTGGATGAACACAACAGTTGGAGCGGACATCTGCAGATGCTGGCACTCACCCTGCCTGAAGTCGGCCGCTGGGATCTGGAGCGCCCCGCCGCTTTTACTCTGGCAGCCAAAACCCAGCAGGTAAAAGATTTGTGTCTGGCTGCCGGCGAGGGACGCCTGTGCGCTGACTTCGACGGAAAATCAGATCATGGCTGGAAGGCAAAACTGAACGCCCCGGCATTTCCCCTTACCTTCTTCCAGCAGTGGCTGCCTGCGGATCTGGCACTCACAGGCCGCAGCGATCTGGCAGCAGACTTTCACACAGATCCCGAGGGCACAATCCTCGGCCATGCCGATATCAAGCTGCCCAGGGGAGCGCTGGTTTTCGAACTGAATGGCGAACCCCACCAAGTGGATTTCTCCGGTGGTGGTCTACAGGGGAAGCTGGACGCCAAGGGCGCTCATGCTGAAATCACTATACCTCTAGCCGATCTGGGAGAGATCGAGGGGAAAATCCATCTGCCGGGGCTGAATGCCGCAAACATGGATCTGGACAAGCAACCCCTGGCGGGTCACCTGAAGGCACGCATCAGCGACCTGGCTCTGGCCTCAGTAGTGGCGCCGCAGTTACAGAATGTGGCGGGGTTCATCGATGTGAATTTCACTCTGTCCGGTCTTGTGGGCAAACCCGAAATCAAGGGTAAAGCGGAGCTGAAGGAGGGTGCCCTCGACATCCCTGAACTGGGGTTGGAGCTGCGCGATATTGGCATGAGCATAAATGCCCCAACGCTGGGCAGACTGGTGCTGCAGGGAGAGGTCAGTTCTGGCGGCGGCATCCTTACACTGGAGGGTGAGACTCTCGTCAAACCGGCAGAGGGTTATCCCACCCGCCTCAAGATAAAGGGAAAGGATTGGGTGGCGGTGAACATCCCTGAAGCAGAGATACACGTATCACCGGATCTGCTGATCCTGCATAACAGCAAACGCTCTGAACTGGACGGCGAGATTCACATCCCCTACGGCCGCATACGGCCGAGGGAGCTGCCCGCCTCCACAGTTTCCGTCACGCCGGATCTGGTGATTGTGGGTCGTGACGCGCCACAGCAGGAACAGAATGATCCGAACTTTCACTCAAAGCTGCGCATCATCTTCGGCGACAGGGTCAGTTTCGAGGGCTTTGGACTGCGTGCTGATCTCACCGGCAACCTGCTGTTGATCGATGAGCCGGGCCGACCAGTCATAGGCCGTGGCAGAGTGGGTGTGACGGACGGCACCTATCGCGCCTACGGGCAGGATCTCAAAATAGAGCGCGGTTACGCCCTGTTCGCCGACAGTCCGGTGGACAATCCTGGCCTGGACGTTCAGGCGGTGCGCGAAGCTGGCGAGGTAACTGCCGGCCTGCGGGTGAGCGGCACCCTGAAGACGCCCAAGCTTTCACTCTACTCCACCCCAACCATGACCCAGAGCGAAATCGTCTCCTATCTTCTCACCGGGCATCCGCCGGGAGAATCCAGTGGAGATGTGAGCATAGTCGCGGCACTACAGGCTGCGGGCGTGGGCAGCCTCGCCACCGAAGCAGGCCGCCAGTTGGGATTGGAAGAGCTACGAATAGAAGCGGGTAACAGCCTGGCCGAGGCCTCCGTAGTGGCAGGCACCTATCTGTCGCCACGCCTATATGTGCAATACGTCAACGAACTCGCCACGCGCGAGACCAAGCTGCGGCTGCGCTACGACCTCACTGACAAGCTGCAGATTCAGACAGAAACCGGCCGTTCACAGGGAGTGGATCTTTTCTACACCATCGAGCGTTAAATCAGGGCCGGCATTTTTCCTATGTTGAGCTGGACTCTACCGGAAAACCCTCCAGGCGCCATTCCGGCAGACCACCATCCAGACGTCGGGCTTTAACGCCTCTCTCCCGCAGTTTCGAAACAGCGTCGAATGCCAGTACACAATGTGGCCCACGGCAGTAGGCAACGACCTCCTGGGAAGGATCAAGTGCATCCAGCTGCTTTTCCAATTCTGCCAGCGGAATATTGATCGCACCCGGCAGATGTCCCGCTGCATACTCTTCCGGCGGACGCACATCCAGCACAGTCACCAGACCATCCCTGACCCTCTCCAGCAATTGTGCCGCCGGCACAGGTTCCAGGCTGTCCTTGACCTTGAGATAGTCATCGACAAGACGATCCACGTCAGCCAGATGGCGCTCCGCCACTTCTCTTAGAGAGCCAAGCAGAGCCGAGACATCCATACCACTCAACCGGTAGTAGACCTTGTGACCCTCTTTGCGGTTGGTGACCAGTCCGGTCTGCCTGAGCTGCTGCAGATGTTGGGAGGTATTGGCCACAGTCAGGCCAGAGACCTGGGCCAAGGCATCCACGCTGCGCTCGCCCTGTGCCAGAAACTCCAGCAATTCCAGCCGGTAACCGTTGCTCAGTGCCTTGGCGACACGGGCAAACTGGCTGAAAAGGTCGTGTTTAAAATTACCCGTTGACATAGTTACCGCCCCAACTATACTTCAATTATTCAAGAGATCTATTGAATTAATGATGATTAAAAAGTATAGCAGACAAGTGAGTGGAGGATAGTGGATCATGAATTGGCACGACTGGATTCTGGGCAATGAGTTGCCCATTCGCCTGAGTTTTTTCTTCGGCATCTTTGCCGTTATGGCAGGGTGGGAAATCCTCTCACCCGCCCGCATCCTCACCGTCCCCAAGGGTATCCGCTGGGCCAATAATCTGGGACTGGTCTTTCTCAACAGCATTGTGCTGCGGCTGCTTTTTCCCGCTGCTGCGGTGGGTGTTGCCGCCCTTGCCGAGCAGCAGGGTTGGGGGCTGCTCCACTTCTACGACATCCCATTCATATTATCGGTCGTCATTGCAGTGATAGCGATGGATTTTGTCATCTACCTGCAACATGTGATGGTCCACGCGATACCTGTTCTTTGGCGCCTGCACCGGGTCCATCACGCCGACCTGGACTACGATGTCACCACCGGCGCCCGCTTCCATACCCTGGAGATCATCCTCTCCATGCTGATCAAGTTCGCCACCATTCTGCTATTGGGTCCTCCCGTCGTGGCTGTGGTGATCTTCGAGGTGGTGTTGAATGCCACTGCCATGTTCAATCACAGCAATATCCGACTGCCGGCAAGCCTGGATCGGGTAGTGCGTTGGTTCCTGGTCACGCCTGATATGCATCGGGTACACCATTCAGTGGAGGACGATGAGACGAACAGCAACTTTGGTTTCAGCCTGCCCTGGTGGGATCGGCTCTTCGGCACCTATCGTGATCAACCCAGAGGCGGTCATGAAGGCATGACTATCGGCATCCACAAATACCGCGATCCGAAACAGGTCAACCAGTTGCCCGGTATGCTGGCACTGCCCTTTGTCGGCAAGGTCAGTGGTTACGCCATCAATCGCCGCGAATGGAGCAACAGCGATGAGAAGTAAGGCGCTCCGCTGGCTGTTGTTTGCCCTGTTAGTGACAGGCATTGCTTTGGCCATTCTCTACCGGGATCATCTGGATGCAGCAGCCCTGCAACTGTGGGTTCAACAGGCCGACACCGCCGCGCCCCTGCTGTTCATGGTCATCTATGCCATCGGCACGGTGTTCTTTCTTCCAGGATCGGTGATGACCCTGGCGGGTGGAGCCCTGTTCGGCCCGGTACTAGGCACCCTCTACAATCTCACCGGCGCGACTATCGGCGCAGTGCTGGCTTTTCTCATCGCCCGGTTCTTTACTTCCAACTGGGTGGAGCAGAAGACCGGCGGCCGACTCAAACAGCTGAAAGAGGGTGTGGAGAACGAGGGTTGGCGTTTCGTCGCCTTCGTGCGCCTGGTGCCGCTCTTCCCCTTCAATCTGCTCAACTATGCATTGGGTCTGACCCGTATCCGGCTAACCCATTATCTGATCGCCACCTATCTGTGCATGTTGCCGGGCGCCCTTGCCTACACCTATCTGGGATACGCCGGGCGTGAAGCGGTGGCAGGTGGCGAAGGGCTGATTCACAAGTGAGTCTTCGACCTCGTGAAAGATTTTGGGACATCCCAGTCCCCAAAATCGACTCGGCCTTCGACAGCCTGTTTGTGCCCCGGCCGTCCCGGTCACTGG
>JAESPE010000076.1 GCA_016756835.1 gamma proteobacterium endosymbiont of Lamellibrachia anaximandri | reverse complement strand
CCGGGACGGCCGGGGCACAAACAGGCTGTCGAAGGCCGAGTCGATTTTGGGGACTGGGATGTCCCAAAATCTTTCACGAGGTCGAAGACTCACTTGCCAATGGGTTCGAATTCTATACTGCGGACATGAATGTTCGCGCCACCGAGTTTCTGCGGCTTGAACACGGCCTGAGACGCGCCTTGGATAACGCCGAATTTGAACTTTGCTATCAACCACAGATCAATCTCACAAGCGGGAAGGTAGAAGCCGTCGAGGCACTGCTGCGCTGGAGACAACTGGATGGGTCGATGCAGCTACCGGACAGCTTCCTTCCTGTTCTGGAGGAGACGGGCCTGGTGGTTCCCGTCGGCGAGTGGGTACTGAAAGAGGCCTGTCAACAGATGGTCCAGTGGCGCAAGACCGGGCTGGCGCCCGATCATGTTGCCGTCAATATCTCCGGCAGACAACTCTCAACTCCAGGGTTGGTCAAATTAATCGAAGAGACCTTGGAGCAGTCGGGACTCTCTCCAAAAAATCTAATGTTGGAGATCACGGAAAGCAGCCTCATACAGGATACTGACCGGGCCATCGATCAACTGACTCAACTATCGAAGTTGGGGATAAAACTTGCTATCGATGACTTCGGAACCGGCTATTCATCGCTGGAACACCTGCAGCGCTTCCCAATCCATATTTTGAAGATAGACCGCAGCTTCGTGCAGAATATGGAGATCAACAAAGACCGGGCCGCTATCGTCACGGCCATCATCAGTCTGGCGAAAATCATGGAGTTGGATGTGGTCGCAGAAGGGGTGGAGACAGAGCATCAGAAAATGCTACTTAAAGAGCTTGGCTGCGATCTGGTTCAGGGTTTTCTGTTTGGCGATGCTGTAGCCGGGGCAGAGATCAAATTCAGCAATATCAGCATGCTGAATTATCCTGGGTAAATCACGGACTATATTTGTTTTCATTCTGACTACCGTAGGCGCTGAGCCTCGCTGCGAGAGTCCGGCTTCTACCACGATAGGCCCGGTTCTTTCGAGTCCGCCAGGATTATTGGCAAATCACTGCCTCAATGGTTTCTGCCCGGCGGGGGGAGTGGTAGAATTCGTGCCATTTTATACTTCTCAGGGGAGTCACCATGGCTGGACACAGTAAATGGGCCAATATCAAGCATAAGAAGGCCGCCAACGATAAAAAGCGCGGCAAGATCTGGACCAAACTGATTCGTGAGATCACTGTAGCGGCTCGCATGGGCGGTGGTGATATCGACGCCAATCCCCGACTGCGTCTGGCGGTGGACAAGGGACTCAACGCCAATATGCCGAAGGACACCATCGAGCGTGCGGTAAAACGTGGCGCTGGTGGGGCAGAGGGTGAGAATTACGATGAGATTCGCTATGAGGGCTACGGTCCCGGTGGCACTGCGGTAATCGTGGATTGCATGACCGACAACCGTAACCGTACTGCGGCTGAGGTGCGCCATGCCTTCAGCAAGCTGGGCGGAAATCTCGGTACCGATGGTTCCGTGGCCTACATGTTCAACAAACAGGGCGTGATCAGCTATGCCGAAGGCGTGGATGAGGATGCGGTGATGGAAGCAGCCTTGGAAGCCGGTGCAGAGGATGTCATCGGAAATGACGATGGTTCAGTCGACGTTGTGACCACACCGGAGGAGTTTACTGCAGTCAAAGACGCCATGATCGCAGCGGGATTTGAGCCGGACAACGCTGAAGTCACCTTCAGCGCCTCCACCGGCGCAGCCCTTGATGAGAAGGACGCCGACACACTGCTGCGTATGGTCGATATGCTCGAAGATCTGGACGACGTGCAGAACGTCTACACTAATGCCGAGATCTCCGATGAAATTCTGGAAGCCCTGAGCTGAATGATTCGCATCCTCGGCATCGACCCCGGTTCAAGGGTGACTGGCTTCGGCATTATCGACAGTGATGGCATCAATGCCGTCCACGTCGCCCACGGCACACTTCGCCTCAAAGGAAAGGAGCTTCCTCCCCGGCTGGGTCAGATCTTTGAAGAGATCAGCGAGGTGATTGAATCCTATCGCCCTGAGGTGATGGCTGTAGAGCAGGTTTTCGTATCGAAAAACCCCTCATCCGCTCTGAAACTGGGTCACGCGAGAGGCGCTGCAATTTGTGCCGGTGTGAGCCGGGGACTGGCAGTGGCCGAATACACCCCACGCAGTATCAAGAAGGCGGTGGTGGGAACCGGCTCTGCTGAGAAGGAGCAGGTTCAGCACATGGTAAAACTCATCCTCAAGCTGGTCGAAAACCCGCAGGAAGATGCTGCCGATGCGCTGGCCGTGGCGCTGAGTCACGCCAATACGAACACCACACTTGGCCGTCTGGCCGCAGGACGGGCAAGATGATCGGTCGTTTGCGTGGAGAGATCGCCGAAAAGCAGGCCCCGCACCTGTTGCTGGATGTGAATGGGGTCGGATACGAACTTGAAGCACCAATGTCCACCTTCTTCAATCTGCCGGATGTTGGCGCCACCATCACACTCCACACTCATCTTGCGATTCGTGACGATGCCCATGTGCTTTATGCCTTCGCCAGTGAGGGGGAGCGCGCCCTGTTCCGCAGCTTGCTCAAGGTCAATGGGGTAGGGGCGAAGATGGCTCTCGGCATCCTCTCCGGCATGACAGCTGATGAGTTCAGCAGCAGTGTGCAGAATGAAGATATCGCTTCGCTGGTACGGCTGCCCGGTATCGGTAAGAAGACTGCAGAGCGGCTGATTGTCGAGATGCGCGACCGTCTGACAAAATTGGGTATTTCATCCTCTGCAGTCGGCGCTGCAGGAACGGTTGCCGGTCGTCCTCTGGCATCTGTCTCCGATGCGGTGGCGGCACTGGTGGCGCTGGGTTACAAACCACTGGATGCCGGGCGTATGGTCAAGGCTGTGGAAGGTGAGGGACTCGAAAGCGAGGCACTGATCCGCCTTGCATTGCAGAGCGCGGCAAAGAAAGGGTAGATAACAGTGGATGGGGAAAACAGACTGATCGACGGCGAGGTAATTGGTGACGATGTCGCCATCGATCGTGCAATTCGACCGAAACGACTGAAGGACTATGTCGGGCAGCCCGCTGTGCTGGAGCAGATGGAGATATTCATTCCAGCCGCCAAGGGACGCAACGAGGCGCTCGACCACGTCTTGATCTTCGGCCCCCCAGGACTGGGCAAGACCACGTTGGCCCATATCATCGCCAACGAGATGGAGGTTAACCTGCGCCAGACCTCGGGGCCGGTACTGGAAAAGCCAGGTGACCTGGCGGCACTGCTGACCAATCTGGAGTCCCACGACGTACTCTTCGTGGATGAGATCCATCGCTTGAGTCCGGTGGTGGAGGAGGTGCTCTATCCTGCGCTGGAGGATTTTCAACTCGACATCATGATCGGCGAAGGACCGGCGGCGCGCTCCATCAAGCTCGATCTGCCACCATTCACCCTGGTTGGCGCCACAACCCGCGCCGGGCTGCTGACTTCGCCCTTGCGGGACCGGTTCGGCATCGTACAGCGCCTGGAGTTCTACAGCGCTGTTGATCTGGCCCACATAGTGGGCCGTTCTGCTGGTATCCTGAATATCGGTATCGATGATGCCGGTGCGGTGGAGATTGCCCGCCGCTCCCGGGGTACACCGCGTATTGCCAACCGCCTGCTGCGCCGGGTGCGGGACTATGCACAGGTAAAGGGAGACGGGCATATCTCGGCCGATCTGGCGGATCGGGCACTGGGCATGCTCAAGGTGGACAGTAATGGTTTCGACAACATGGATCGCCACCTGCTGCTGGCGGTGATCGAAAAGTTCGATGGCGGCCCCGTCGGGGTGGATAATCTGGCGGCTGCCATCGGCGAGGAACGGGGTACCATCGAAGATGTGCTGGAACCCTATCTTATCCAACAGGGGTTTATGATGCGCACCCCCAGAGGACGGGTCGCCACCCAGGCTGCCTATCTCCATTTTGGTCTATCACCAAAAGAGGGGGAGGTGATGCCCGGTCGTGAGGACCTGTTTGGCAAATCGTGAGCCGACCTGATGATTGCGGGGAACTAGATGAACCCGTCGTACTCAATATAGACGAACAATGGTAGGGGCAGCTCCTACGAAAAGAAGGAACAGATAGCAGCGTGAAAGAGTTTCTCTGGCCTGTCAGGGTCTACTACGAAGACACCGACTCCGGGGGCGTGGTCTATTACGCCAACTACCTGAAGTTTATGGAACGGACCCGTACCGAGTGGCTGCGCAGTCTCGGTTTCGAGCGGGACCGGATGTTGCAGCAGGATGGGGTCATCTTCGCGGTCAGCAAGGTTGAAGTCAGCTATCATCGGCCTGCAGGATTCAACGATGCGCTGGAGGTCAGTGCGCAGATTGAGCGCAAGGGCCGGGTCAGTCTGACCTTTTATCAGGAAGTCAGGCGTCCATCAGATAACGCACTATTGGTCAGTGGACGGATAAAGGTGGCCTGCGTGGATGCGTCCCGAATGCGTCCTGCTCCGATTCCGGAGGATTTATTCAAGGAGATAGGGGATGTCGAGTGATCTCTCTTACGCACAGCTGATATTAAATGCCAGTCCGGTTGTTCAGTTCGTTATCGCAGTACTGATCTTCGCTTCCATCAGCTCCTGGACCATGATCTTCGATCGGGCCAGGGTGTTGCGCCGCGCCAAACGGGCTGCAGAGGATTTCGAGGAACGATTCTGGTCGGGAGGTGACTTGGGAGAACTCTACCGCCAGATTGAACGGGAAGGCACGGGGCAATCCGGCATGGCGGCGATTTTCCGCGCTGGTTTTCGTGAATTTGCCCGTTTGCGGACAAAAGAGCAAATCGAGCCGATGGCGGTTGTTCAAGGGGCGCAGCGCTCCATGCGCGTGGCCCTGAGTCGCGAACTGGATGATCTGGAGTTCCATCTGTCAATGCTTGCCACCGTTGGTTCGACCAGCCCCTATGTCGGGCTCTTCGGAACCGTGTGGGGCATCATGAACTCCTTTCATGCGCTGGGAAATGTGAAACAGGCGACGCTGGCCCTGGTCGCACCCGGTATTGCCGAGGCACTGATCGCCACCGCCATGGGCCTTTTTGCCGCAATCCCGGCCGTGGTCGCCTATAACCGTTACTCCAATGAAGTGGAGCGGCTCAACAATCGCTATGACGATTTTCTGGAGGAGTTCTCCACCATTCTGCAACGGCAGGCACATGGTTAGACAGGGCCGAGGGGCAAGGGCCGAGGACCAAGGTTTGGTTGTGGGATTTTCCCTGGCCCTCGGCCCTTGGCCCTCGGCCCTGTCTCTGCAGGTGGCAAAATGAGTCGGCAACGGCAACGTCGCCGCCCAATGTCCGAGATCAACGTCGTGCCCTATATCGATGTGATGCTGGTGCTGTTGGTGATCTTCATGGTGACCGCGCCCCTGCTGACACAGGGCGTAAAGGTGGAGTTGCCTCAGGGGGATGCGGAACCGATACCTGCCGAGTCGGATGATCCGGTAGTGGTCACGGTCAATCGCGACGGAGAGTTTTTCGTCGATATCGGTGCCGACAAGGGAAATCCGGTGGATGCTGAGACACTGGTGGCACGGGTTCGGGCGGTACTCAAATATAAGCCGAAAACACCAATTTTGGTGCGTGGAGATGCCGGTGTTGAATATGGCCGCGTTGTGGAAGCGATGGTGCTGGTACAGGCTGGTGGTGCCTCAAGTGTCGGCCTGATAACCGAACCGCCGGAGCACTGAGTCGATGTTCAGTGTAGTACGGCGCAATCCCATTTCGATCATTCTGGCGGTGATACTGCATCTTCTGATCGGCTTTTTTCTGCTGTTTGGTATGGAGTGGTCACCTGCGCCTGAGTTGCCCAAGGCACAGGCGCCGATCGTTCAGGCACGGGTGGTGGATGCATCGAAAGTCGAAGCTGAACTGAAGAAGATCAAACAGGCGGAAGAGAAGAAAAAATCAGCCCAATCGGCGGCCCTGCGCAAAGAGGAGACGCGTCTGGCTGAGATCAAGCGCAAGCAGGCAGCGGAGAAGAAACGGCTTCTGACGCTGGAGAAAAAGCGTAAGACCAGAGAGAAAGAAGAGGCCAAGCGCAAGGCGACTGCAAAAAAGAGGCAGGAAGCTAAAAAACGGAAACAGGCGAAACTGAAAAAAGAGCAGGCGGCACTGGCGGAAAAACGCAAGACAGAGGCAAAACGTAAAGCGGCTGAGAAGAAAAAACGCGAGCAGGCGGAAGCGAAACGCAAAGCAGCCGAGAAGAAGAAACAGGCGAAGTTAGAAGCCAAACGCAAGGCCGAGGCAAAGCGTAAAGCCGCGATTGCGGCCCAGCAGGCTCGCGAGCAGGAGCTGCGGGCCCAGCTTGCTGCGGAACAAAACTCCAGGGAAATCAGTCGTTTTGAAATCGCCATTCGCCAGCAGATAGAACGCAACTGGCTACGACCGCCGAATAGTGCTGAAGGACTCTCCTGCACCGTGCGTGTTCGACTGATTCCCGGTGGCGATGTGATGCCCGGCAGTGTCAGAATCATCAAGAGTAGCGGTAATGCCGCTTTTGATCGCTCAGTGGAGGCCGCTGTCTATAAGGCTGCGCCGCTACCGGTACCCAGTGGCGGTCTGTTTGATTCGTTTCGAGATCTGAGGCTGGAGTTCAGGCCCGGGAAGTAGATCAGCCTGTTATGAGATGGAAATTCTTTGCGGTAGTCTGGAGAGTTGGCATACTCTGCGCAACCAACCACTGTTCATTTAGATTTTATCGTTGATGGTTATATGAAATATCTTTTGTTGATTCTTTTTTTGGCCCTCTCCTGGCAACCGGCTGCAAATGCCGAATTGACCATTGAGATCACCGAGGGGGTGGAGGGTGCACTTCCCATTGCTGTCGTGCCTTTTCGCTGGCAAGGCAAAACGCAAACCACGCCCAGGGAGGACGTTTCGGCGATTATCCAGGCGGATCTGCATCGCAGTGGTCGCTTCAAGACGCTCCCTCGAAACGACATGCTCGCCAAGCCTGCGAGTGGCGACGAGGTTGAGTTCAAGGATTGGCGGGTACTGGGTGTGGAGAACCTGGTGGTTGGGCAGATTCAGCCCAACGGCAGCAAAGGCTTCATTATCCGCTTTCAGCTCTTCGATGTCTTTCGGGGCGAACAGCTGACTGGCTACAGTATCCCGACCACGGAGGGAAACCTGCGTACCACCGCCCACCATATTGCTGATCTTATCTACGAACAGCTGATCGGTGTTCCTGGTGCGTTCGCCACTCGGGTGGCTTACATTACCTCCAAGACAGAGGGGGGGAACACCCAGGTAGATCTGCGGATTGCCGACGCGGATGGTTACAGTCCTGAGACCATCGTCAGCTCTGATGTACCGCTGATGTCCCCTGCCTGGTCGCCCGATGGCCGCAAAATCGCTTATGCTTCCTCCGAAAAAGGGAGTTGGGGAATCTATATTCAGGAGGTCTATACGGGGCGCCGTCAAAAGGTTACCGCCTTCAAGGGCATCAACAGCGCTCCTGCCTGGTCACCTGATGGACGTAAACTGGCCATGACGCTCTCGAAGGACGGTAACCCGGACATCTTCGTGTTCGATATGACGACCCGCAAACTGCGTCCGATCACCCGTCACTATGCCATTGATACCGAACCTTCCTGGTCACCGGATGGTCGTCATTTGGTATTTACTTCAGACCGCGGTGGCAAACCGCAGATCTATCGGGTTCCCTCCTATGGCGGCAAGGCGGAACGGGTCACATTTCAGAATGCCTATAACGCCAGAGCCTCCTACTCCCCTGACGGTAAATTGCTGACGCTGGTAACCCGTGAGGATGGACGCTATCGTATCGCGGTGCTTGATTTGGCATCTGACGTCATGCAGGTGCTGAGTCGGGGCGATCTTGATGAATCTCCCAGTTTCGCACCGAACGGCAGCATGATAATTTACGCCACCAAAGCGGGGCGGCGCAGTGTGCTTGCTGCGGTCTCTGTCGACGGACGTGTGCGGCAGAAACTTGCGTTGCAGGAGGGTGATGTGCGAGAGCCGGTCTGGTCCCCCCTGCAAAAAAATTGAATTATTTGCCTGGCTTTTAATTTTTATTTCCAAGCCGGAAATCGAGGAGAAACAAAATGTTTACAATCTTGACCCGCTGGGTGCCCATAACCCTCTGTCTGTTAATCTTTGCAGGTTGCTCCTCATCCCCTACAAAAGAGGGCGAGCAGGAGGGAGCCGAAGTCACCGAGCAGTCTACCGGCGGATCCGGTACCTATGAAGGAACGGAGGGAGCTGGAGCCACCACCAGTGCCGCCAGCGAGGCAGGTTCCTGGAGCGGTGATCCACTGGACGATCCCTATAGTCTCCTGGCGACCCGTATTCTCTACTTCGATTTTGACCAGAGCAGCATCGGCATGGATAACCGGGAGATAATTCGTGCCCACGCCGAGTATCTTGCAAGCAATCCTCATGTCAGTGTCAGACTGGAAGGCCATGCAGATGAACGCGGTACCCGCGAATACAATCTGGGTCTGGGGGAGCGCCGAGCCAATGCGGTGCGCAGTCTGCTGATGGCCGAGGGTGTTGCCGACAACCAGATCATCGTCATCAGCTATGGCGAAGAACGTCCGGCATCCATGATGAACAATGAAGAATCCTGGGCGCTGAACCGACGTGTGGAACTGGTCTACTGAGATGAAGAAGCTTTCTTTGGCACTGGCTATGGCAGTGGCGCTGCTAAGCGCACAAGCTTTTTCAGCTGAAAAAAAACCTGTAACGACCGGGAGCCCCAATCTGGAACAGCGCCTTGGGCGGCTGGAACGGATCCTGCGGAACCAGAGCCTGGCGGATATCATCCTCCAGCTGCAGCAGTTACAGCAGGAGGTACAACAATTGCGTGGCGAGGTGGAGTTACAAAAGCATTCGATGGATGCCATGAGTCGCCGCCAGCGCGATCTCTATCTCGATATTGACCAGCGACTCTCCCGCATGAGTCGTTCGACTGCTGCCTCCAGTGCTCCGGCGCCGGTTGTCGACCTGACGGGAAGTGGCGCAGCAGCCGCAAAACAGAGTGTGCCGACTGCTGAAAAAACAAGTGGCGTAAAACCGACTGCGGCAGTGACACCGACAGTCGCAATCGACGCTAAAAAAGAGTCAGCAGCCTATCAGAAGGCGTTCAACCTGCTGAAGCAAGGACGATATAAGGAGTCGATTGTCGCCTTTCGTTCGTTTCTCAAGAAGTTTCCCGGTGGCAGCTATGAGGACAACGCCCAGTACTGGTTGGGTGAGGCAAGTTACGTCAGTCGTGATTTCGACACTGCCTTGAGTGAATTCACAAAGGTGATTGAACACTATCCCGACAGCGCCAAGGTCCCGGGGGCCATGCTCAAGAGTGGTTATATACACTATGAGAAGCGTGCCTGGATAACGGCCCGGGATCTGTTCGAACGGTTGAAGGCACAGTATTCCGGTACAACCGAGGCGCGCCTTGCAACAAACCGTCTGGATCGAATGTTCAAAGAGGGCCATTGATGGCCACAGCAGCACCGTCACGGCTGCGCATTACCGAGATCTTCCACTCTCTGCAGGGCGAAAGTCGCAGCAGTGGCTTTCCCACCGTCTTTATCCGGCTTACCGGTTGTCCGCTTCGCTGCAGCTATTGCGATACGGAATATGCCTTCACAGGTGGAGAGTGGTGGGATCTTCCCGCGATTCTTTCTGAAGTCGAAGCCTATCACCCCCACTATGTCTGCGTGACCGGCGGAGAGCCGTTGGCACAAAAGGGGGGTTTGCCACTACTGACTGCGCTCTGTGATACCGGATATCAGGTATCACTCGAGACCAGTGGCGCGCTCGATATCTCCCAGGTGGACAGGCGCGTCTCCAGGATAGTGGATATCAAGACTCCAGGTTCCGCTGAAGCAGCGAAAAACAACTATGCAAATATTGATCATCTGACAGCCAATGACCAGATGAAATTCGTCATCTGTGATGAAGCGGATTATCGATGGAGTTGCGAACAACTCGTAAAGTATGCGCTGACTGAACGCTGCGAAGTGCTCTTCTCGCCGGTACACGGCAGGCAGGACACAGTCGCGCTAGCTGAGTGGATTCTGCGTGACAGATTGACTGTCCGCTTCCAACTGCAACTGCATAAAATTCTATGGGGCGAGCAGCCGGGATGCTAAAGGCAAAGAAGGCTGTTATTTTACTTTCAGGCGGACTCGATTCCGCCACTGTTCTTGCCATCGCTCAGCAGCAGGGCTATACCTGCCATGCATTGAGTATGGAGTATGGACAGCGGCATATGGCGGAGTTGAGCGCGGCAAGGCGGGTGGCACAATCACTGAATGCCGCCGAGCACAAAATGGTTCGCATCGGCTTGGAAACAATTGGAGGCTCAGCGCTCACTGACAGTGCCATCCCGGTGCCGGATCATGCGCAGGAGGGTATACCCGTCACCTATGTGCCTGCCCGCAATACAGTGTTTCTCTCCCTGGCACTGGGTTGGGCTGAAGTGCTGGGTGCACAGGATATCTTTATCGGCGTCAATGCGGTCGACTACTCCGGCTACCCGGATTGCCGGCCGGAATTTATCCACTCATTCGAGCAACTTGCCAATCTTGCCACCAAAGCGGGGGTTGAGGGAAAACAGTTCAGAGTTCACACACCGCTGATCGATATGAGCAAAGCGGAGATTATCTCCACCGGCATCCGTCTTGGTGTGGACTATAGTCTTACGATCTCCTGCTATCAGGCAGATCCAGAAGGCAGGGCCTGTGGCGTTTGCGATTCATGCCGCCTGCGGGCCAAAGGATTTCAGGATGCGGCTATTGACGATCCGACATCTTATCGGTGCTGAAAAAGCATTAATACACGTACCTTTATCGCTATGAGATTTCAAATGTTTGGTAGAAAACCGAAAATCGAAGCGGCAGTCAAAGTACTTTTTGTCTGCATGGGCAATATCTGTCGCTCCCCAACAGCTCAGGGTGTTTTTCGCGCGCTGGTCGAAAAGGAGGGGCTGGCTCACCTGATAGCCACGGATTCAGCCGGTACTATCGATTTCCATATTGGTGGCAGCCCGGATCGAAGAGCTCAGCAGACCGCCCTAAATCGCGATGTCGATCTGAGTGACCTGCGGGCCCGCCAAGCGATGCCGGAAGATTTTGAGCAGTTTGACTATATTCTCGCTATGGACCGGTCAAATTATGATGACCTGATGACTCTTTGCCCGCCGGGTCTGGAAGAGAAACTCCATCTTTTTCTCGACTTTGCCCCGCATCTGGAAGTTCGGGAAGTTCCTGACCCTTATTACGGTGGTCCCGCTGGGTTTGAAAACGTCTTCGATCTGGTGGAAGCGGCTTCTATCGGGCTGCTGAGCAGGATCAAAGAACGAAACCTGTAGACCACCGTGTCGATGACCCGTCGTAGGCCTGATCAAGCGTAGCGGATCAGGCAAAATGCGCTATGAACAAGCAACATAAGCCGAATCCGTTGTGCTTGATCCTGCCTGCAATCAGGCGGGTCAGCGCACGGATTATGATTCAATCATCCGACTTTTCAGCAGGTGTACTCTCTTTCTGAGAGGCCGCGGCGGTGGGTTTCTTCTCTGCCTGGGCCAACGGTTTAGGCGTCTCTGTCGCAGGTTTAGGTTTAGCCGATGCCGCCTTGACGATAGTTTCAGACGGTACTGATGCCGGTTTTTTCTCTTCTTTCGCTGCTGCAGACTGTTTTTTCTGTTTGCTGGCAACCGCTTTTTCTATCGTGGCCGAAGGTTCCGGCTTCTCCTCCTGGGATTTGGCAGGGGCCTCAGCTGAAGTTTTCTCCGCAGTGGAAGCCTTCGCTTTTGGTTTCGCAGCAGCCCGCTTCTTTCTGACTGCCTTTGGTTTTGGAGCGGCCCTCTCCTTAGGTTCTTTCTCTTCCTTGGGTGCAACCTTCTCTTCTGTCTTTGTGACTTTTTTGGTTGTGATCTGAACCAGCTTTTTCGGTGCAGCTTTGGGTTCCACCGAAGCAGCAGGTTTTGGCTTTGGTTCTGGTGTCTTTTCCTCTGTTTTTGGTGGAGCGGTAACCGGTTTTGTTACTACCATTTCTGGTTTCTTTTCCGGCGCACTCTCAGGTTTCGGGGCTACTTTTTCGGTTGTAGTCTCGCTAACCGCTGGCTTGGCGCGCTTAGGGGCAGGTGCTTCGGCTTTGGATGGAGTGGGACTCACATCCTCTGCGGTCGGCCTCGTCGGGGCAGGGATCGCATCAATCGAAAAGCGTTCAGCTTTTTCTGACTCTTTCTGCTGACCCTGTTCACGCTCATCGCTTGGGCGACGGCGACGTCCTCCTCGACGTCCACGGCGTGAACCGCTACGGCTACCTTTGGGTTTTGGCGCGTCATCTCTACCTGTTTCGGGTTGCACGTTATCTGCTTCGACGACCTGTTGTTTCGATGCTTCCTTGGCGGGCTTTTTTTGTTCCTGCCGCTTTTTCTGTTCCCCGCGCTGAGGCTGGCTCTTCTGACCCTGGCTCTGACCGGTTTCCGCTTCATCGGCATTGCGCCTGTTTCCACTGCGACGGTTACTGCCGCCGGAACGCCTCCGTCCTCCTCGGCTGCGAGAGCCCTGTCCATCACGTCTGTTGCGCTGGTTTTGGCGTGGCTTGGATTCCTCTCTCTTCTGTTCTTCAGGTTCTTCCTTTTTTTCCTCTGCACGATGAGAGAAAAGGCTGGTGAAGATCTTCTTGAGAAAGCCGTTTTCTTCACTTTTTGCTTCCGAACTCTTCGCTTCCGGTTGGATAGCACGTTGAGGAGCAGGAGATGCAGGGGCAATTGCTTTGACCGTGGGCTGCTCACTTTTGGGCTGCTCCACCCTGGCAAAGACAGGCGCCTCGGATGTTTCCTTCTCCACCATTTTATAACTGGCGGCATCATCCTGGTCTTCGGGCAACTCACTGCTCTTCACCCGTTCGATACGGTAGTTCGGTGTCTCCAGGCTGGTGTTTGGCACCAGTACAACACTAATAGTTTGACGATTTTCTATATCGTGAATCGCTGTGCGTTTCTCATTGAGCAGGAAAGTGGCTACGTCGACCGGCAACTGGGCGATAATGCGTCCAGTGTTCTCCTTCATTGCCTCCTCTTCGATGATGCGCAGGATAGAGAGACCAAGGGACTCGACGCCTCTGACTGTGCCGTGGCCTTTACAACGAGGGCAGACCTGTTCGCTGGCTTCACCGAGAGAGGGACGGAGTCGCTGCCGGGACATCTCCAGCAGACCAAACCGTGAGATGCGGCCGATCTGGACTCTGGCCCGATCCTCTTTGAGTGCATCTTTCAGACGATTTTCCACTTCCCGTTGATTGCGGGCGGGAGTCATATCGATAAAATCGATGACGAACAGACCGCCGAGGTCCCGCAGTCGCAACTGGCGGGCGACTTCATCGGCTGCTTCCAGGTTAGTATTGCGTGCTGTCTCTTCAATGTCCGCGCCTTTGGTTGCGCGGGCTGAGTTGATGTCGATAGAGGTCAGTGCCTCGGTAGGATCGATTACGATAGCCCCACCGGATGGCAGCCGCACCTCACGTTGAAAGGCTGATTCGATTTGACTTTCAATCTGATAGCGGCTGAAAAGGGGCACCTCGTCCTGATAGCGGCGCAACTTCTTGGAATATTGCGGCATGACCTGGTTGATAAAACGCTCGGCCTGGGAGTAGACATCTGCATCGTCGATGACGATTTCGCCAATATCCGCCCGTAGATAGTCGCGGATGCATCGAATGATGACATTGCTTTCCTGATAAATAAGAAAAGGCGCCGGTTTGCCGCTTGCGGAATTATCGATGGCCTGCCAGAGCTGATCCAGATAATCCAGATCCCACTGCAGCTCTTCCGAGTTCTTGCCGATACCCGCAGTACGAACGATCAGTCCCATATTATCGGGGATGGTCAACGCACTCATCGCCTCGCGCAGGTCCGCCCGGTCCTGACCTTCGATGCGGCGTGAGACGCCTCCAGCCCTGGGGTTGTTGGGCATCAACACAAGATAGCGTCCCGCCAGGGAGATAAAGGTCGTCAGTGCAGCGCCTTTATTGCCACGCTCCTCCTTTTCGACCTGGACCACAACTTCCTGGCCTTCCTTGATGGCTTCCTGGATATTTACGCGCTTGGAAGACTGTTGCGCGGACTCGGAGAAGTAGCTCCGGGAAATCTCTTTTAGCGGCAAAAAGCCGTGACGTTCTGCGCCGTACTCGACGAAGGCAGCCTCAAGACTGGGTTCCACCCGGGTAATGCGCCCTTTGTAGATGTTGGCTTTTTTCTGTTCCCGACCGGGAAGTTCGATATCCAGATTGAAAAGTTTTTGGCCATCGACGATGGCAACACGCAACTCCTCTGATTGAGTTGCATTGATTAGCATGCGTTTCATATTTTCTATCCATGCAACTGCTCGAGTCTCGTCACAGCAGGCGGAAATCCGCGCAATGAAAACGGTCTGACTGCTTTCTGTTCAGTCAGCGCCCGTTTTCTTCTGGCTGTCGAGTTGAGGGCAAAGTCGTTTTACCCACGATCGTTTCCCGAAACTGGCTCGGGCAGTTGAAAAGCTGTTAAAGTTCACCATCTGGCAGTCAGCCGTTCTCTGAACTTCTGTAAGGCACTTGAGCGAAGGGTATTTGGCGCTTTGCCAGATCCGTTACGCTGCGCTCTGGATCAATAATTTTATGATCGCATCGCTTATGTGCCGCAGACAGAGTTCAGCAAGACGGGCCGCATGTGGCACCTGTTTGCTCGGTCAGCACAGTCCTGGGCCGCCTGAGAGGCCAATATCTCTACCGGCGTAAGATCAAGACTTTACGTCTTGCCAAACGGATAATGAGGTGTTGGCAAAAAATTATGGGGCAGGGGCCCTTGCGATATGCTGAATTGTCTTCCTGCAGGAAAAAAAATCCTACAGGCTATCAAATCTCTTACCGCGCTGACGGCGGCTGTGCTGCAAGGCCCGGCCACCGTCAAAAAAATCAACTGGCAATATAGCAATCTTTCTTTTGCCTAGCAATGACTTAACGATAGAAAAAAGCCGCTAAATGTCAGAATCAAAAAAGAATTCTCCAGCAGTCCGATTTGTAACCGTGGATGCGGATTTCGCGGGGCAGAGAATCGACAATTTTCTTATGCGGGAACTCAAGGGCGTACCGAAAAGCTTTGTCTATCGCATCCTGCGACGGGGAGAAGTACGGGTAAACAAGGGGCGTGTGAAGGCGGCTTATCGCTTGAAGGGCGGGGATATGGTGCGCATTCCTCCTGTCCGTTTGCCCGATCCCGCAGAAAAACCCAAGCCGACGAAAAACCTCCTTGCCCAGTTGGAAAACGCCATTATCTTCGAAAATGACCGCTTTTTGGTCCTGAACAAACCATCGGGCATTGCTGTTCATGGTGGGAGCGGACTGAATTTTGGAGTTATTGAGGCACTACGTGAGCTACGGCCCGAAGATCATCACCTGGAATTGGTGCATCGTCTGGATCGCGCGACATCTGGCTGCTTGCTGATCAGTAAGAAACGCAGTGCCCTAAGGATATTGCATGAACTTATACGGAATAATCGAGTCGATAAACGGTATCTCGCACTGGTTGCGGGCAGTTGGCGCAAAGGTCGTAAAAATGCAGATGCCCCCCTTCTGAAAAATACCCTTCAAGGTGGAGAGAGGCTGGTCAGGGTCGATCCGGAAGGAAAATCGGCCCAGACCCGCTTTCAACGCCTGAGGCGATTCCGGAATTACACGTTTGTGGAGGCCGAACTCATCACCGGAAGAACACATCAGATTCGCGTTCACTGTGCCTGGTTAGGCTCACCGGTACTGGGCGACACTAAATACGGTGATGAAGCGGCCAATCGGGAAATGCGCAAGCTGGGATTGAAACGGCTGTTTTTGCATGCACATAAATTGAAGTTCCGCTGGCCAGATGAGAAGAGAGATCTTGAAATCAAGGCGCCACTTCCTTCGGAGTTGGAAACCCTGCTTGAAAAACTGGATGAAGAAAATAGATGAAGTTTAAGCTGTTAATATTTGATTGGGATGGAACTTTAATGGACTCAGAGGCGCGTATCGTGGACTGCGTACGGGCTGCGGTAGACGATCTTGGATTGGACTGCCCGAGTAACGATGCGATAAGTAATATTATCGGTCTGGGTCTGAGAGAGGCCATAGATACCCTGTTTCCCGGCGCGGATGATGAACTGCACCGCAATGTCGTTTCCCGATATCGTTACCATTTCCTCGGCGGCAACGAAACCCCATCCAGTCTGTTCGACGGGGCGCGAGAAGTCATCGAAACCCTGGCACAGCAGGATTATCTGCTGGCAGTGGCGACGGGCAAGGGCCGGCAGGGGTTGGATCAGGTTCTGGAAGCTACGGCGTTAGGAGAGTATTTCCATATAACCCGTTGTGCTGATGAAACTTTTTCCAAGCCCCATCCTGAGATGCTGGAACAGATCCTCAATAGGCTCGGCGTTGAGCCGCACGAGGCGCTGATGATTGGTGATACCGAGTACGATCTGGAAATGGCAAGCAATGCTGGCACCCACTCACTTGGCGTAACCTATGGTGTCCATAGTCAGGAGCGTCTTCTCCGACACAAACCTCTGGACTGTCTGCATGATGTTTCCGCCATCCCTAAGTGGTTGGAATCGCAGATTAAACAATAAGCAATTTACTTAAAATACAATCTATTATTAAGGTTTATTCATGTCAGATATAAATAATGGCAAGCCACGTTCTCAATCCATTCCCAGTGATTGGGAAAGGGAACTGGTGGACAAGGTTGTGTTGGGCTCCATTGCTGAAAGTCGTCGAACCCGGCGATGGGGCATCTTTTTTAAAAGCCTGACCTTTCTATATCTCTTTGTTCTTTTGGCATTATGGTGGAACGATGACTTGGGCAAAGGTGTTTCAACTGCGACAGAGTACACGGCACTGGTTGAAGTCAAAGGCGTGATTGCCCCGGACACCAAAGCGAGTGCCGACAAAGTTGTGACCGGCCTGCGCAACGCCTTCGAGGATGAGAAGACCAAGGGCATCATTCTGCGCATGAATACCCCGGGCGGCAGCCCGGTTCAATCGCGCTACATATATGAAGAGATTACCCGCCTGAGAAAAGAGAACCCCAAAATCAAAGTCTATGCGGTAATCGTGGATATCTGTGCCTCAGGCGGTTACTACATCGCTGCCGCAGCGGATGAGATCTATGCGGACAAAGGCAGCCTCGTCGGCTCCATCGGTGTATTAATGAACGGATTTGGCTTCGTTGATGTGATGCAAGGGTTAGGCATCGAGCGCCGCTTGATGACTGCTGGCGAAAACAAAGGCATCATGGATCCATTCTCACCAGTGGGTGACCCTGATAAGGCGCATATTCAGCGCTTACTGGATCAGTTGCACGTCCAATTCATCGATAGCGTTCGTGAGGGAAGGGGAGAGCGCCTCAAAGTCACTGAATACCCTGAGATATTCAGCGGACTCTTCTGGAGTGGGGAAGATGCCCTGAAAATGGGATTGGTGGACGATTTCGGCAGCAGTAGTTATGTTGCCAGAGAGATAATCGGTGCCGAGGAGATTGTCGATTTCACGCTGGAAGAGGATGTATGGGATCGGTTTGCCGAGCGTCTGGGTGCCGGAGCCGCTGAGACACTGGCGCGAATTACCGGTTTTGCCAACAATCTCCAGCTGCGTTAGTAGACCTTTCCCCTGGACACTATTCAGCTTGGCTTCTGAGAATATGCTTTTTGTGTTCTTGGTGGTTAGCAGATCCGGGGCAGGGGATCGTCTTCCAACTCTTCGAGTATGCGTGCGCCGCCGAGAGGTGTCTCCATGATCAAATATGGGTCATCCTTGATCACCGTTCCGATGATGGCGGCAGACGCCCCTTCCGGCAGATGGCGCCAGGCCTGCAATGCCGCATCTGCCTGATCTTCTGAAACTACGGCCACAACCCGGCCCTCACAAGCGAGATAGAGCGGATCATAGCCGAGCATTTCGCACACTGAGTTGACAGGATCCTGAATTGGGATTTCCGACTGTTGGAGGCGGATCTGCAGGCCGGTGGCGTGACAGATCTCGTGTCCCACTGTCGCCAGGCCTCCCCGGGTTGGGTCACGCATAAAGTGGAGACCAGGCAGGGGAGTGAGCGCCTGTGTCAGGCGTAATACGCTGGCGGCATCTGAACGAAGCTCCCCCCGCAGACCAAATTGCTCGCGAGCCAACATCACGGCGATACCGTGATCCCCAACAGGCCCGCTGACAAGCAACCGGTCTCCGGCTCGTACGCGGTCGAGTCCAAGTTGCAGCCCTTTTTGCCTGACTCCTATACCGGTCGTCGCCAGATAGACACCACCGCCTTCACCCCGCCTCAATACTTTGGTGTCGCCTGCTGCAACCTGTACATCAATTGCGTTTGCGGTCTCTGCGATGCTTCTGACAATACGGTCAAGCCTCTCAACCTCAAAACCCTCTTCGATGAAGGCGTTCAGACTGAGGTAGCGAGGGATCGCACCGGCAACCGCCAGATCGTTGGTCGTGCCATGCACCGCCAGTGAGCCGATGTTGCCTCCGGGAAACTCCAGTGGCTGGACCGTGAATCCATCGGTAGTGAAGAGCAGATCCCCCTGATCATGCAGATCCAGCCGAACTGCATCCGCCTGAATATCGAGAGTGGGATTCTTGAGATGTCGGGAGAAGATCTCTTCGATCAGCTCCCGCATAAAACGGCCACCGTTGCCGTGTGCCAGCGTAATGTGTGTTTCCTGCATAATTCCGGAATAGACTATGTAAGGTGCCTGGAGGATAGCAGGAGAAGACTATCGGACAAACAAAAACCCCGCCGGCGCAGGCGGGGGTTTCTCGCAGTGAATAAGATGATGGACTATTCGGCAGCAGCCGGTGCAGCAGGGGCAGGGGCAGCATACGGGTAGCCACCATAACCATAACCCGGATAGCCACCATAGCCATAACCCGGATAACCACCATAGCCATAACCTGGGTAGCCACCATAACCGTAACCCGGGTAGCCACCATAGCCGTAACCCGGATAACCGCCATAACCATAACCGGGATATCCTTGTGCCGAGCTAAACTCGGAGCCTCGGAATTCCCAATAAGGGATGAAATTGGTTAGTGTTACCCAGTGGGTGCGTGTCGAAAGATACAAGT
>JAESPE010000075.1 GCA_016756835.1 gamma proteobacterium endosymbiont of Lamellibrachia anaximandri | reverse complement strand
AGTGACCGGGACGGCCGGGGCACAAACAGGCTGTCGAAGGCCGAGTCGATTTTGGGGACTGGGATGTCCCAAAATCTTTCACGAGGTCGAAGACTCACTTGCTTTTCATCTCCCCCCCTGAATTGAGGTGGGATAATACTTAGCTGGTTTCGAATGCCGGCGTTAGCTTTGAAGGGAAAAAATATGGCCGGGCAAAGAAAAAAACCGACAGACCTCCCCACCGCAACAAGAAGCAGTGATGGTGAAAATGCAGGGGCAGAGGCATCTTCCGGGGTGGAGAATGTCGACAAGATCCGGGATATCCTCTTCGGCAACCAGATGCGGGACTACGAGCGCAAGTTCACCTGTCTCGAAGAGCGCATTATGAAAGAGGTTACGCGGCTGCGTGAAGAGTCCTCCAAACGTCTTAATGATCTTGAAGGCTATGTCAACAAAGAGATCGGATCCCTGAGTGCCCGTTTGAAAAACGAACAGAATGACCGTGCCGAAGGGGAAAAGAGGCTGGAGGACGAACTGAGCAAAGCCATCAAGCTTATGGAGAAGAAACTGACCGAGATGGATAATCAATTTGATGATGTTACCCGGGAACTTCGTCAACAGATCCTGGATCAGTCAAAGACGCTCTCCGAGGAGATCGGCAGGAAATATGACGAAACCAGTAACGCCCTTGACCGGACGGCTGGTGAGTTGCGGGAAGATAAGGTGGATCGCTCCGCACTATCCGGTTTGCTGACGGAGCTGGCGTTGCGCCTCTCCGATACTTCCATGTTGAGCCAGGGGGAGTCCGGAGGTCTTGAATAGTCCTGCTATATCCAGAGATGAGACGGCAGAGATAGCTGACCGGAATATCGAAATGGAAGACGGACTGGAAGAGCTGCGTCATCTGCTGTTGCAGCCAGAGCAGAATCGGCTGTAAGAGCTGGGCGAGCGCCTGGATGATCCCGACCTGCATGCACAGGATGTCAGCCGGGTGCTGCCCGAGGCGCTGCTGCTCAGTGCAAAGCAGGGTGAAAAGCTTTCCACTGCGCTAAGTCCCACCGTTGAGGAGATCATCAGGGTCTCTGTGAAACGCAATATCCGTACCTTCGCTGATCTACTGTTTCCGGTTATTGGTCCTGCGATCCGTAAGGCCATGTCTGAAACATTGAAACAGATGATTCAGTCCCTCAGCCAGGCAGTGGAGAACAGTCTTTCCTGGCAGGGCCTGAAGTGGCGTCTGGAATCGATGCGTAGCGGAAGGCCTTTCGCCGAGATCGTCCTGCTGCACAGCTTGGTTTACCGGGTGGAGCAGGTCTTCCTTATCCACCCGGAGAGCGGTCTCCTGTTGCAGCACGTAGCGGTGGAAACTGAAGCCTTTCAGGATGCGGACCTGGTCTCAGGGATGCTGACCGCGATCCAGGATTTTGTCAGGGACTCTTTCAATGTTGAAGAGGAGCAAGCCCTGAATAGTATCCAGATGGGTGATTTCACGATCTGGTTGGTGCAAGGGCCGAAGGCGGTCATCGCTGGCGCCATTCGTGGAAATGCGCCGGAGAGCCTACGGCAGGTTTTCAATAATGCCCTGGAAAATATCCATCTGGAGCAAGCTGAAGTTCTGGATGCATCAGATGTTGATCCCACTCTCCTGGAGCCGGTGCGGGATCATCTGAAATCGTGCCTGCAGACTCGTTTCAAGCAAGCTCCGCGCAAGTTTTCACCATTGCTGGTCGTGTCGCTATTGGTAATAGCGGTTGTTCTGGGACTGTGGCTGTTTCTGTCTATCCGTGATCACCTGCGCTGGGAAGACTATCTGCAACAACTCAAGATGGAACCGGGTATTATCGTAACAGAGACGGACAAACAGGACGGGGTCTATCGGATTTACGGTTTGCGAGATCCTCTGGCAAAGAATCCGGTAGAAATTCTCTCTACCCACCCGATTGAGCACGACAAGATCGTACACAGGTTCCGGCCTTATCAGGCATTATCGGATGAGCTGGTGCTGCAGCGTGCGCGCAGGATATTGGTGCCACCGGCAACCGTTACATTGAGCTTTTCCAGGGGTCTGCTCAAAATCAGCGGTACAGCCCCTCACTCATGGATTGTCGACACTCGCAGGTTGGCTCGGGTACTGCCTGGCATAATGGAGCTTGATGACTCGGAGCTTAGTACTGTGGTGGATCTCTCCAGCCTGGCAGCCCCGGATACAGTCAGCCTAAGTCTGCGCGATGGGTTGCTGACTGCCCGTGGCAGCGCACCTTAATATTTGGATCAATGCGGCGCAGGCGCTGGCGCAGCAGCTTCCAGGGATAGAGCGCTACGATGACAGCAATGTCACTATCGAACCTGACCTTTCCGGCCTTGCGCCACCCGATAGTGTGAGCCTGGATTTTCAGGATGGTGTTTTGACCGCCAGCGGGAGTGCGCCACATGCTTGGATCGCGTCAGCAAGAAAACAGGCGCTTCATATCCCCGGGATCACCCAGTACGATGGTGACGGCTTGCAGGATCTGGATCTGGCCGAGTTGCTGTTGCTGAAGTCGCAGCTTGAGCAGACGGTGATTCTTTTCGGCGTGGATGCCGCACAGCAGGATAATCGGCAAAACGGTCTAGGACAGCTTCCGGCACAGATGAAACGGCTATTGCAAATAGTCCGCACGGTGGATAAGCGTGTGCGGATAGTGATCATTGGTCACTCCGACTCTTCAGGCAGACCACAGCGGAATATGGAACTCAGCCGTAGGCGTGCCGAGTATGTGCGTTACTATCTCATTACTAATGGCATCGGTGTGGAATATCTGACAGCCCAGGGTGTGGGCGCAGACGAGCCGGTGAGAGATGAAGGTTTGGAGCAGAATAAGAGAATGAATCGTAGCGTCACCTTTAAAATTCACCTGACAGATTTACCGGCGGCATCAAATGGTACGTAAGAAGATCTGTTTGCTGGGTGCCTTTGCAGTGGGTAAGACCTCTCTGGTTCAGCGTTTCGTTAAGAGTATCTTCAGCGAAAAATACCTGACCACGCTAGGGGTAAAGATCGACAAGAAATCCCTGGTAATCAACGATCAGAATGTTGAACTCATCCTCTGGGATTTGGCGGGGGAAGATGAGTTCATGAAGGTGCGATCCTCTTACATACGGGGATCGTCAGGGGTTCTGCTCGTGGCAGACGGCACCCGTGCCGAAACCCTTGACACTGCTCTGGCCCTGCAGGAGAAGGTTGAAGATGAGATTGGCAGGGTGCCTTTTGCATTGCTGATCAACAAGGCGGACCTGACCGTCGAGTGGGATATCGAGAGAAGGGAGATCGCGCGGCTCGCAGAGCGGGGCTGGACGGTGTTTGAAACGAGTGCGAAAACCGGCAAAGGTGTCGAAGATGCCTTCGGGGCATTGACGGCAGAGATGCTGGGGGGCTAGGTGATCAACGTACTGCCCAAGTTTGTGTCCGACACCGTTTTCCGGCAGTTTCTGGAATATACCCCTGTTGCCTACTTGCGGATCAGTAAAGACGGCCTGCTGAGCGACATGGGCGGTGAACTGAGTGTGTTTGGCCTGGAGCAACTTGTGCTCGGCCGTGCGGCAGAAGATCAGGTTCTCTTTCTCGAAAATATGCTGCCTCTTACTGAAGAGGTACTGCTGCTCCCTGCGGTGGAGCTGGGGCCGGACAGGTACGCGGACGTCCACCTGTTATCAAGCGACTCTGGTGACTGGGCTATTCTGCAGGATCGGAGCCAGGCGATTCACTGGCGGGGTGAAGCCCAGCAAAAAGCCAATGAACTGAATCTACTGCGTCGAAAGCTGGCAAAAATAGAAACACAGGTCACGCGTGCAAATGTACGAAGTTACCCCCAGGGGTTGGATTACTGCAATGCGCTGAATATGTTGCCCATGGAGCCACTGGAGAACGGCTCCTTCCGCCTGCTAGGTCCTTCGCCACTCTCTTTTCAGTCGATCTATCCAGAGGCCTTTGATGCCGAAAAGGCTTTATGGCCGGATGTTAAGTTCCCCTTCATTGAGAATTTTCTGATTGAGGCCAGAGAGGTTTGGGCCTCTGATAATGAGCGGAGAAAGTCTGGACCCTGGGTCGAGACGGATGCGCAGGGAAAAGAGTATGCGTTGGAGGCGATAGCGGCATCCTGGAACGAGAAAAAGATTCTCATAATCGAACTGCTCGGCGACGCTTATGAAGAGCAACGCAGCTTCCTGCAGATGGGGCGCGAAAATGTCCTGGTGCGAAAGTATCTCGAAGAAGAGGTTCGTCGCCGCACAAGCGATATTCATGCGCGGGAAGAGGAGATCGCCCTGCGTCTGGTGTGGGTGTCTGAATCCCGTGATGGCGGGGAAACCGGCTCGCATATCCGTCGTATCGGCCTGTATTGTGAAGTGCTGGCGGAAGCGGTCGGGTGGGAACGCAGCAGGGTCGATGAGATCCGCATCGCTTCCACCATGCACGATATCGGCAAGATCGGTATACCGGACAGCGTGTTGCGCAAACCCGGCCCACTGACCACTGAGGAATATGAGGTGATGAAGACCCATCCGGTGATCGGTGGCAGGATCCTTGCCGGTTCGGAAACCACTTTGCTGCAGATGGCGAAGGATATTGCTCTGGGCCATCATGAAAAGTGGGATGGCAGCGGGTATCCCAGTGGACTGGCCAGAGAGGAGATCCCTTTGAGCGCTAGAATGGTGGCTATTGCGGACGTGTTTGATGCCTTGGTTCATGATCGCGTCTACAAGTGTGCGCTCAGTGTGGAAAAGGCTGTCGAAATTATGCGGAAAGACAGAGGGATCCATTTTGACCCTGATCTATTCGATATATTTCTTCACCTGCTGGAAAGGTTTGAAGAGATTGCGGCTGAACACTCAGCGCCACTCTTCGAAGGCTTCCGGGGGAACCCTACTGTTAAGCGGTCAAGATGAGTTAGCCTTAGAAAAAATAACGTCCCCATCCTTCCTGGCTTTCTGTCCTGTGCTGGCCCTCTTTCTCCGCAGCTGGCCTGGCAGATACTCTCCACTTGAGCTTCCAGTTCTTCATTGAATGCTTTGCCGACAGAGTGAAAATGCTGTTTGAATACAGGCGAAGTCACATCGAAAAAAGCTGGGTTTGCCTGTTTATATTCGACTATATCCAGGTATGGATCGAGAGCGATCCGGCCTGTCTGCTAGACTGGGAAGGAGAGTCTCCAAAGTGTGCCGGACATCCGGGGTATTGACCAGACATCCTAATGGCAGAGTGGTCTGTATTTCACTGTAGTGGATGCCATCCCCGCCAAGCCCAGCACGCTTCACCGAAGAGGACGGCAAGATGCCAGCAAAGCGAAATAAAACCACCTTTGTGGTACAGGGACGAGATATTTCGACCCGGGAGCTGAACGAACGGCTGGCGGAAGAGCTGACAGATATTCTTCAGGTGGAGGTGCGTGATGGGTCAGCCGTCAGTCTTGTGCCGGATCGATCAGGTGAAAGCAGCACTGTGGAGTTGGCGGCCACGGATGAGGATGTGGTCGAATTGACCCTTGAGGACAATCTGCAGGTATTCACTTCGGTGGGCAGGCTTCGGGAGGAGATATTAACAGCTGACTCTCATCGCGGTGCCAAACCGGATCAGTTGGTGATACCCAGGCGGCTGACGTTCTCGAATCAGCACTCCCGGGGTGAGGATGGACTGCTGGTCGAGGCATTCAAACTGCTGGATGTCAAAGGAAGGATTATCGACCATGTGACCGGGAAGGCTGCTGAGTTTACCGCCAGAAAGGTTGCAGAGTTGATCGAAGATCAGCTGGTCGGTGACGGTGCCCTGTTTAGGATTCATCAACTGGACAGCAGCGGGGATGAGCGTTCGGGATTTCAGCCCGTACAAGCGGAAGAGATTGATAACACTGTCCCCATACTGCTGTTCATTCATGGCACAGCCTCCAGTACCAGAGGTGGCTTCTCCGATCTTTGGAAAATGTCTTTCGACGATACCTGGGATCAGCTCAAAGGCTTCTATGGCGAAAATATTCTCGCCTTTGAGCACCGCACACTCAGCGAAAGCCCTATCGATAATGCTATAGAATTGCTCGAAGCCTTGCCGGACAAAGTAACCTTACATCTGGTCAGTCACTCCCGTGGCGGACTGGTTGGAGAGCTGCTATGCCGAGCTCAATTCGATGAATCCCGTGAGCCATTTACCCGTGAAGAGATTGCGTTATTCGATGCGGATAGCCTCTTCGGTCTTGCCGGCATCCTGCAAGAGGTCAAAGACGATTACGCACACCATCGCCGCCAGCTCCAAAAACTCAATACGCTGCTCATGGAGAAGCAGCCCAGGATAGAAAGGTTCGTTCGGGTAGCCTGTCCGGCGCGTGGTACTACCCTGGCGAGCGGCAAGCTGGATCTCTATCTATCCGGCGTGCTCAATGTCATCGGTCAGATACCGGTGTTGAAGGCCAGCCCCATCTATGGACTGCTCAAGACCTTCACTTTGGCGGTAGCGAAGGAGCGCACACGCCCGGAACAGTTGCCTGGGTTAGAGGCACAAATGCCGGGTTCACCACTCATCGGATTGCTCAACAGCACACCGGTAAGTACCCATGCTTCACTGGCAGTGATAGAGGGAGATATCAATCCCACGGGGATCTTTAAGAAGATTGCCATGTTCTTCCTCGACCAGTTCTACGAGAGTGATCATGATCTGGTGGTGAATACCCCTTCCATGGATGGAGGCGCGCGCCGGGCGGCCCGTATCCCGGTGCTGTTTGATCAGGGCAGGGATGTCAACCATTTCCAGTATTTCAGCAATAAACGAACACGCCGCGGCTTGTTGTCTGCCCTGACCGAGATCGCCTCACCTCCTACCGGTTTTCAGTTGAGGAAGCAGACGAAAAAGACAGTGGCGCGTACCCTGTCTGCCGAAAGAGTGTCTGGTGAAGTCCCCACTGTGTTTCTCCTTCCCGGATTGACAGGCAGCCATCTTGCTGTCGACAACAATCGGATCTGGGTGGATCCATTCGACCTGCTGCGGGGCAAATTCACAAAACTTGAATACAAAGCTTCTGACGTCAGTGCACAGCAGGTTGTCGGTCTCGCCTATGGTGATTTGATCGATTTTCTTGCAGATACCCACGAGGTGATTCCCTTCCCTTACGATTGGCGCCGCAGCGTAATGGAGAGTGGACTGTTGCTGGCCGCAGCCGTGGATGAGCGGCTGCGCAATACCGATCAGCCGGTACATATTGTGGCTCACTCGATGGGTGGTATCGTCTTCCGTGCAATGATCGCTCAGGATCCGCAGTTGTGGGATCGTTTACGGGAGCGGACCGGTTCACGTGTGCTGATGCTGGGTACCCCGAACAGAGGTTCCTACTCCATTCCCAGGATCTTCTCCCGCCAGGACAGTACGGTGAAAATGCTGGCGCTGGCGGATCTTCGGCATAATCAGGATCAACTGCTGGCTGTGCTAAGTCAGTTCAGGGGCATGCTTGAGCTGCTGCCCTTGGATGATCAGGGAAAGATACCGGCGGATATTCTGTGGGACCAATTCGGCAAGGTGTTGGGCGGTGACTGGAAGCGACCCGGAAAAGCGGATCTGCGTAGTGCTCAGAGCACCTGGGATAAGCTGGATAGCCACCCGCTGGATTCGGAAAGGGTTTTCTACATTGCGGGGCGCGCGGATGAGACGCCGGTTGCGGTGGAAGTGGACGAGAACCCGAAGGGAAAAACCAAGATCCGTTTTTTCTCCACTTCCCAGGGAGACGGCCAGGTTCCCTGGAACACAGGTATTCCGGCAGGCATCAAACACTGGTTTGTGGATGCGTCACATGGTGATATTCCTGACCATGAACCTGCCTTCACAGGGATGTTGGAGATACTGAAGACGGGCAATACACAACTGCTGTCCACTCGTCCGCAGACAGCGCGAGGTGTCGAGGCGCGACGTGAGATGCTGCCTGACCAGATCGACGTCTATCCCGATGAAGATCTACTCACAGCGGCATTTTTGGGACGGTCAACGGCGGCAGTCCCCCGTAAACCCGTGCAACTTCAAATACAGGTCTCGGTGGTGCATGGCAACCTGCGTTTCGCCACCAGCCCGGTGGCAGTGGGTCACTATCAGGGTGACAGCATTGTCAGTGCAGAGGCAGCAGTGGATGCCTGTCTGGAAAACCGGCTGAAAAAGCGTCTGCTGCTGAATCTCTATCCCGGCCCATTACAAACCAACGAGGTGCTTTTAAGAAACCACCAGGATGAACTGCCCGGTGCCATCATTATAGGATTGGGAGAGGTGGGAACCTTGACCAGCAGCGGTCTTACCGACACGTTCCGTGAAGCAGTATTGCGCTACGTGCTTACCGTTCAGGAAGAGGGCAATGCCCAGCCGGAAGAGATCGGCCTGTCTGCACTGCTGATCGGTACCGGTGCCGGCGGTATGTCTACAGAAGATGCCGTTACTGCGATGCTGCGGGCGGTGTTGCAGGCCAATCAACTGCTTGCCGGGCCTGCCAACAATATTGAGCGTACGATTCAAAGTGTCAGGTTTATCGAATTGTATGAGGATGTAGCCGTTGGCGCCCTGCATGCCTTACACCAGATTGTTAAAGGTCCGGAGTTTAGAAACAGGATTACTGCTCTACCTGAGATTATTTCCGGCGATGGTCGATTGCGGCGCGTCTATTATGACGAAGACCCGGCGTGGTGGCAGCGCCTGCGCATCGAGAGTACCGAAGACGGTGGTCTGAAATATACCTCCCTGGTGGGGCGAGCCCGGTTGGAGATGAGCATACAACCCCTGCAGAAACAGTCGGTCGAACCCTACCTGCAAGAACTGACCGGCAATACCTGGTCGAATTCCAGGGCAGGGCGCACCTTGTTCGAACTGCTCGTGCCCCGTGAATTCAAAACTCACGTCCGGGATAATCAGGACATGGTATTAGTGGTGGATAAACATTCAGCGCGTTACCCCTGGGAGCTGCTTGAATATGCGGGATTTGACGGAGATGAACCCCTGGCCAGCAAGGTAGGCATGGTTCGGCAGCTTGCCTCGTTTGAGAGTGATGTTGGTAGCGTCTGCAGTAACCACTGCGCCTTGGTTGTGGGGGATCCCCGGCTTGATGGTTCGGAGTTCGTTGCCTTGCCCGCAGCACAGAAAGAGGCGAGGGCTGTGGAGCGTCTGCTGTCCGAGTCAGAGTTTGATGTGAAACCCGCGTTGATTGGCGCCAATGGTACAGAGATTCTCACTGAGTTGATGACGGATGACTACGAGATCCTTCATCTGGCAGGCCACGGTGTGGTTGACTACCCATTACCTGAAGATGATTCAATCTGTAAAAGCCAACAGGGCAAAGAGAAGCCTAAGTTGATAACAGGGATGGTGATTGGAAAAGACCATTTTCTGACACCCATAGAGATACGCCAGATGCCTTCCACCCCGGCATTTGTCTTCATTAACTGTTGCCATCTTGGGAGTACCGATACTCAGGGCCGACAAGGAAGCCAAGCCTTTCATCGTTTGGCGGCTAATCTGGCCACGCAGTTGATAGGACAAGGGGTGAAGGCTGTTATTGCTGCTGGCTGGGCAGTTAACGATGATGCGGCCCAGACTTTTGCCGAGACCTTCTACGAAGCCTTTCTCTACGGCAGCAGCTTCGGTGACGCAGTGAAACGGGCGCGGATGGAAACCTATCATAAACATGATCGGTTCAATACCTGGGGGGCTTACCAGTGTTATGGCGATCCAGGTTATGCCTTGACGACGGAGACTGGACGGCGCCGCCGCAGCAGCAAACAAACTTATGTCTCTTTGGCGGAATATGTGAGCGCAATCGAGAATATTGCCGAATGGGCCAAGACGGCATCCGATTCAGAAGCTCGAAGCTGGAGTCTGAAGTTGACTGACCTACTGCAAAGCGTGCCAACGAAATGGGAGAAAAATGCCAGCCTGGTTGAAACAGCGGGGCGGGCTTGGGGCCAGCTTGGAGAGTTTTCCAAAGCGATAGAAGCTTATGAACGGGCTATCTCAGCCGATCCGGCAAGCGCCACAATTCAATCCGCTGAACAATTGGCGAATTTTGAGGCACGTGAAGCGGTCAAACTGCACGATGATGGTCAGTTTGTGGTTGCGAAACGTTTGGTGAATCGTGCCGGTAAGCGCATTGATGGACTGAACTCAAAGTTTGGCACGACTGTCGAACGACTTGCATTGAAAGGGAGTGCCGCCAAGCATCGTTCAATTGTCTATCTGGACAAGGATAAAGAGTGTCGTCGCTCTTTGGCGGAGATGGAGCAAGCCTATAAAGCCTCCTACCAGCTCTGCCTCAGTCAGCAGGGTAAGATTAACACCTACCCCCTGACCAACTGGCTGACAGCTCACTGGCTACTGGTAAAGGCCGGGATGGACAATGATAAAGGTCTGGGTGGAGACGGGGACTTTGACAGCCTGCTAGCCCAGGCTATGCAGCAGGCTCATGTGTCTGAGTCAAGTATGGGTGGTGAGTATTTCTGGAGCGCCATAGCCGAGAACGACTGTAGATTGTTGGCCGCGTTGAAACAGGGTGACCTGGTTGAGAAGAAAGAGAAGATTGCAGACACCTATCGGCATATTCGCAAGCGCGCCTCCTCTCCGCGCCAGTTCCTGTCCGTTATGCAACACCTTGGTTTCCTTGAACGCATGAGCGATCATTTCAAACTTGCGGAACAGAAACCTTTGGAATGGCTGATCGATAATCTGAATGGCAAGGGCTGATGGTGGGATGGGATTGCCTGTGTTGCAGGGGGAGTGTAGTCAGCCGCGTTTTTTTTGCTTTGGGAGCAGCCATTTCTCCAGCATAACCTGCAGGGTTAAGCGCTCATAGGGTTTGCTCAGATAGTCATCCATGCCTGCAGCATGGCAGAGTTCCTGCGTACCTTTTTCCACATCTGCGGTTAAAGCGATGACAGGTACGCGACTACCAGCGGACTCCAGATTGCGGATCACTTTGGTCGCTTCAAAGCCATCCATTTCAGGCATGTGGCAGTCCATCAAAATCAGGTCATAACTTTTTTGCTTCACGCTTTCCACTGCCGCCCGCCCCTGCCCCGCAAGATCCACCCGACAGCCCAATGACTCCAACATACTCTCGGCTACTATCTGGTTTACCATATCGTCCTCGACCAGCAGAATACGACAGCCACTCTGTGTGGTTTCAGCAGCTGTGGCAGTTTCTTCGGACAATACTTCTGACGTGTATTCTTTGGAAGGGTTTTCGACCAACAGGGAGAGTAGCTGATCATGCAGCTCTGTGAGCCGGGCGGGTTTGCTCAGATAGACCTCGATTCCCGCCTCACGCCAAAGGGTATCGTCAGCCTCCTCATGAAGTGCGGAATAGATCAGGAGCCGAATATCTGCAGTGTTCGTATCCGCCTTGATCTTCTGCGCCAGTGTGATGCCGTCCATGCCTGGCATCATCCGATCCAGAATGGCCAGAGTGAAGGGCTGGTCTGCTGTGGCAGTTTCCTGCAAAATCTTCAACGCCTCTTCGCTACCGCTGGCGCCAGTTGCTGCAAGTCCCCAGTCGTTGATTTTTCGTACCAGCAAGCTGCGGGTGGGTGAATTGTCATCCACCACCAACACCCTGGCCCTGGGAAATTGAGCGAGCGATGCCTCCATAGGCATGTGGGTTTGCGCCTGCTTGCCAAACCGCACTGTGAACCGAAATGTCGCTCCCTCTTGCGCTCTACTCTCCACGCTGATCTCGCCGCCCATCAGCATCACAAGCTTCTTGGAGATAGACAGACCCAGACCGGTGCCACCATATTTGCGGGTGATGGAACCATCCGCCTGGCTGAAGGCACCAAAGATCCCTGTCAGTTTGTCTGCCTCGATACCGATACCGCTGTCACTCACTTCAAATTGAACCACGGTCTCTTCGGTATTTTTCTCCACAGTGGAGACGTTGATCGCAATAGTGCCTTGATGGGTAAACTTCACTGCATTGCCCATCAGATTGATCAATACCTGGCGAAGGCGGGCCCCGTCGCCTACTACTTGATTGTCTATTTCAGTCGGAATATTACAGAGTAGCTCCAGGTGTTTTTTGCGCGCTTGTTCGGCCATCATCTGCAGCACATCCTCGACTACTTCCTGCAGGTCGAAGGGCGCGTGCACCAGCTTCAGCTTATTGGCTTCGATCTGGGAGAAATCCAGAATGTTGTTGATGACATCCAGCAGCGTCTGGCCGGAATGGTAGGCTGTCTCGGCAAGCTGCCGTTGCTTGCCGGTCAATCCCGAATCAAGCAACAATTCCGTCATGCCCAAGACGCCGTTCATGGGGGTGCGGATTTCATGACTCATGGTGGCCAGAAATTCGCTCTTGGCACGACTGCCTGCTTCTGCCGCCTCCTTGGCCTTTTTCAAGCCATGAACCTGACGATCCACCTCTTTCTGTAACTGGATGTTGCGTTCAAATACCGAATAGGCGGTGCCGCTCGAGTTGATACTCCTTTTAACGCGCGCCTTGAGTGCCTTGTTGATCTTCTCCTCTTTTTCAAGGCGGACCTTAAGCTCAGCAATTTGCGACTGAAGGTCTTTTTTTGAGTTCATTAATCCAGTTTTCCAACCACGACCCCGGTCAGAGTCTGGTTCACGTGAATAGAATTAAATTGTTCTCCGAAGGTGCTGAATCCGATGAAGTTGATCTTATTTAGCTGTTTCTCGACCTCTGGTTTCTCACCTGATTCCAGTATTTCCAGGCGCCGTAAAATGCAATCACACCCCAATGTGAACTCGATATTGGAAAACTCTTCCTCAATTTGTTCAACCTGCTTCTTAAGCGTATCTACAAAACCGACCCCCTTGGCCACTGTTAATGGCAATCCATCATCAATCGCACAAAAGAAAGTCAGGCTTCCGTCTTCATTGACCTTTTCGATCGATCTTACATACCAATCATTTCCAATCTGCAGCATGACAGGATGGGTTGAGAATACCTGCGGTGTAAGCTTGTCAATTTCAAGACCTATGATTTCGGCATATTCGCTGGCGGCGGGGGCGCCATCGATCTCTGTAACGATCCGGCGTGATGGATCTGCCCCGGTAATGACCATATCCATATTTGAGGGTTCAAAGTGCTGTAGCTTAAAAGTCTTGAAGGGAAGATGCGTTTCGATCATTGAAAATATTGCTGCGCCTGTCCTGAAGCGGCCTTCCACATAGACCCTGGTTTCCTCAAACTTGAGGCTGTCACCCGCAGAACCTCCAATAATAGGAATGCCATCGAATGAGTTGAAAAGGGACGCGATAGTCTGCTCTTCCATACAGGAGAGGCCGTCGATCAACAGGAGTCCAAACATCTTTTTTGAATCCAGTGACTCGGAAAATTGTAGGTTGGCTTCCAGATCGGAAGCGAGCTCCTTGGCGGCTAAAGGATTGAAGTCGGTGAGAGGATCAATGACAGACGTATGAATCCTGAACATCTCTGACGAGAGGCTAAACCCGACGATTCCGCCATGTTGATAGGTAGATCCGATCTCGCCGGCGGTTGTGCATCCGATCACAGGGCAGGTGAACTGCTCACCTAGTGCCAGACTGAGTCGAGCGAGGTCATAATCAGCGGAGCAGAAGAAGATAACTCCCGCCATATCCGGTTGTCTTACGTTTTCGGCAAATTCTGCAACGGCAGATTCTTCATTTTGTGCAATGACTTCCGCTCTCTTGACGTAAGTTGATTCTGATATCATCGTTGACTCCTGGAAATATTCTCTTTTTCACAATGCGAGATCAGTGAAAGGTCCACTGAGTGTGCTGCGAAGCAGGTGTCCTTGGGATACATCCTATACAATACTGACTCGATCTTTGCCTAAGCAGACAATTCATCAGTCTTCACCAAGCTCGCCATTAATTCCGTTTCGACTTTTTGGTATTCAATCTTCAGACGTTCTATCAGTGGCTGAGCTTTCTGGATTTTCCCCTCACGACCAATGGCTTCCAATTCTCTGCAAATAGCAGAGAGCTGCATGGCGCCAAGATTGGCACTGCTGGACTTCAGGCTGTGAGCTGTATGGTACAAAGCGTCCGCGTCGCCATTGACTGCCGTATCTTTCATCTTCCCCATTAACCCAGGCGTTGTGTCCAGATAGATGCCGACCACTTTGCCCAGGAGATCGGGTGCCCCAGGACGCTGCAGAGCACGTATTTTATCCAGTGCCCTCTGATCCAGCAGTTCGGCCTCATCGCTCTGTGCCAGTGCGTCTTCGGTTTGTTCGGGTTTTGTCGGCGGGTTGTGGTCAGTTGAGTTTGTTTGCTCTATGGGTAGCCATTTCTCCAGCATGCCACGCAGGGTTTCCTGCTCAAATGGCTTACTCAGATAGTCATCCATGCCGGCAGCATGGCACTGCTCCTGCGTACCCTTTTGTACGTCTGCAGTTAGTGCAATGATCGGTACGCGACTTGCGTCGGATTCCTGATTACGGATCGTTTTGGTAGCCTCGAAACCATCCATTTCCGGCATGTGGCAGTCCATTAAAATCAGGTCATAGCTACTCTTTTTTACGTTTTCCACTGCCGCATGTCCCTGCGCTGCGACATGCACCCGACAGCCCAAATTCTCCAGCATATTCTGGGCCACTGTCTGGTTTACCTCATTGTCTTCAACCAGCAGGATATGAGAGCCACCCCGTGTGTTTTTGGCGACTTTGACAGTTTCTGAAGGCAAAACTTTTGCCTGATCCAATATTGAAAGATTGTCGGTCAACAGGGACAGCACTTGATGACGCAGATCTTTGAGTCGGGCAGGTTTGCTCAGATAAGCCTGGATTCCTGCTTCACGCCAATCTGTATCTCCAGCTTCCTCATGAAGGGCTGAATACATCAGGAGTCGGGTATCTGCAGTCGCTGGATCCGCCTTGATCTTGTGTGCCAGGGTGATGCCATCCATGCCGGGCATCATCCGGTCGAGGATTGCCAGTCTATAGGGCTTGCCGTCGGCAGCGGCTTCCTGAAGCAACATCAGTGCTTTATCACCACTATCTGCATCGATTGCTTGTAGACCCCAGTCCTGAATCTTTTTCAATAACAAGCTGCGGGTAGGCATGTTGTCGTCTACTATCAGCACCCTGGTGCCTACCAATAGATCGAAAGACGTGGCTACAGGCTTTACGACTTGTGTTTGCTTACCAAACCGTGCTGTAAAATTAAACGTTGAACCTTCGCCCTTTTTGCTCTCCACGCCGATCTCGCCACCCATCAGTGTGACCAGCTGCCTTGAGATGGCCAAACCCAGTCCAGTGCCACCATACTGGCGAGTAATGGAACCATCTGCTTGTGTGAAGGCATCAAATATTCCCGCTAATTTGTCTGCATCAATGCCGATGCCGCTGTCCTGCACCTTGAACAGAATCACTATCTCGTCGCTGGATTCCTTCACCAAGGCGGCGCTTATCACAATCTCGCCCTGTTTGGTGAACTTCACTGCATTACCCACAAGGTTGATCAGCACCTGGCGCAGGCGTGGTCCATCGCCAATCACTTTACTGTTGATTTCAGCCGGGATATCGTCGAGCAGTTCCAGGTGATTTTTACGGGCCTGCTCCGCCACCATTTGCAGCACATCCTCGACTACTTCCTGCAGATCGAAGGGTGCATGCACTAACTTCAGCTTATTGGCCTCGATCTTGGAGAAATCCAGTATGTTGTTGATAACATCGAGCAGTGCCTGACCTGAACGATGGGCAGTCTCGGCAAACTGCTGTTGCTTGCCGTTTAATCCCGAATCACGCAACAGTTCCGTCATGCCCAATACGCCGTTCATGGGGGTACGAATCTCATGACTCATGGTGGCAAGGAATTCGCTTTTGGCGCGGCTTCCTGCTTCTGCAGCCTCCATGGACTGCGTCAGTTCAGCCGTGCGTGCCAAGACCTGTGACTCCAGATTCAGGCGATTCTGTTCCAACTCATGCTGCACCTGTTTGCGCTCCACCACCTCTTGTTGCAGCGTTTGATTCAGCTTTTCCGCTTTCTCCTTCTCTTTGCTCAGGTTTTCAGCAAGCTCCAGCTTTTCAAACTGTAGCTGCAGGCTGTGTTTCAGTGTGTGATGTAGACTGTATGAGCTACGTACCATCAAAACGGTATAAATGACGATTGCAATGCTCAGCAGGGCTTCGTTTCCACCACGGGCAGCCAATAGCCAAATCAGTACTCCAGCAGAAGGCAGCGTGTAAAGCATCATAAGTCGTGGAAACGAAACCAGGACGGGGATTGCTGCTGACTGGATTTGAATGACCAGGATTACGATAAGCATTCGGATCCAGAGATCACCGGTAAAACCCAATGGGACGACCAGTGCCCAAAAAACACCGACTAGCACTGTTGCACCAGCATATCGCCACATCCAAGGTTCAGGATCGGATCCTTTGGAGAACGCTTTACGGTATCGGACTACCAGTCCAACGCGAACAAGCGTGATTGTCGTCATGCCACTGAACCAGGCCAATAACCATTCAGTCTGTGCTTCGCCCCACAAAATTCCGGTAAACAGTGAGGCAGCGATAAGTACAGTGATTGAAGATGCAGGGGCATTTTTGTAGAGCAGCGCTGTTCGCTCAGCAAAGATTTTTGCCTGGATGCTGTTGTTCATATTCTTCCTGCCCAATCACACGAAGCGTATCGCTTTTTGTGAGTCATGAATCGGCGTAAGGAAAATGCCACGCAGTTCCCTTGGAATGTACCCCAAGCATTGCTAACAACCATTGTGGTCTGAGCAGATGATTCATAAGGCTTTTTCAACTCCACTTTCAATGCCTTCACGTACTGTTGACTTCCCATCACGAGTTAGCGTCCAGGGTGCGCAAAACTTGAAAGGTTTTTGGCGTTTCTTTCAGGAAAAGTTCGTCAAAGCTGCGCCTGAGAGGACTTTAGGAAAAGAGGCATCCATAGAGTTTGCATACCTCGTAAAGCGGCACAGGAGGCCTTCAGTCGTGTTTTATCAGGGCAGGAATGCAATTCCAGCCTTGACAAACCACAAAATATGTATATACACTTAAATATGACTAAATACGATACAACTTGTGATCTCGGGCAGTGTAGTTTGATTGGACAGACCTGTGCAGTTTTTAATCTGCGCAAGGCATCCAGAGCGGTCACAAAGCTCTATGAGGAGATTTTGAAACCAAGCGGGATTTTACCGACCCAGTTTACTCTTTTGGTGGTAACCCGAGCCTTTGGTCCGGTCACAATTTCCTCAATGGCAGAGATGCTGGTGATGGATCGCACCACATTAACACGCAATCTGAAGCCCCTTGAAAGAGAAGGTTTGCTTCGGGTAGTACCTGGTAAAGATGACAAGCGTTCACGTGAAGTTAGTCTCACGAACAAGGGCTTAGAGCAGTTGGAAGAAGCTTTGCCTCTGTGGCAAGAGGCGCAATGCAGGGTCGAGCAAGCACTTGGCAGTGTGCGTCTGGATCGGTTGCTTGATGATCTGACAACGGTGGTAAGTGCGGCACGATCTGCCTGATTGCTTTTTATTCCCTTAAACGTGCATATACACCATTAAGGAGGTTGACATGAATATCATTTGAGGTCCACGGGATTTGAAAAAGGATCTTAACCCAATTGAATTGTGTTGGATCTGAGTTAGTTCCAATCTCCTCACCCCAGCCCTCACCCTGAGGGAGAGGGGCAGATAATCAGCTGAATGGCAGATCAACCCGGCTTTTAGCCGGTGGCGCAATCAATATTGAGGTCGGTGACAGGCTGTTATTGGGTTTGTGATTTTGTGTCTAGGTAAAAGAATAAGGAGGCTCTCATGCAATTTTCGACACTACCGATTCTGATTGTTGTTATCTTCGGTTTCCTGTGGTTTCTAACCAGAAGAATCCATCGCCTCGGCGGTATAAATGAATCACAGAGAAATTGGCTGGTTGTACTTCTTTTGATTCTGCTCATCTGGGGCGGTTATGTCGGCTATCAATCTAGCGAGGGTTTTTTCGCCACTGAAGGTTTTCTTAATCTATTGCCCGGTTATTGGTTGCCCTATGTTCCAGTGGTTATTGCGATCACCCTGACGCTGTTGATTGCTCCTCTGCGTCACGGCCTCAGAAAGCTTGTTGATGAAACCCCGCGTCATTGGCTGACTGGGATACACTGCCTTAGAATTCTTGCGCTTGGGACCCTGATCAAGGCTTCGATGGGAGTGTTTCCGGAAAAATTTGCCTGGTTTGTGGGAGGGGCGGATCTGTTATTCGGGTTATCGGCGATAGTTGTAACGCTATTGGTGCATCGAGGCCGTTTGAGCGACGGTTTCCTTCTTGTATGGCATCTCATCGGTGCCTTGGTGATCGTAGCGCCAGTTGCCGGGCTTATGCACGTTTTCATGCAGGAAGCCCTGTTTCCCAAACTATTTGTTTTCCCTATGGTATTGGCGCCGGCGCTGGTGGTTCCTACATTTGTGATGCTTAATCTGCTGGTAACCTGGCGGTTACTGGAAAAATGGATGCAGAGGGGGTGAGTAAAAATGATTACCAGGTGTAGGAACCAGCTTTGATTCCTGCGCCGTCTCATAGGAGTGCTTTTCAGATCACTCAATCTCCAAAGCGGCTTTTGACTACCAGGGTTTCACCTTTATCGGGAATAGTCAGAAAGAACAGGTCACCGTAGTTGTCCGGTGGTTCTCCTGTACCGCCCATCATCCAGTAGAGTGATTCAAGATTGAAGGTATTTCCGACCCAGACCACGGTTTCACCGGCATGCTGCTGGGCAATCCTCTTCGGAATATCAGTGATGTCACCTCGGCTGACACGGATGACCTTAAGGCCATGGTAATCGGCCAGTGGTTGGACTGTATCTATGTTGCGCTGGATATCAGGGCTGTAGATCGCATGGATTTTTCTGTCACCCACAGCATTGACCAGCGCACGGGCCCGCGCTTTCCCTTTCTCGGTTAACATTTTGCTGATCTGAGTGCGCTCAGCGTGGCGCAGCATGATGACAGTGGTTTCTGTGCCCTCTTTTGAGTGAACGATCAGCGAGGAGCAACCTGGTAACACGAACAGGCTGTTCAGGAATAACAGTAGAATGAAGGCACGTAGCGATGATGTCGTCATGATCTCTCTTTCCAGGTGTTTTTCATTCGCTGCCAGCCATGGAGAGCGAAGCGAAGGCTGGTAGTCCCCGGTAGCCGCGAGGCCGCACTGCTTACCCGGCGTGCCTTGCGCCAGAGGGGAAGCA
>JAESPE010000074.1 GCA_016756835.1 gamma proteobacterium endosymbiont of Lamellibrachia anaximandri | reverse complement strand
GCGAGGTTGTCGCGTAGTGCCAGTGACCGGGACGGCCGGGGCACAAACAGGCTGTCGAAGGCCGAGTCGATTTTGGGGACTGGGATGTCCCAAAATCTTTCACGAGGTCGAAGACTCACTTGAAGTATTCCTGCTTCCCGGTCGCTTTTATGGGTGAGGCAACGACACATGCTATTGCATGGCTTCTACCCGATACAAAAAATGAGGAAGATATCCAATGTCAGAAACAACAATGCTGATCGTTGATGACAGTAAGCTCTCCCGCATGATGGTGCGCGCCATCGTAAGGCAGGTCCAAGGTGACTGGAACATCATCGAAGCAGAAAACGGTGAGGATGCCCTGGTAAAAAGCGAGGCTGAAGCGGTGGACATCATGACCCTGGATTACAACATGCCCGGGATGGATGGACTGACTCTGGCGGAACAAATGCGCCAGCGTTTTCCCGATGCGTCCATTGCTATGCTGACGGCTAATATTCAGGACACCATACGCCAGCGGGCGGAGTTTGCAGGTGTCGGTTTTATTCAGAAACCGATCACCGAAGAGAAGATTGCTGCGTTTGTGGATGTCCATAATGGAGCTCTCTGAACTACAGGAAGATGCTATATCTGAATTGCTCAATATCGGCATGGGGACTGCTGCGTCGGCTTTGAGTCAGATGGTGGGGGAAGAGGTGATGCTTTCAGTCCCCAGTGTGACTATTGTGCCCCGACCAGAGGCAGCGCAGGCGATAGGGCTGGACAAAGATGACCAGGTATCGGCGGTACGTGAACATTTCACCGGTTCCTTCTGGGGCGATGCCATGCTCCTTTTTCCTGAGGGCAACAGCGTGGAATTGGTACGGGCGTTGTTGAAAGAGGAGATGACGCTGGAGATGCTCTCCGAAATGGAACAGGAGGCGCTGACCGAGGTGGGTAACATCATCCTCAATGCCTGCTTGGGCAGTCTGGCAAATATCTTTGGTGATGAGTTGCACTACGAGATGCCAGAGTTTGCCCATGGTGCCTGTGGCATGATCCTGGCTGGCGATAAAGGTGGCGGCTCCGTATTGATTCTGCGCATGGATTTCACGCTTCAGAAGACGAATGTGGGAGGGTTTCTTACGCTCATGATGGATGTTGACTCAGTACAGGCGTTCATTGCCCAAATTGAGCAGTTTATGCAGGAAATGGCGTGAGCTCGCTGGGGTTCTGAATGGGCGGGCAAGGTCAGGATATGGGATACAACGTGAACTGCCGGAACCATAGCTTGTTGGCAGATGATCAAATCCTGCCCGCCCTCTTGCTGCATGAGGTGCTCGAAGCGAGTGATGTCGGCATGTTCGTCCTAGATGCCGACAGAAAAATCGTTGCCTGGAATCGCTGGCTGGAAGTGGTCTCTGGAGTCTCCTTCGCGGCTGCTGCCGGCAAAAAGATGGATCGGTTGTTCCCTGAACTTGCAGGTTCCCGGTTGCAGGCAGTGGTGAAGACTGCATTGGAACAGGGTATGCCGGGTGTGCTGTCTCAGAAGTTTCATCCACATATCCTCCCCCTCTATAAGACGCCGGATGACCGGGCTGCGGATATCCGCATCAGCCAGATGATCAAAGTGAAACCATTGATACTGGAGAGCCGTTTCTGTCTGGTGCAGATCTTCGACGTCACTTCCGCTGTTTCACGGGATCAGATGTTGCGGGAGCAGACAATCCAGTATCGCGAACGTGAAGTGAGAACCCGCGCCATGCTCTCTTCCATAGCGGATGCCGTAATCGCGACGGATAAAACGGGGCGGGTGGAATTTATCAACCTGGTTGCCGAAGGCATGATCGGCTACTCCGGTGACCTGGCACAGGGTAAGCCACTGGATGAGGTTTTTCGGGTCTACGATGAGTGTGAGAGCAGTGGTTCGGTCGATCCGCAGCAGGTCTATCTTCCACTCCAAAAGCTGATAACCACCTCAAGCAAGGGGCTGATGCTGAAACATCGGGACGGCCTATGCTTCCCGATAGAAAAGTCGTTGGCAAACGTGCGGGATGAGCACGGCGAGATGCAGGGCATGGTTATCGTATTCAGAGATGTCAGCAGGTCGCGCAAACTGGCCGCCCAATTGAGTTGGCAGGCCAGCCACGATGCCCTGACCGGCCTCTATAATCGTATCGCTTTCGACAGCCAGTTGGGCCGCCTGTTGGAGCAGGCCAGTCATGAGCAGACAGAGCACGGCCTGCTCTATCTTGATCTTGACCGTTTCAAGGTGGTCAATGATACCTGTGGGCATATTGCCGGAGATGAGTTATTGCGCCAGATCACCACGGTGATCAAACAATCGATCCGTGGCAACGACATCCTTGCCCGGTTGGGTGGCGATGAGTTCGGGATTCTTTTGGGAAACTGCCCTATTAATGCGGCAGAGACGATTGCCAATCAGGTTCGCCTTTCGATACAGGATTTTCGATTCGCCTGGGGAGACAAGCACTTCAATTTGGGGGTCAGCATCGGGTTGGTGAGCATCAATCATGAGAGTGAGGGTGTGGAACAAATCCTGAGTCTGGCCGACACTGCCTGTTATGCCGCCAAGGATGCCGGGCGCAATCAGGTGCATGTCTATCGTCCTGACGAAAGCGTCGCCGCCCAGCGGCATGGCGAAGTGCGGTGGGTGACAAGGATTCGCAGCGCCCTCGAGGATGATCGTTTTGTGCTCTACGTGCAGCCGATCCGTCCTACTGATGTTAAAGCAGATGGGGGAGAACACCTTGAGGTGTTGATCCGTATGCTGGATGAGTCCGGTGGTCTGGTCATGCCGGGCGCTTTTATCCCCGCCGCGGAACGCTACGATCTGATGCCCGCGATCGACCGCTGGGTTGTACGCAGGATTACTGCTCTGATCGATCTCCATCGTGAGACTTTCTTTACCCGGAAAATCCGCTTTTTTATCAATCTCTCCGGCAGTTCCCTCAATGGGGATGAGACACTGGATTGCATACTCGAACAGCTTGGGAGATTAGATCTGGATCAGAGCATGCTCTGTTTTGAGGTTACCGAAACGGCGGCGATTGCCAACCTCTCTTCTGCCGAACATTTTATTCGCACCTTGCAGAATTATGGTTGCGAGTTTGCACTCGATGACTTCGGCAGTGGCCTCTCCTCCTTCAGTTATCTGAAACATCTGCCGGTAGACTATCTGAAGATCGACGGCGCCTTCGTCAAGGATATGGCTGATGATCCGATCGACTATTCCATGGTAGAGGCGATCAATAATATCGGTCACATCATGGGGCTGCGGACGATCGCGGAGTTTGTCGAAACCGATGAGGTTCTGGAAAAGTTACAGGCAATCGGAGTCGATTATGCCCAAGGGTATGGGATCAGGAGTCCCTTTCCTTTGGATGAGTTGTTGGGAAAAAAAGGTTAAAGTTTAAAGGTTAAAGGTCAAAGGCGAAAGGGGGCCGTGCCAATGGATGGGCTGAACGTTGTCGTTATCGGCGTAGGTGGCTGAAGGGGCATAGGCCGATTCAAGCGTAGCGGAACCGGCAACCTATACAGTGCTCTGCCAAAGCCTGTAGGCCCGATCCGCTGCGCTTGATCAGGCCTACAGGAAAAGATTATTAAATCGAAGTTTTGCCAGAATCAGAAGTCCAGCCCGCGGTAGTAATAACGACAGCGATCGGCCTATCCTGTGGCAAAATCTCCTTTAACCTTTAACCTTTATCCTTTTTCCTGTCTTTTATAACGTAACCACCAGCCTAACCGCGTCCAACTTCAGTCGCGAATCCTGCAGATGCTGATGCAGCGCCAATCCTTGAGCCTGCAGCGCTTCGATCTCCTCGTCGCGTACGTTGGGATTGTACTGTTTGAGCACCACCATGCGCTGGATCTCGCTGGTATAACTCTCCATCATCTCGCTTGCAGCCTGGTCGATCAGTTCGGGTACCTGCTGCTGTGCCTTCTGCTCAGATAATTTCACCAGCTTTTGGATGGCGTTGCGAAACTGCCGGATTACCGGTGCGGCTGTGCGGGCGCCCAAAGGTTTGCCCTGGTCGGTCAGTTCATTGCAGCTGATCTGATGGTCGAGTCTCTCCCCTTTGTCATTGACCAGTACGCGGATCAGGGTGGGTGGCAGAAATCGCCCGGATTGCAGACTGCGGGGGGCGATACATTCGACCACGTAGAGGGCTTCGAGCAGCAGTTGACCGGCGGCGATCCGGCTATCTTTGTAACCGACCGCAGAGCTGTTGCCTGTCTCCTGGTCGATCACCATTTCCATGGCGCTGTTCACCAGCGGATGTTCCCAAGTGAAGAATTGCCGGTCTTCGTGGGCCAGCGCAGTGGCGCGGCTGTAGGTGAGGGTCAAACCCTCTTCCGGTAGACCTGGGAAACCTCCGGCAAGGACCTGCTCTCCCGGACGGATGATCATGCTGTCGAGTCCCAGTTCCTCACTCTCCAGGCCATAGCTGTTAAACAGCCGGTTCATATGGTTCTGCAGGTCCGGTGCCTGATCCTGGCTGTGCAGGGTTGCCATCAGCTCACTTGCCACCGGCTCACGGCAACCGCCGAGTTCGAGTAGATGGTCACGTCCCTGTTGCAATCTTTCGAATGTCTCTTCCCGCAGATTTCGGGTTGTTTCCAACAGGAGCTCCTGCGCCTCGGTTTCATCATCCTCTTCCAGCGCCTGGGTCACTACCGGGCGCAGTTGGGAGAGAATGCCGTGGGCGCCCGGCACATTGTGGCGGAAGGCGTCGAGACCTTCGTGATACCAGCGCAGCAGCACGGTTTGAGGGCTGGGGTCGAGGTAGGGGACGTGGATCTTGACCGTTTCTGTCTGTCCGATCCGGTCGAGCCGGCCGATGCGTTGCTCCAGCAGATCCGGGTCGAGGGGTAGGTCGAACAGGATCAGGTGGTGGGCAAACTGGAAGTTTCGCCCTTCGCTGCCGATCTCGGAGCAGAGCAGAATGCGGGCGCCGTTTTCCGGATCGGCAAACCAGGCTGCACCCCGGTCGCGATCCAGAATGGACATCCCCTCGTGAAAAAGCGCTGCCCCGATGCCCGCCTTTTGCCGCAGTGCCTCCTGTAGGTCGATGGTTGTTTCGGCATGGGCACAGATGAGCAGCACCTTCTCGGTGGGGTTCTCCTGTAGGAAACGGATGATCCAGTCGACCCGCGGGTCGATTCGCCACCAGACTTTGGTGCCCGTGCCGCGATAGAGGCGTTCCGGCGTGAGTCGTTGGGCCGCAGACAGTGGCTCAGCAAGAGGGAGTTCATAGGGTTCCGGCAGCGGCAGGGGGTAGGCGTGCAGCGCCCTTTCGGGAAAACCTTCGATGCGGGTACGGGTATTGCGGAACAGAACCCTGCCGGTGCCGTGGCGGTCCAGCAGCAGTTCTACCAGGGCCTCTCGCGCCTGCGTCTTGTGGTCGCTGCCGGTGGCGGGGTCTTGGAGCTGCTGCAATAGTGCTGCCCCCTCCTCATCGTCCAACACATTGAGCAACAGATCGCCGGACTCTGCCGAGAGGTCTCCATCCGTCAGCAGGGTTTCGACCGCGTTGGCGACTGGCTGGTAGCTCTGCTCCTCTTCGAGAAACGCAGCCAGATCGAAGTAGCGGTCGGGATCGAGCAGGCGCAGGCGGGCGAAATGGCCCTCCCGCCCGAGCTGTTCAGGGGTGGCGGTGAGCAGGAGTATGCCCGGCGTGTTGAGGGCTAGGGATTCCACCAGAAGGTATTCGGCGCTGGGGTTATCCTCCGACCAGACGAGGTGGTGAGCCTCGTCCACGATCAGCAGATCCCAGCTTCCCTCCAGTGCTTGGGAGAGTCGGTCGGGATTTTGTCTGAAGAGGTCGAGACTGCAGAGCACCAGCTGTTCGGCGTGGAATGGATTGTCTCCCTGTCCCGACTCACTGATAGCCAGGCAACGCTCCTCATCAAGGATGCTGAATCTCAGATTGAAGCGGCGCATCAACTCAACCAGCCACTGGTGAACCAGAGGGTCGGGTACCAGGATCAGTGCCCGGCTGGCGCGACCGGTGAGCAGTTGATGGTGCAGGACAAGGCAGGCCTCGATGGTCTTGCCCAGTCCCACCTCGTCGGCAAGCAGTACCCGGGGTGCAGGCCGGTTGGCCACTTCATGGGCGATGTAGAGCTGGTGGGGGATCAGGTCGATGCGCGCACCGCCCAGGCCGTAGGTGGGGGATTTCTCCTGCTGCCCGAGCTTTTTCAGGGTGTGGTAGCGCAGATCGAACCAGTTCATCGGATCGATCTGTCCCGCCAGCAGGCGGTCCTGCGGTTTGTTGAAACGGGTGAAATTGCTCAGTTCTCCCTCGGTCAGTTCTGCTTCGCTGCCATCCTCACGTACTCCGCAATAGGTGAGCAGGCCGTTGGATTCAGTCACCCTGGAGATGCGCAGTACCCAGCCCTCATGGCTCTCCACGCTGTCGCCGATATGGAACTGTACTCGCGTCAGTGGGGCATTCTGCATCGCGTAGACGCGCGTCTCTCCTGCTGCCATGAAGAGCAGTGTGACGGTGCGGCCCTCTATTTTCAGTACGGTGCCAAGGCCGAGTTCAGACTCGGTATCACTGATCCAGCGTTGGCCTGGAATGAATTCGATCATTTAAGCTAGGGTCTTGAGAGTGGAAAAGCGGGGTATTCTACAAGGCGGAGGGGGAAAGGCGAAAGTAAGCGGTTGCCGGGCAGACACTATTTGCCAGTCTCTTGGAAAGATGGACTTGAGTCTGCGGGAGATGCCTGAATAATAGGGGGTTGATTTATTGGAGTAAAAAACCTTGGAAAAAATGTTTGAGAACTTCCTTTGGAACAGTCGCCTGGTGGTGCTGTCCGCAGTGGTGGCAAGTCTGGCAGCGGCCTTGGCCATGTTCTATATGGCGTCGGTGGATGCGGTTTATATGATCGGGCACCTGGCGCACTACGCCTCGCCCGATCTGACAGCTGAAGCCCGGGTCGAACTGCGCTCCTCCACTGTGACTCATGTGGTGGAGATCGTGGATGGCTATCTGTTGGCGACGGTGTTGCTGATCTTCTCTCTTGGTCTCTATGAGCTCTTCATCAGCAAGATCGACCAGGCGGAGAACAGTGAAGGGGCCTCCAAGGTGCTGATGATCACCAGCCTGGACGATCTCAAAAGTCGCTTGGCCAAGGTGGTGATGATGATTCTGGTGGTGCGCTATTTCGAGTTTGCCCTGGGAATGGATTTCACTACCCCCATGGATTTGTTGCAGTTTGCCGGTGGCATCGCGCTGCTTGGGCTGGCGCTCTACCTCTCCCACATGGCGGATAAGGGAGGCAGCCATTGACAGGGGCATAGCCTATTCCGCTGAGAGGCGATACGATTGATAAATGTCCTTTGTATGGACGATTTACTCGATGGTAATATACCCTCCAACCGCGTCAAGGTGCGGGGTAAGATTTACACCGCCCAAGGTTACAACCTGTTTCCAAGGATTCAGGTGAAAAAGTTTTTCCAACTCAAAACTAGAGGTTGACTCATTATGCAGATGAAAACTTTGGTGCTGTCCGCCAGCGCTGCCGTCCTGTCCCTGGGAATGATTGGTTCCGCTGCCGCCGCCGATGGCGCCGCACTCTTCAAGGCAAAGACCTGCTTCTCCTGCCATGGTCAAGACGCCAATACTCCGATCATGCCGATGTACCCAAAATTGGCCGGACAGAGTGCTGACTATGCGCTCAATCAGATGAAAGACATCAAGAGCGGTGCCCGCAACAATGGGCAGACTGCTGCGATGAAGGGCATCATGGCTATGGTCTCCGACGATGAGATGAAAGCGATTGCCCAGTGGCTGAGTACCCTGTAATCGCAGGATACGCCTTATGACGGTGGTGTAGTGTTTGATGCCACTGCATAGCGTTGGAAACAGGGGGTGGCGGTGGAAACCGCCACCCCCTGTTTTTTTGTCTGTGGAGATGTGACAAAGTAGAAGGATGATCCAAGAAGTTATTGGGGAACGAAGGGGCGGTGTCATGTTCAAACAAGCCGACGAATATTTTTGGAGAGAGTGATGAGATTGAATCTGTTTGGTGTGCTGATTGGTGCACTTCTGCTTGCCGTTGGGGCGCAGGTTTCTGCGGGAGATGTCGGTGGTATGGTCGATGTCGATGACCCATATGTGCGCGGGGTGCCGCCGGGACAGCCCAATACAGCCGCCTTCATGGGACTGACTAATCGTGATCAGCAGGGGCATGCCTTGGTGGGGGCGCAGAGCCCTATCGCCAAGGTGGTGGAGTTGCACACTCACACCATGGAGGGCGGCATGATGCGCATGCGTCCCGTGAAGCAGGTCGATCTGCCGGCGGGTCAGGAGGTCAAACTACAGCCTGGCGGGCTGCATCTCATGCTTATCGGCCTGAAACAAAAACTGAAGTCGGGAGAGAATGTACCGGTCACACTGTTGTTTGAGGATGGCTCCACTAAGGCCATGCAAGTGCCTGTGCGCAAGATTCGTATGCACATGAAGAAAATGCAGCACATGTAGTGTTAACAGCCTCCTCCGATTCAGTTGGTTAGTGCCGGATCCGATATGTCGAATAGCCCTTTTTTATCCATCGAGACTTTTCGTCAGGCTTTTCTTGCCGGGCTCGAGGATCTCCTTGAGCAGCCAGGGTTCGGTGTTTTTATCCTGGGTCTCGCCAATGCGACTTTCGACCCCGAGATCCATGCAGCTCTAAAATCGCCCCTCCAATTTCGTTTCGAACAGCTGGCGGGGATTTGCCGGGAGAGCCTCTCCGGGGGACGGGAGGTTCCCGCGGCCCCGGATGATCTGGTGGTCTTTCTTAAATTGATGGCGATTGGTTTTGACGGGGTGGCGTTGACAGAGTTCCGCCGGGAAGACGAGTGGGAACTGCAGTTCAATCACATCCGGGCCTTCCGTCCGGCGCGAATGACAGGAGAAAAGGTTACCGGAATACATCGTCCCTTCGATCCCCGGGGCTTCCATTTCAACAAACCCTTTTTGCGTAAAGAGGTGTTTTGGGAGGGGGAGTTGCACGGATTGGAGGTTGAGCTGCTCTACAACAAGTTTCCATTCTCCCAATTTCACGGCCTGCTGGTGCCGGAGCGAAGGGAGCGGGAGCCGCAGTATCTTTCACATCTCTACCATCTCTATATCTGGAATCTGACTGAAGAGTTGGGCGGAAGCCTGCCGGGGGTCGGTTTCGGCTATAATAGTTACGGTGCCTTCGCTTCTGTCAACCATCTGCACTTCCAGATGTTTGTGCGGCAACAGCCACTTCCTTTGGAAGTGGAACAGTGGGAGCACAACGGAGGGGATGTGTCTTATCCGGTGGACTGCCTGCGCTTTGGCTCTGCGCCTGAGGCTTGGGCCTACCTGAACGAATTACACCGGGAAGGCATCAGTTACAATCTGGTCTACCGTCCCGGTTGCCTCTACTGTCTGCGCCGCAGAAAACAGGGGAGTTATGCGCACGCCCCCTGGACCAACGGTTATGCCTGGTATGAAATGGCTGGCGGCGTAATGACAACCAATCGGGCGGACTACGACAACCTTGATGCTGCTGTCATCGACGCTGAGTTGGCGAAGTTGCAGCTTTAACCTGAAAATGATGTTCCGGGTTACTCTCGGTCGAGCCACTGTTCCAGGTAGTAGAGCCGGATCCCCTCAGAAGATCGGGATGGCCCAACTACCTGGGCCGCATAGGTGTTGCCGGCGGCATCTGCCCGATCCATCGCCTCCTCGGCGGATGCCACGACATCGACACAGTTTTCAGGAAAGCGATTACGGCGCCGGCTCGGCGTGAAAACAATGGCAAAACAGTTGTTTACGATGCTGGCATCAGGGTCTTGCTGCATGTGGGTTCCTCGAAATAGCTGTCCAAACATACGCTGTGGCTCCATGCCAGGACAAGCAACATTAGGTGAGTCCCGATATTTTGACCTTTATTAGAAGATTCTGGTATAGTTTCGCAGCTTTTTTATGGTTATCGGGTTCGATTGGAATCAAACCACAAACGGTGGTATTTCCGGTTGGGGCCTGTTGAGAACTGAATCCAGGCACGAAAACAGCGGGACTGAACATGAATAAATGGCTAGTAACTGTTTCCATCGCACTTGTGTTTGTCGCAAGCGGCGCCCAATCTGCTGGTGATGCCGAGGCGGGCAAGGGTAAATCAACTGCCTGCATGGCATGTCACGGTCCTGATGGTAACAGTTTAAATGCCCAGTGGCCGAAACTGGCGGGTCAACACCCCAAGTACATAGAAAAACAGATCAGGGATTTCAAGTCAGGCGCCCGTAAAGATCCCCTGATGACGGCTCAGGCCGCGCCCCTGGCTGATCAGGATATCGCTGATCTCGCGGCTTACTTCAGCAGCCAGAAAAAGACCATGGGTACTGCAGCCGCAGATAAAGCGGAGTCGGGTGAGTCGCTCTATCGGGCCGGCAACGCTGCAACCGGCGTTGCGGCCTGCATGGCATGCCACGGCCCTTCAGGCGCCGGCAACCCGGATGCAAACTTCCCTGCACTCGCCGGACAGCATGCCACATACACAGAAAAGGCATTGAAGGATTTCCGTTCTGCCGCCCGTACCAACGATGCCAGCCAGATGATGCAAGGTGTCGTTGCCCGCATGACTGATGCAGAGATTGCAGCAGTGGCTCAGTATATTCAGGGCCTGAATAAGTAAATTCATGTCACGAATAGTGGAAAAGGCGGCTTCGGCCGCCTTTTTTGTGGTTTTCGACCCAGATTCAAGTTTTTTCCACTAGATGCCGTAATATTAAAGATAGGGCGGAACATATCCCGGTTGACGGGGCATGGCATGGGGTAATAATAGATGCAGAGACAGATAGAGAGACATGGTGTGGGCAAGACGGACGCCCATCGCTTGCGTCTGCTCAGTTATAATATTCAGACCGGCGTTGATACCCGCCGCTATCGGGAGTATGTCACCCATAGCTGGAAGCATTTTCTGCCCCATCGCGACCGATTGGCAAATCTGAATCGTATTGCCCGCCTGCTTAAAGATTTCGATCTGGTGGGGCTGCAGGAGGTGGACTCAGGCAGTCTGCGCAGTGGCTTTCTGGATCAGACGGAATATCTCGCCCAGCAGGCGGGTTTCCCCTATTGGTACAAACAGATAAACCGTAGCCTGGGTAAGCTGGCCCAGCACAGCAACGGCGTCCTTAGCCGGGTGCATCCCAGCACCATTGTGGAACATCGTCTGCCGGGGCTTCCAGGTCGAGGCGCGATGTTGATGGAGTTTGCCACCAGCGAAAAACCGCTGGGTGTCTGCATTATGCATCTGGCCTTGGGTCGGCGTGCGCGGTTGCGGCAATTCTCCTATATCAGTGAGCTGGTGTCCCACTACTCTCACCTGATCCTGATGGGAGACTTTAACTGTGGTTGTGGATCCCAGGAGTTCCGTTTCCTGATGGACAATACTGATCTGCAGGGGACCTCCTGTGATCTCAAAACCTTTCCGAGCTGGCGGCCCAATCGAAAGCTGGATCATATTTTGGCCTCTCCAAGTCTGCGTGTCGCCAAGGCCGAAGTGTTGGACTATGCTCACTCTGATCATCTACCCATCAGTCTGGAGATCGAATTGCCGGCGAATGTAAGACTTGCCAAGGCAGCCTGATTGATACGTTGCTTTTCTTCCCTGCGCTGATAGTCTAGGGAAAAGAGTGTCGGCAGGTATATCTCTGCCAGGCAGAAACAACTGGGCGTAGGGTGTTGGCGAGCTTGTGAACCGCATCCCGCATGCAATGGGTTATTGATAAGTTGTTTGATGAGGGTCTTGTTGCAGGCCCTGGATTACAACCGAAGTATTTCATGATGGCCGACGAAAAGGACTGGAAACAGGCATACCAGGAGTTGCTGCTGCAACATGAACAGTCGCTGGATTCCCGTGCCGAAACAGAAAGTCTTCTGGTGCGTGCCATTACCCGTTTGACAGTCGCCACCAGCGGGATGGATCCCAATCTTGACCCTCATCTGAAAAGTATTCGTGATGCTGTTCGTAACGGTGTCAAACCCACCCTGAATGAGCGGCTGAATACCCTTTCAGACAGTCTGGTTCATCAGTCGGACAACGATGATTTTGCAGAGCCTGAGTCGCTGGGGATCTGTGATCAGTTGATCTCGCGTCTTCAACTGCCGAAGCGCGAAGTGTCCGAGGCTTCAAGGCTTTTTAGTCATCTGTTGAGCGACCCGGCTCATATGGCGGAAACCGAATTGGATCGCTTGGCTGCGCTGCTGAATCACGCGGTTTCTGAGGGAACTCCTTCTAAGAGCGGTCTGTTTGGGCGTCTTCTCAGTAGCAGCAAGGAGGGCGAAGGTGAAGGGGATACGCCTAACCATATACTGATGGAGTTGTTGGATCGCGCCAGTTGGCCTGGGCACTGGGGCACTGATATCTCCGATTTTCAAAGCCGGTTGGTGGATAAACCTGCAGCGGATGAGTGGGTCCGGGTGTTGCGGGATCTGTTGGAGCTGACCTCCCGTTCCTATGGTGATGCCCAGTCAGAGATTCAGGAGACAGAAAGTTTTCTCGAAGAGTTGACCCGGCGCCTGCAAGAGCTCGATACCTACCTTCGAAGTGGCCATGATAGTCGGGAAGTGGCGATAAAGAGTGGACGCCGGCTGAATGTGGCAGTTGCCTCCGATGTGGATGGTATCCAATCCTCAATGCGGGAAGCGGCGGATCTGGGGCAGTTGAAGCGGACGGTTGCGGAGCGTCTGGATCACATCCAGTTGAGTATGGATCAGTTTCTTGCGGATGAAGAGCAGCGTTACAAAAATGCTGGAATCGAGGAGCGCGCCCTGCGGGAGCGTTTGCGGGAGATGGAGCAGGAATCGGATGATATCCGCTTTCGCATGGTTGAGGCGCATCATCTTGCGCTGCAGGATGCGCTTACAGAGCTACCTAACCGGTTGGCCTATGACGAGCGGGTCAGCCAGGAGTTTGCACGCTGGAAGAGGTTTGGAGAGCCACTCTCCATGCTTGTCTGGGATGTGGATGACTTTAAGAAAATCAACGATCGTTATGGCCATCAGGCGGGTGACAGCGCCCTGAGAATCATTGCAAAAACGCTCCAGAAAAGGCTTCGCGAAACGGATTTTATCGCTCGTTATGGTGGAGAGGAGTTTGTCACCCTGCTTTGTGGTACAGATCAGGAAATGGCTCTGAGCGTGGCGGAAGAGATGCGCGAGGCGGTCGGGGCGAGTGGATTTCATTCTGGCGCCAAGGAGGTTCAGGTGACCATCTCCTGCGGTATCAGCTGTTTTGAGGAGGGTGATACGGTCGAAGCTGTATTCGATCGCGCTGACAAGGCGCTCTACACGGCCAAGGGTAAGGGGAAAAACTGCTGTGAAGTGGCCTGACCCCCATCCCTGACGACTACCCCATGAGCGGGTCACCCATCCTGAATATAAAAATAGCACCAAGCCTTGTCATCATCTCCCTGTAGCGCTTTGAGCAGTGCTGTCGAGGGCTGCGCCTCCTGAGGAAAGATATTCTCCACGAAGAGAAAGAAACGGCCGGTGCCTGCCGCCTGTCGCCAGTTGTAGGTTGCCGGGTTCTGCAGATTGCCGCAATGCGGGCATGTCGCTCGATAACTTTTTGGTTGTTTTGACCAGGCCCTAATCAGATCCTCCCATTGCGGGATGCGTTTCCGGCACGCTTTACAGCTGGGTGCATTGCTGTTTTTCCCCCCTAGAAATACCGGATCAGTGTAGGGGCCGTCTATCTTCAGATGACAGAAAGGCTGGTTATCCTCTGTGGGTTTCAATTGTATGTACGGTGAGCACCCCATGAATGTGACCAACTGCATGAAGCGCTCGCCCAGCAGATAATCCGCCTCATTTTCCGGGAGGATGTGTGGGCCGATAAAATCGATGTCACGCAATCGTGCAAGCAGATCCGCCATGTCGGTTGGAACATAAAAAGCATCTTCCGGAGTCAGTACGAGGCGGCCTGTATGCATCTTTGAGATTCAGGGGATCAGTTGAGTGGGGATTGATCTTACCGCTATTTGCTGTACTTTGTTCAGGTGAAATGGGCTAGCACCAAAGCGGATGAAGATGATGCCGACACAGACAGTAAAAGAACAAAAACATCTTTTTTCCACCTATTGGCCTGCACTTGTGCTGGCGCTGCTCGCATTCGGTGTCGCCTATCAGTTCGTCGTACCCCCACCGCCTGACCATCTGACGATTGCTGCGGGCAGCCCTGAAGGTGCTTACTATCAGTTCGCCCTGCGCTATAAGAAGATTCTGGCTAGGGAGAAGGTGCGGCTGGACATCATCGAGACTGCGGGGTCCATTGAAAATCTGGGACTGTTGGGACGGCACGATGCTCAAATAGGGTTTGTGCAGGGTGGTACGGGTTCTGTTCGGACAACGGACGAGTTGCGCTCCCTGGGTGGTATCGAGTATGAACCCATGTGGGTCTTCTATCGTGGGAATCAACCGCTTCGGCAGCTCACTGATGTGGCTGGAAAAAGGGTTGCAGTGGGTACTGATGGCAGTGGAACAAAGGCGCTGACGCTTTTTCTGTTGCGTGACAATGGTGTGGATGAGCGGGCGATTGAAACGGTCTCACTGGGTGGACGGCAGGCGCTGGAGGCCTTGGTGAAGGGTGATGTGGAGATTGCAGTATTCGTAGTCTCACCCACCGCTCCGCTGGTTCGAACGCTACTCGAGCAGCCTGAGATCCATCTGATGAGCTTCCGCCGGGTGGATGCCTATGCGCGTCGGCACCATTTTCTCTCCAGTGTTAATCTGCCGGAAGGCGCTATGGATCTGCAGACGAATACCCCTCCGGAATCCGTCAGCCTGCTGGCCCCGGTCGCCAATCTTGTGATGAACGATTCACTGCATCCGGCGTTGGCGGACCTGCTGCTGCAGGCGATGGATGAGGTGCATGGTGATGGTGGCTGGTTTGGATCGCGGGGAGATTTCCCCACCTCCGAGTTTCTTGAGTTTCCTCTCAGCGATGAGGCTGGCCGTTTCTACAAGCATGGAGCGCCTTTTCTACAGCGCTATCTGCCATTTTGGGCGGCAACCCTGGTGGATCGTCTGAAAATCATGCTGTTGCCCCTGGTGATGGTTCTGTTGCCGCTCTTCAAACTCATGCCGCCGATCTATAACTGGCGCATGCGGGCCCGTATCTATCGCTGGTACAGTCAGCTGGAGGTGCTTGACGGCATGAGTCGTAAGTCGCTGACTCCAGAGCAAAAAGAGACCCTGTTGAAGGCGTTGCTTGATCTCAGGGAGGAGGTGATGAAGATTGACGTGCCCCTCTCTTTTGCCGGTCAGCTCTATGACTTGCGCATCCATATCAAGATGGTGCGAGGGGCTGTAATGGGGATTGATGATTCATGAGTGCGTTTTACTTCAGCATGCGCTGCCTCTGGCCGCCGCTGCTGCAATGATAAATTTGATCCAAATATCGATATATCAAAGAGTTGTCGTTAAAGAAAGGTTGTTTTTTTGATGATGATCAAGCTGTTTCAGGTTACAGTATATGGCCTGGTTCCGGTAATGAGGCGAATGAGCGTGACAAGTGCGCCACAGAGCGTGTAGCCGCCAACACATACATCATGGAAGTGACTCGTCGAGGCAGCCGCATTTTGGAAGTGATATGTTTTGGGGGTCGTCTTCAGTATGTTGATTTTTTGCGGACAAAGGCGATGCGCCGGTGCACGCCTGTTCTATGTGGCGGCACGGCCTGAGATTGTTGTTCCCAGCCCTCTTTTCAGAGAAGGTGCTGTGTAATGAAAGGGTTGTGGGGAGGCTCAGTACGTTTCCAACTGATAGTCAACCTGCTTCTGATTTCAGTACTCACCCTGGCGATTGCGTTTACGCTGCTCTATTTCCTCTCCCCGCTCTTTGCTGAGCCTCACTTTTCCTCTGTTGGAACCCTGGCTGCTGTCGTCGGCCTTACCCTGATTATCATTCTGTTTGTTGCGCTTTGGATGGAAAGGCGGTTTTCCGTTCCTTTGGATCAACTGCTTGGGGCACTGAAGTCACTCGCCAGTGACGGTGACTACACACTACGTCTGAAACCCAAGCAGCGCTCAGGATTTGGCAAACTCTACGAAGGCGTCAATGATCTGCTGGAAGCGATTCAGCGTCGCGATGCCTCGATATCCGCATACAGTTCGGACATGTCGCGTCTGGTTGAGGCGCGGACGAGTCAACTCAGCCGCGAGCACGCCGAGCTGGAAAAAAAGATACAGGACTTTGCCAGGGCAAAGAGTAGTGCAGAGGCTTCGAATCGGGCCAAATCCCGCTTTCTGGCGGATGCGACCCATGAAATCCGTGCTCCCATGAACGGCATGTTGGGCATGACAGAATTGTTATTGGGTACCCAGCTTGATGAGAAACAGTTTCACTATGCGAACACGATCCGTAATTCCGGCGGTACATTGCTCAATATCGTCAATGATCTGCTCGATTTCTCCAAGATCGAGGCAGGTAGACTGGATCTGGAAACTGTCGATTTTGATCTCCGGACGCTGGTGGCAGAGACCTGCGAGCTATTCGAAAAATCCGCACACCGCAAAGGCCTGAGTCTCGAATATGAGTTGGATGAGGATGTTCCCAGCGGGATGCAGGGCGATCCTACGCGTCTGCGCCAAGTGCTGACGAATCTCCTGGGGAATGCCATCAAATTCACTGAAAGTGGTGAGGTCCGGCTTACTGTCAGTCAATTAGGGCATGGGGTGCAGGCGATTCCGCTCTGTTTTCAGGTAACCGATACAGGTATCGGAATTCCTGAAGAGAGGCAGACTGAGATATTTTCCGCCTTTACTCAGGCGGATGGTTCAACCTCCCGCTATTTTGGTGGAACGGGCCTGGGACTCTCGATTTCACAGCAGTTATCCCAGCTGATGGGAGGGTACATCACCGTGGAGAGTGAGCCGGGGCGTGGCAGTACTTTCCGTTTCGCCGCCGGTTTTGCTGCGCCTTCGGAGAGTTGGGAGAGTGAACAGAAATCTGCCGCTAAGACCGATGTGACTGCCGAGAGTGTGACCCTGCCTGTTTTTGCAGCCAGAGTACTGCTGGCTGAGGATAATCCGGTCAATCAGGAAGTGACGGAAGCTATGCTGCAGCAGCTGGGATGCCAAGTCGATATCGTTACAGACGGGGAACAGGCCGTCGAGGCAGTACGTCGCCTCTCTTACGACCTGCTACTCATGGATATCCATATGCCGGGGTTGAACGGTATGGAAGCGACTCAGGCAATCAGACGGGCTGAAAGTGACTCGGATAAGCGGCTTGTTATCGTGGCGACCACCGCCAGGGTCTCGGCGCAGGATCTGGATCAGTACCTGCAGCAGGGGCTGGATGATTTTCTCGCCAAGCCTTTTGAGCTGACAGATCTGGCCGGTATGCTGGGACGGTGGCTTACTCCTGTGTCAGGTGAGCTGCCTGAAGCGGGTGATGGGCTGCAGGGGGTGATGGATGAGACTTCTTCTTCGAAGAATGCGCTGGTTCCACAAAAGATGGAAAAACTGCGCACCCACTACAATGGGAAGCGGCAGGGTCGTTTCTCCCAACTCATAAAGATCTATCTTGAAAGCTCCCACAGACTGCTGGACAACCTCCTTGATGGCGTTGAGACCCTGGATGCAGGTGCCATCTCCCAGGCTGCGCACAATCTGAGTACCGCCAGTGGCAACCTGGCTGCAACCGAACTGGCCAGTCTCTGTAAGACCCTCGAACTCGAAGGCCGGGCAGGGCAGCTTAATGCCCCGGAACGTCTGGCGGCCATCGAGGCGGAGTACGGCCGTGTCGGTGATGCCCTGCAAGGCTTGGTGCAGAAAGAGCAGGGAGCGGATGAGGGTGGCGAGGCTGGCAGTGAGAATATGGGTGGCCCCAGGATTCTTATCGTGGATGACGAGATCACGGCAAGACAGATCGCCAAGGATGTGTTGGAGGATAGTGGTTTTGAGGTGCTGGAAGCAACTGAGGGGTATGAAGCCCTGGAGTTGTTCGAGCAGGAGCAGCCCGACCTGGTGCTGCTGGATGTGGAGATGCCGCTGCTGGACGGTTTTGAGACTTGTCGCCGTATGAACCGACGGATGGAAGCGAAGGATATACCTATCGTCATGGTGACAGGTCGCGGTGACATCGAAGCGGTTGAGCGCGCCTACACCATGGGGGCCACGGATTTTGTCACCAAGCCGGTGAAGTGGCCCGTACTGCTGCAGCGTATTAACTATATTCTGGGTTCTGCCGAGATTCTGGAGAAGCTCAGGCAGAACGAACGCAGTCTCGCTCATGCCCTGGAAGAGTTGCGCCGTAAACGGGATGAGGCGCTCTCCGCAGTGAAGGCGCGTGGTGAATTCCTGGCCAACATGAGTCATGAGATCCGCACCCCGATGAATGGGGTAATGGGGATGTTGGCCTTGCTGGAAGATGCCGATCTGGAGGGAAAAGAGCGGGACTACCTGGATACCGCACGACGTTCAGCCGATTCCCTGCTGCACATCATCAACGACATACTCGATTTTTCCAAGATAGAAGCGGAAAAACTGACATTGGAGTGCGTGGATTTCGATCTTGGCCGATTGGTGGAGGAGACCGCATCGCTGTTTGTGGAATCCGCCAACAGTAAGGACCTGGAGTTGAACTGCTACATCGCAAACTCCATCTCCGGGATCTTCAGCGGTGATCCGACCCGCATCAGACAGGTGCTCTCCAATCTGGTGAGTAATGCCGTAAAATTTACCAATCGTGGAGGCGTTTTTCTGAAGGTTGAACTCCAGGAGGAGCACGGCGGAAGGCAGTGGATACGCTTTACCGTTGAAGATACCGGCATCGGTGTTCAGGAAGACGACCAGGCGCATCTTTTTGAGCCGTTTACCCAGGGCGACGGCTCCGTCACACGAAAATATGGTGGCACAGGGCTGGGGCTGAGTATCAGTAAGGAACTGGTCAGAATGATGGGCGGGGAGCTCGGCATGACCAGCCGCGTGGGACGGGGTTCCAGCTTCTTCTTTCACCTTCCGCTGGTACATGTTTCGAAGGCAGAGCCTTTCCGGATAGTCTCGGATGGTGACGTGCTCGAACACTGGGCCATGATTGTGGGTGGCAGTGCAACCAGTCGTTTTGTGCTGGAAACCTACCTTACGACAGACCCTTTCCTGAAACTCTCTACTTGTGCGAGTTACTCTCAGGCGATGCAGATTCTGCATGAGAATGCAGTCCAGGGAACGCAGAAGTACCATTTGCTGTTACTGGATTGTGATGCCATCGAGTCCGGGGGGAGGGAGTATGTCGAAGGTCTGAAGAGCGATCCTGCAACCAATGGTATAAAGATCGTATCCCTGCTTCAGGGTGGGCGCTCGGTGAGTGCCTATGATGTGGGTGAAATCGATGGTGTATTGGCCAAGCCGGTTCGTAAGGCTCAGCTATTCGAGATGCTTAGTAACCTCTTCAGCAACAGGGGTAATAATACGATGCTACAACAGAAGAGGGAAGGAAAGAGAGAGCAGCAGATCCTGCCTCGATTTCAGGGACGTGTACTGGTGGTTGACGATGAGCCGATGAACCTCATGGTGGCAGTGGGGATTCTGGAGAAGTTAGGTATCTCTCCCGACAATGCGAAGAACGGACAACAGGCGATCGAAAAGAGTCGGATGGTGGAGTATGACCTGATTCTCATGGACTGCCAGATGCCGGGGATGAGCGGTTATGAAGTGACTGGGATGATTCGTAATCGTGAAGTGTTGAGTGGTGGTAATCGGACACCCGCTGCCAGCCATGGAGAGCGAAGCGAAGGCTGGTAGTCCCCGGTAGCCGCGAGGCCGCACTGCTTACCCGGCGTGCCTTGCGCCAGAGGGGAAGCA
>JAESPE010000073.1 GCA_016756835.1 gamma proteobacterium endosymbiont of Lamellibrachia anaximandri | reverse complement strand
ATCTGGCCACTTTGCAGCAGGCGTGAGGTACCGACTGGCTCTCCTGTTTTCCGTTCTACGGCGAGCAGGTGCAGTGCGCCTTCATCCAGACCATCCCACTCGAGGGTCTGCGGCACGTGCTGCTCATGAACAAAGACGATCTTTCTGACCTGCTTCAGCAAAACCTGGTCTTCAGACCAGTGGGCAATACGTATCTGAAAGGCCTGTTTAATCACCAGGAAACTCAAAATGGCCGTCGTTGTAGAGGTCACAGACCAGCTGTAGATAATCAGGTTGTTCCAGCCATGCCTCAAGATAGCCATAGTGCAGTGCCTGGTAGTGAGTGATGACCGGGAGGAAATCCCCCTCATCTGAGGGGAGGGGATACTCTTTGCCGTTGGCAAAGAGTGAGTCGTTGCCCTGGTCGCCGCGGCTGAATGCCAAACGCGTGTAGGGATTGCGGTGGATGACCGCCACCTCCCTGAATCGATTGTGGAAGATGTTGGGATCGAGTGGCTGATCCTGTTCCTCTACCTGAAGATTCAGTTTGCCCTCAGTGATAAAACGTCCGAACCAGCGGCGCTGGTGATCGCTATCCTGTGCGAGCAGTTCATCGAGCAGCTCTCTTATCTGTTCAAGCGCCTGGGGTTTTATTTCGGCGCTGGAAGACTGGGGTTTGAGCGGCTTGTCGCGTAAACGACCTGTTGCGATACGTTTTTGTACCAGCTCCTCGCACCAGGCGGTGGCCATTTCTCTGAAAGCAGGTGCCTGAAAACCTATCGAGCAACTCAAACATTCACCCTCAGCAACGCCCCAGTGGGCAACATTGGGAGGCAGATAGAGCATATCGCCGGGTTCCAGTAGCCACTCCTCTTCAGCTTTGAATTCCGGCAGGATACGCAGGTCGAGACCGGGGATGTAATCATCCTCGGTGACTCTCTGATAGTGGATCTTCCAGCGGCGACGTCCCTTGGCCTGGAACAGAAAGACATCGTAATCGTCGATGTGGGGGCCCACCGAACCCTGGTCAGCAGCATAACTGACCATGACATCATCGAATCGCCAATCGGGCAGGAAACGAAAATATTCCGTCAGTCTGGCGACTTCAGGCAGATGTTTGTCCACATCCTGTACCAGGAGTGTCCAGTGACTCTCGGGCAGTTTGGAAAATGTCTCGTCATCGAAGGGACCGTGGCGGGCTTCCCAGGGTGTTGATCCGTGCTTTTCCAATACCAGGCGGGATTCGACATCGTCTTCACAGGCAAGTCCCGCCAGTTCGTCAGGTTCAAGATGGCATCTGAAATCAGGCAGTGCCTGACGAAAGAGCAGGGGTTTCTGCTGCCAGTAATCGGTGAGGAACTGCTCGGCAGTCAACCCGTCGGGAAATTTCAGTCTCTGCATAGTCTGATCTGATTAATCTCTTTGAAGCTTTTGAAGGAGCGGCGCCTTCGCCGCGATTTGCCTATCAACGGAGTTTCCGCAGCGGGGCGCAGCTCCACAATTTAATACCACGTCTGTTGTCATCTCGACGAAAGGAGAGATCTCCTGCCGATTTGTCATTGCTCAAAAAGACAGTTGGTTAATGATTCCTCAAAGTATAAACCAACCCTCTCGACAGGGCGGGGGCTGATAAATATTTTTTTCTATTGAAAGTTAGTGAATTGTGACAATTTCGGGATGGTTGCGAGATTACCAGGACTCAGACTTGGTTGTGCAGGGGATCCTGTAACAACATTGTTTTGAGGAGATCATTATGAAAAGGCACATCGCTACCCTTCTACTGGCAGGTGGCATCCTGGCTTCATCACCATTACTGGCAAGGGATATCACTATAGAGATCACCAATCTTACGGCTGGTGTCTACTTCACCCCATTGTTGATTGCTGCACATGATCGGCACACCCATCTTTTTGAAGTCGGCACTGAAGCAACAGTAAATTTGCAGGCTGCAGCAGAAGGCGGGAACATCTCTGGCCTGATTGGCGATGTTGAGGCGGCCGGAGGTGAGTATGCGGCAAATCCGGCTGCCGGGCTACTGGGTCCCGGTGAGACTACGGATGCTGAATTGGATATTCATGGCCACTCCACCTCGCATCTGTCAATTATCGGCATGCTGCTGCCCACCAATGACGGTTTTGTTGGATTGGATGCCATCAAAATCCCCAAACGGAAAGGTATCTATACCTATTTACTCAACGGTTACGATGCTGGCACAGAAGCAAACGATGAGATAGTAAATGGGGGCGGCGCCCCAGGTGTCCCCGGCATTCCCGCCGACCCGGGTAGCTACAACGGCAGTGGCGCCACCGGAGTTTTTGATGCCGAGCAAAATGTCAACGTTCATGTCCACAAGGGTGTGGTGGGTGACCAGGATTCGATCGGTGGAAACAGCGATCTCGACAGCCGTGTCCATCGCTGGCTGAATCCTGTTGCCCAGGTCGTTATCCGTGTCGGCGAACATCGTGATGATGATTGAGCGATCCGGATTAACGAGAAGCGCGTAAAACAGGCAAAAGAAAACCCGGCACACCAAGTTGGGGGAGGTATGCCGGGTTTTAAATTGCACGCACAGCTGAAGACCCTGTGTTTGCGGACACGTAACGGGAGGACAAGCCAATCAGGTTCGTGCGTGCAGAGTTAGTATGAACTAAATTCCTTATGCAAAACTGTGCTGGAGATCACATTTTTGAGTAGATTTGCGATCTGCGTCATATTTTTTCTGCCTGCTGAACCGCATTTCCGATGTAGCTCATCGGGGTCATGTTCTTCAGCGAGACTTTTGCCTCCTCAGGAATCTCAAGCCCCTCGATAAATACCTGTAGATCTTCTGGCGTAATACGCTGTCCACGGGTCAGTTCCTTGAGTTTTTCATAGGGCTTTTCAATACCGTAGCGGCGCATCACGGTCTGTATCGGCTCCGCAAGCACTTCCCAGTTGCCCTCCAGATCCTGCAGCATAGCGTCGCCATTGGCTTCGAGCTTGCTGATACCGCGCATGATGGACTGCAGAGCGATGCTGGTATGGGCGATGCCGACGCCCAGGTTGCGCAGCACGGTGGAGTCCGTAAGGTCTCGTTGCCAACGGGAGATCGGCAGTTTGGTGGCCAGGTGGCCGAAAAGCGCATTGGCAATGCCCAAGTTACCCTCGCCGTTTTCGAAATCGATGGGATTGACCTTGTGCGGCATGGTGGAAGAACCCACCTCACCGGCAATGGTTTTCTGCTTGAAGTAACCCAGAGAGATGTAACTCCAGACGTCCCGGCAAAAATCGATCAGGATGGTGTTGAACCTGGCGGTGGCATCGAACAGTTCCGCGATATAGTCGTGGGGCTCGATCTGGATAGTGTAGGGATTCCAGTCCAATCCCAGGGATTCAATGAAATCTTTTGCAAAACCGGGCCAGTCGACCTCCGGATAGGCAGAGAGGTGGGCGTTGTAGTTACCCACAGCCCCATTGATCTTGCCCAGCATCTGCAGATTGGCGACCTGCTCCCGCTGGCGATGCAGGCGGTAGACCACGTTGGCCATCTCTTTGCCCATGGTGGAGGGAGAGGCAGGCTGGCCGTGGGTGCGGCAGAGCATCGGCTGATCCGCCAGCTCATGGGCAATAGTGCGGATCGCACTGATTACCTCATCCATTTGGGGCAGCAGGATCTGTCCACGACCTTCACGCAGCATCAGGGCGTGAGAGAGGTTGTTGATATCCTCGGACGTGCAGGCGAAATGGATAAACTCGCTGATCGCCTCCAACTCATCGTTACCGGCAATCTTTTCTTTCAGGAAATACTCCACCGCCTTTACGTCATGGTTGGTGGTGCGCTCGATATTCTTGACCCGCTGGGCATCCTCTTCACTGAACCTATCGACGATCCCATCGAGAATATTGTTGGCGTGTTCGCTGAGCGGTGGGACTTCGGCAATGCTGTCGTGGTTAGCCAACGCCTGAAGCCAGCGGACCTCCACCAGCACTCTATGCCTGATCAGGCCGAATTCGCTGAAAATAGGGCGCAAATCGGCGCTCTTGCTGCCATAACGCCCGTCCACCGGGGAGACTGCGGTAAGTGTGGAGAGATCCATGATTGTCAACTCGTCTAGGTAAATCGAAGAGGGGGATTATAACCGCATGGTAACCATTCATCAGCCCCTATCAGGAGGCTGATGAATAGTGGCTGGATAGAATCGCTATGGATGCAATTCCCCGCAGCCTGCTGGTAGGAGCGGCGCCCCGCCGCGAAAAGAGATTGTTGATAGATATGGTTTGTCGGCTCAGGCTTTCAGTTCAAGGGAGAGGAAATGGAGCTGTCCAAGTACATCACCCGCCACGATTCTTTGGCCGTCAGGGGAGATGGCTACAGTTTGTAAAACAGCATCTGCAGTGTAGATTCCCAACAGTTTTTTCCCCTGATATCCCAGAGCTGCAGGGTGGAGTCAACAGGAGCGGAGACTGCGTATAGCCCATTGTTGGTGAAGGCTACTGCTTTGACAAAAGCATCAAGCCCCTCGAACAGGTTCAGCATCTCACCTGAGGCTAGCTCCCAGAATTGCAGGGTTTGGTCAGCAGAGGCGGAGATAGCGTGTCTTCCATTGGGGGAAATGGCTACAGCCGTGACCGAACTTTTGTGATCCTGAAGCCATCCTAGCCCCTCACCGGAGTTGAGTTCCCAGAGCCGTAGGTATTTGCCAGTTAAGGCGGAGATGACGCGGTGCCCATCGGGTGCGATGGCAAGCGCGTTAACCCACCTTTCGTGCCCCTCGAACTGGTCAGTATCTTACCGGATTCGATATCCCAGAGTTGCAGGGTTTTGTCACCAGATGCGGAGATAGCGCGTTGTCCATCGGGGGAAATGGCTATTGCCGTGAACGAACCTTCGTGTTTCTCGAACCGGCTCAGCATCTCACCTGAGTCAATATCCCAGAGCCGCAGGGTTTTGTCATCTGAGGCGGAGATGCCGCGTCTTCCATCGGGGGTGATGGCAACCGCGTTGACCCAACCTTCGTGTCCTTCAAGCCGGGTCAGCATCTCGCCGGAGTTGATATCCCAGAGTCGCAGGGTTTTGTCATCAGAGGCGGAGATGGCGCGTCTTCCATCGGGGGTGATGGCTACGGCGTGAACCCAATCATCGTGTCCTTTGAATATCCTTTGCAATGGACCGCCTGGATTGCTCAAAGTGGGATGCAGTAGCCGTAACCAGTTTTTGTCTGACTGAGTCTGATCGATACCGACAAGTATGCTCTCCCTCAATTGAACTTCAGATTCCGGGATACGCCCCAGCAGTTGCGATGCAAGTTGCTCAGGGTCGGTTGCCACCACATGTGCAGAAAGTTCCAATGTCTGGCGCATCAGTCCCAGCGTCTTCCCCTTCGGCGCCAGTGCAAAGTCAGCCATCAATGCATTCAGCCCCGCTGCCTTGAGCTTGGCATAAAGCCAGCGAAAATCGACCAGCAACTTCTCCAGTTCATCCAGTCGGTCGGCGTGTCTCAGATGGTAGGCCAGTTGCTGCCAAAGATAGGGTTCATCAACAGGCAGATCTGACCAATGCCAAACCTGGTCTTCTGACTTGTCTGCGCCTTCGCGCAGGGGTGGCAGTTCGCGTTCGTAGATGAAGTCGGATGCGATGAAATCCTGGCTGATCAATAGCACGCCGACACAAGTGTCTTCGAGTGCGCGCTCGATCTCCCGCTCCCAGCGTTGACCGACCTCGATGTAGGGATCGCACCAGACCTTCAGACCTTTGCGTTCGTAGGCCTTGAGAAAGACTCTCAGCCGGTCCAGCCATGTCTGGTCTTTATGGCTGTAGCTGATGAACACCAGATCCCGCTGCCGGCTTGCCATACGACGCCTAACCTTCAGTAGCGAATTTAAAGACTACTCAATTAAAGCACGGATAGGGCAGGAAAAAACAGCGGGGATCAATTCAGCACATTTTCAGATGGAGGGTTCCTTCTCCCTGAGGGAGAAGGAGAGGATGTTGAGCTTTGACCAGGTCGCCTATCTTGGCAATGGGAATAGGGTTTGCGTGACAGTACAGAGCTGAGGGCGGAAAAGTCGTAGACGGCGCCTCGCCGAGATAGCTCCGTAGATGGGCTAATCGCGGCGAGGCGCCGCTCCTACAAATTACGGGTTACGCAGACTATTCCGCTTTCTCTTCCGCGCTGCCCATCATCTCCATGCCTTTTGCCTTGGCAGCATCGTAGTACTCGCTCGATTTTTCGCCGATTGAGCTACCGATATCCCCGGTGGTCTCTTTGGCAGCGTCATAGTATTCGCCAGATTTTTCTTTGATGGTGCCACCGACTTCGCCGGCAGTGTCTTTTGTCGATTCGTAGATTTCTTTGCTTTTCTCTGCAACGGCATCATAGGTGTCAGCGGAGACTTCCTTGGTTTTTTCCCAAGTCTCTTTTCCCATCGTTTTGGTTTTTTCGGTCAGTGACGGATCAGTCGCCGATACCGGGGCTTCAGCAATTTCCACCTGTGGTGCTTGGGCCGGTTCATTTGATGTGCCGACGGCTCTCTGTTCCGGTGCCACAGGTGCGGGGGTGTTGGACTCGCCGCAAGCGGTGAGAACCAATGCGAAAGCGAGGGGCAATGCTGAATGGAGCAGTTTCATAATAAATTATCCTGATCGTTTGAAATTTCGATTTTCAGGGTACTACAGGCCCTGATTGTAAGACCCGCGACACTGTCGCATTTAACAATTGTTCAAATTCTCATGTGGACTGATCCAACAACTTTTTTGCGGTGGCCAGATAATTTTTCCTTCCGAACGCGATTTGCATCCTGCGTCCACCGGTTTGGTGCCACAACATGGCGGAGCGGATGCCCGCGAGCAACAGGGAGCGGATACGATTCACATTATCAGGATTCTGCAGATAGACTGCTTCCCCCTGAATCATGATTCTTGGTTGCAGAGTGCTGACGTTCTCGGCATATATCTCCGCCAGGGAGGCGAGAATATTGGAGTGCATCTCGGGGAAATGTGCCAGGCGGGTTGTGGTCAAATCGATACCCTGGCGGATTTTCGTCAAACGCTCCGGCAGCTTTGCGAGCTTGCGTTCGAGTTGAATCAGGGCGAGTAGATACCCGGTGACTTCCGCATCCCTTTTGGCTTCACCACTCAGTTGACGGTAAATCTCACGCAGGCCGAAGGCAACGCCATTGATGCCGCCGAAAACATCGGAAACAGTTCCAGCATCTGTCTCGAACAAACTGTGGATACTGCGGTTCATAATCTCCGAATCCGCCATTCCCCGCCGTCCAATCTGCTGTACCAGAGTGGCTGCCTGGAAGATGCCGGCAAGTGCCAAGGTACGGTCCTCTATGCTGTATGTCACGGTGGGTAAGCCTCTCCAGAGGGGTATGAGGATTCGATAATGCCGCCGCCGAGGCAGTCGCCATCCCGATAGAATACGATTGATTGGCCGGGTGTTGCGGCCCGTTGGGGTTCGTCGAATACGACTTCACAAGTGTTCCCCGGTCGAAGAAGGACTTCACAACCTTGCAGGGACTGACGGTGCCGTAGTCGCGCTTTACAAAACAAGGGAAATTGGGGTGCCTTGCCGGAGACCCAGTGCAGCTGGGTTGCGAGGACTCCTCCACTCATCAGCATGGGATGGTTATGGCCCTGCGCTGCTATCAATACGTTTCGTTGCAGATCCTTTGCCACCACGAACCAGGGAGCCTCGGCGCTATTCTTCCGGCCGCCGATACCCAGACCTTGTCTTTGTCCCAGGGTGTAGTACATCAATCCCTGATGATTTCCGAGGGTCACACCTTCAGGGTCTTCGATACGACCCGGATTGGCCGGCAGATATCGACTGAGAAACTCACGAAATTTTCGCTCCCCGATGAAACAGATGCCGGTGCTGTCCTTTTTTTTATGATTGGGAAAACCGGCTTTCCCGGCAATTCTTCTCACTTCCTCCTTCTGCAGGCCACCCAGTGGGAAGAGGGTGCGGGAGAGTTGTGTCTGGCCCAGCATATAGAGAAAGTAGGTCTGATCCTTGCCTTCGTCTGCCGCTCGCTGAAGCTGATATTCACCCGTGTGCTGACCCAGTCGTGCATAGTGCCCCGTAGCGATGCGTTCCGCGCCCAGAGACTCCAGTGCATAGTCGAGAAAAGCCTTGAACTTTATCTCCCGATTGCAGAGTACGTCGGGGTTGGGTGTTCGTCCTGCACGGTACTCATCGAGAAAATAGGCAAAAACCCGATCCCAATATTCAGCAGAGAAATTTACGCTGTGCAGCGGAATATCGAGTATGGCTGCCACATCCCGGGCATCCTTGAGGTCTTCTGCCGCGGAGCAGTACTCTGCGTCGTCATCCTCCTCCCAGTTTTTCATGAACAGGCCTTCAACCCGGTAACCCTGTTCTTTCAGAAGCAGGGCCGCGACGGATGAATCGACGCCACCGGACAGGCCGACAACGACCAGGCCCCGGTCACCACTCATGCTTGATCCCCTTTTTGTGCACTGCTGCGCCGATCACCAAGTTGGCGCCATTTTCCAGGTTGCAGATCGCCCAGACGCCAACGCCCGACAGTCGTGCGTACGAGCCGTAGGGTAGGGTGTCCAACTGCGGCAGTCATACGCCGGACTTGCCGGTTGCGGCCCTCACGAATCTTGATCTCCAGCCATTGGGTGGGAATCTTCGCCCGATATCGTACCGGTGGGTCTCGTGGCCAGAGGTTCGGTTCTTCCAGCAGTGTTGCCTGCGCCGGCAGAGTGGGGCCATCCTTGAGCTGGACCCCCTGTCGTAACTGTTCGATCGCCTCGGCATTGGGTATTCCATCAACCTGTATCCAGTAGGTCTTCCAGGTTTTTTTGCGTGGATTGGTCAGTTGATGTTGAAGTTTTCCATCATCGGTCAATAGCACCAGACCCTCGCTGTCACGGTCGAGTCTACCGGCAGCGTAGACCTGTTTTACGGGGATGAAATCGGCCAGCGTGGCGCGATCCTCACTGTCGGTAAACTGGGTCAGAACGCCGTAGGGTTTGTTGAACAGGATCAGCATGAAAGGATTAATTGTGGAACGAGGGGGGATTATATCGTTCTATGTCTTGCGTGCTTAGTATTATTTGCTGATTCAATGATTTGATAACGCAGACGAAGGAAATTCCTGAGACAAGAGAGTATGTGCAGATCAACAGGGCAGCAAAAGGGCCGATGAATTGAATTCATCGGCCCTTCAGGAAGGTCATTAGGATCGGAAACTCAGCTATTCGTTGGCAACCCGCTGTATGTTGACTGCGTGAAGGCCTTTTGGACCTTGATTGATCTCAAATTGCACTTGTTGCCCCTCTTTGAGGGTCTTGTAACCGTCCATCTCAATGGATGAGAAATGGACGAACACGTCCTGCTCTCCTGAATCCGGGGTCACGAAACCGTAACCCTTCGCATTGTTAAACCATTTTACAACTCCAGTGGCCATAACTTGATACTCCTCGCGTTCAATGCCCCGAATTGGTGAAAAATTTATAGATTTGATTATTTGGAACAGTCCGGATGTACCGGAACCCGCTCTGTTATTGTCAGGGTTTTTCGATGGTCTTTGCCCCGTAAAAACCCGCGCCGGCAATTCACCGGCTAAGCCGGCGGCTTTGATTTCGGCAGCATGAAACAAAACCGCTGATGGCTAAGTATAGTGAATCATTCGACTTGGTCAACTATTGCCCAAGTAAAATAGTAGGATATACTGATCAACTGAACTGAACTGAACCGATTGGAATGACTCAAACAAGTCGAGGCGTTCCTGTTTACGGATTTCACCACTCTGTTAGGTCCCGTATATCGCAAAACCGGAGAGAAATAGTGAATTTTGTTCTCTTCGATTCGGTCGTGCTAACAGTAACAGCCTGCTAATATTCCTTACTATGACAGAGAGAAAAGAAAATTCGCACGATGGTAGCCTTGCGGTTCAGGAGAAACCGCCGAAGCTGAAAAAGCCACCAATGTATAAAGTGATTCTTCTGAATGATGACTACACGCCGATGGAGTTTGTTATCCAGATCCTGGAGACCTTTTTCCAAATGGACAGGGAGAAGGCGACGAGGATCATGCTGCATGTCCACACCCGTGGGGTAGGGGTTTGTGGTGTTTTTAGTCGGGACATTGCGGAAACCAAGGTTTCACAGGTCAATGATTACTCGAGAAACAATCAACACCCTCTGTTATGCGATATGGAAGAGGCTTGAGGAAAGAGTAGACAGATGTTGAGCAAAGAGCTGGAATTTACCCTGAACCAAGCGTTTAAACGCGCTACAGAGAAACGCCACGAGTTTATGACAGTGGATCACCTGCTGATGGCGCTGCTGGATAACAGTGTGGCGGCTGAGGTTTTGACCGTCTGTGGCGCTGACATACAACAGCTCCGGCAAGAGATTACCCGTTTTGTCGATGAGACCACGCCGACAATTTCGGAAGATGATGAGCGTGAGATACAGCCGACTCTGGGTTTTCAACGTGTGCTTCAGCGTGCGGTTTTTCATGTCCAGTCATCTGGACGAAAAGAGGTGACCGGTGCCAACGTGCTGGTGGCTATTTTCAATGAACAGGATTCCCAGGCTGTCTACTTCTTGGATCAGCAGGATGTGGCCAGGCTGGACGTTGTCAACTACATCTCCCATGGCATTTCCAAGTTTGGTGAGGAACAGGAAGAGGGTGATGATGCTGTTGATTTCACCGGTGAACCCAAGCCGGAGAGCCAACCCAACCCGCTTGAGAGTTATGCCAGTAATCTGAATGAACAGGCGGTAGCCGGAAAGATAGATCCGTTGATCGGCAGACGGTCCGAGATCGAGCGAACGATTCAGATCCTCTGTCGCAGGCGCAAAAACAACCCTCTGCTTGTCGGTGAGGCAGGTGTCGGCAAAACAGCGATTGCCGAGGGACTTGCGAAGATGATCGTTGATGGCGAAGTGCCGGAGGTCCTGGCTGGTGCAATCATCTATTCATTGGATCTTGGCAGTCTGGTAGCGGGAACAAAGTATCGCGGCGACTTCGAAAAACGTCTGAAAGCGGTTCTTGCCCAGCTGAATAAAACCCCCGACGCAGTGCTGTTTATCGATGAAATTCACACCATCATTGGTGCCGGTGCGGCTTCCGGCGGGGTGATGGACGCCTCTAACCTGATCAAGCCCGTTCTTGCTTCAGGTGAGTTGCGCTGTATCGGATCAACCACCTATCAGGAGTTTCGCGGTATCTTTGAAAAGGACCGCGCACTGGCCAGGCGTTTTCAGAAGATCGACGTGGAAGAGCCAACAGTGGAAGAGACGGTGGATATTCTGAAGGGACTTAAAACCCGTTTCGAAGAGCACCACGAGATTGAGTACACCCTGGATGCCCTGCTGAGCGCGGCGGAACTTTCCGATAAATATATCAACGATCGGCATCTGCCGGATAAGGCTATCGATGTGATCGATGAGGCGGGTGCCAATGTGCAGCTACAACCAAAAGATGCGCGTAATAAACTGATCGGTGTGGAGGAGATCGAAGCGATTGTTGCAAAGATTGCACGAATCCCTCCGCGTAAGGTCTCCTCGTCGGATACTGAATCATTGCGCAACCTCTCCCGCGATCTGAAGATGGTGGTTTATGGGCAAGACCCAGCGATCGAAGCGCTGACCAGCGCCATCCGCATGAACCGATCCGGTCTGGTAAGTGAAGGACGCCCGGTGGGTTCATTTCTGTTTGCAGGTCCCACGGGGGTCGGCAAGACGGAGGTGACTCGTCAGCTGGCCAGAATCATGGATATGGAACTGATTCGATTCGATATGTCGGAGTACATGGAGCGGCATACGGTTTCGCGTCTGATCGGCGCCCCACCAGGTTATGTGGGTTTCGATCAGGGAGGCCTGCTCACTGAAGAGATCAATAAACACCCACACGCTGTGCTGCTGCTCGACGAAATCGAAAAAGCCCATCCGGATGTCTTCAATCTGCTATTGCAGGTGATGGATCACGGCACACTGACCGACAATAATGGCCGCAAAGCCGATTTTCGGAATGTAGTCATTGTGATGACCACGAATGCCGGTGCCCAGGAGATGAGTCGGGCATCCATTGGTTTTACTTTGCAGGACCATGCCTCTGACGGCATGGAGGCGATCAAGAAACTCTTTACCCCCGAATTTCGAAATCGTCTGGATACGGTGATCCAGTTTTCCGCACTCTCCACTGAGCATATTGCCAAAGTGGTGGATAAGTTCATTTTTGAACTCGAAGGGCAATTGCAGGAGAAGGGCGTAACGCTGCAGATAGATGCAGAGGCGAGGGTCTGGCTGGCTGAGAAGGGTTATGATCCGAAGATGGGTGCCCGTCCGATGGCCCGGTTGATCCAGGAAGAGATCAAAAGGCCATTGGCAGAGGAGCTATTGTTCGGTCGGCTGGCAGGAGGAGGATCGGTTGCAGTGGATGTGGTGGACGGCAAGCTGCAGTTTGGGATCCAGGGAGAACCCGTACACTGATCCGCCCACTCTCCCTTGAAGCTGGGAGGTCGCCGAAGATCAGCGTGCGCGATAGGTAATGCGCCCTTTCGACAGATCGTAGGGGGTAAGCTGAACCGTAACCTTGTCACCGGTGAGAATGCGGATGTAGTGCTTGCGCATCTTACCTGAGATGTGGGCTGTTACTATGTGACCGTTCTCCAGTTCCACACGGAACATGGTGTTCGGCAACGTTTCGGTAACGGTGCCTTCCATTTCGATAAAGTCTTCTTTCGCCATGCTGTTACCTGAACAATTATGGAAGTTCGGGGTGCGAGCTCGCCGGACCCCTGAAAATCAAGAACGCCATTATCAGCATAATTCAGCGTAAAGCAAGCCTGACATCCACTATTTCCCTGTTCGCTCCGAGAAATAACGGGAATGAAGGGTGTGTTTTATGGCAAGAGCAGTGTCTCGCCACTCCCAAAGCGTAGCCACTCCAGACCATTCCAGGCCTCCAGTGGACGATAACGGGATTTATAATTCATTTTGCTGCAGTTGCGGATCCAGTATCCGGGATAGAGCCAGTGCCGCCCAAGCTTTGCAGCATGTTGAATTTGCCAGAGCAGCGAAAACACACCAATGCCCTCGGTCTGCATGCCGGGGTCAAAGAATGTGTAGACGGAGGAGATCCCTTCCGGGAGGAGGTCGGTGGCTGCAACGGCCGCTAGTCTGCCTTTACATCGAAATTCATAAAACACTGTCTCTGCCCATGGTGTGGTGAGGAAATTCAGATACTGCTGGGGATCAGTGTTGCTCATGGATCCGTCGGGATGACGCTGCTGCAGGTATTCTACATAGAGTGCGTAATGCTCCTCATCGAATTCAGCCGGACATGGCGTGATGGAGAAATGGCCAATATTCCGCTTCCAGCAGCGTCGTTGACTGCGGTTTGGTCTGAATTCGGCAACGGGCAGGCGAAGTGAAGTACAGGCGTTGCATGAATTGCAGGCAGGCCGATAGAGATGGGCGCCACTGCGACGAAATCCCTGGTCGATCAGAAATTGATAGAGCAGCGCGTCGACTGAAGTGGAGGGATCCAGAAAAAGCGTCCTGGCTTGTTGGCCTGGTAGATAGGAACAGTCGTGTTCCTGGCTCAGATAGAGCGCAAGTGTTGGATTATTTGTGAAAACCTGGTCGTTATTCATGCGTTGGTTGAGTGGTTTTCCAGGAGTCGGGGGCTGTCGCGAGGTTACACCAGACATCCAGGGAATGACAGAAATCGCTGCGGGGGATCTCCTCTGCGCCAAGGCTCGCCAAATGCTCTGTATAGACCTGGCAGTCGATTAAACGGTAACCCCACCGGTGCAGATGTCCACAGAGAAAAACAAATGCCACCTTGGAACTGTCCGATACGCGGCTGAACATCGATTCACCAAAAAAGACGCCGCCGATAGCGACACCATATAGCCCACCGACCAGTTGCTCTTCTTGCCACACCTCTACGGAGTGTGCGACTTCCCGCTCGTGCAGTTCGGCGTAAGCCGCTTTCATCTCGGGCATCAGCCAAGTACCGGGTGACTTCTGCCGGGGTTCGGCACATGCTTGGATAACCTTACTGAATGCCTTGTCCAGGGTGACATGGAACTTCTCTTTGCGTAGCGTCTTTCCCAGCGAGCGGGAGATCTTGACCCTCTCGGGATAGAGAACCGTCCGAGGATCCGGCGACCACCAGAGGATCGGTTCATTCTCGCTGTACCAGGGAAAAACACCGTGTCTGTATGCGTTAACCAACCGTTCCGGGGAGAGGTCTCCGCCCACTGCCAGCAATCCGTTGGGTTCCTGCTCAGCAAACTTGACTGCGGGAAAGGGGGCGCGGGGATCATTTTTCAGCAAGAAGATCATAGTCCAAGATTAAATCTGAATGGAAATCAACGCCATGCGATAGTTGTTGTGTAGCGAATTTGCCCTTATCTCCAGAGAAAATAATTCGCATTTTTCGTGGCAGGAATTATAGTTCCAGGGAGAACTGCCGATAGCTGAATTTGTCAGCATTGTGGCAACGTTGTGTCCTCAACTATGGGGCAATCCAGGAAAATCCCTTGTCAGACATTGTAACGAACTTGCAGATAGGAGAGGTATTGCAGCTGCAGTATGCCCCTCCCAGTGAAAATCAGGACCGGTATGCGGTCAAATTGATCGGTTATCTTCCCAACGAGAGCCTGGTTATCACCACGCCCAGAAAGCAAGGCAAGGCAATCCTGGCCAGGGAGGGGCAGATGTTCACTGTTCGTGTGCTTCAAGGCAGCAATATTTTTGGGTTCGTGGCAAAAGTGTTGCAGACCTCATCAAAACCCTACCCTCATCTGCACCTGGCATACCCGGAAGAGGTTGAAAGTGCGGTGGTCAGGAATGCGCCACGGGTAAATACCTCACTTCAGTCGGTTGTTCGCAACACAAAGAACCCGGATGATTCAAAACATGTCAACCGCGCCAACGTTCTCGACCTGAGCCGGACCGGTACCCGTCTTTCCAGTGAAAAGCCAATGGGAGAGGTGGGAGAGACGCTGCAGCTGCAGTTATCGATAAAAAGTTGCGATGGTAATGATGTACTTCAGCTACTGGGTATCATACGCAATGTCCGCGAAATTGAGATGTCTGAAGGTGGGACTCACTATATCCACGGTCTGGAGTTCAGTGGGCTGAATCGTTTTCAGCAGGTTTTGCTCTGCGCTTTCGTGTTGGGCCAGATGGTGCACGAGCATGAGATGTAGAAGCGCCGATCAAGGCCATACCGCACCAATCGCTGCATGGCCATGATCTGTATTCTCTGGCGCTATTTACTCTTCAGACCCTAGGGCATCCAGAAAACGTTCCGCGTCCAGCGCGGCCTGGCAGCCTGTTCCGGCTGAAGTAATTGCCTGACGATAGACATAGTCCTGTACGTCACCGGCAGCAAAGATGCCTGGGGTGCTGGTCTGGGTCGCATTTCCTTCCAGTCCGCCCTGTACATCGAGATATCCATTGGTCATTTCCAGTTGCCCATCGAACAGTCCCGTATTGGGGCTGTGACCGATAGCGATGAAGACACCCTGCAGGTCAATATCCCTGGTGGAGCCGTCTTCCACATTTTTAATGCGCATGCCGGTAACGCCGGTCTGATCGCCAAGCACCTCGTCGAGTACCTGACCCAGTTCCAGGGTGATATTGCCATCCGCCGCTTTCTTTCTGAGTTGGTCGGAGAGGATCTTTTCCGAGCGGAACTCATCACGCCGATGAACGACCACCACTTCGGAGGCGATATGAGAGAGATAGAGCGCCTCTTCTACGGCCGTGTTGCCGCCGCCGATGACGGCAACTTTTTGATTCTTATAGAAGAACCCATCACAGGTGGCACAGGCTGAGACGCCGCGTCCGCGGAAAGTCTGTTCTGATTCCATGCCGAGATAACGTGCAGAGGCGCCGGTGCAGATAATAAGGGCATCACAGGTGTAGGTTGCCTGATCGCCGGTCAGTTTGAAGGGACGTTCGCCAAGCTCCGCCTTGTTGATGTGATCGAAGATAATTTCAGTATTGAAACGCTCGGCGTGCAGACGCATCCGCTCCATCAGGTCGGGTCCCTGTACTCCTGCGTTGTCGCCAGGCCAATTATCGACCTCAGTCGTGGTCATCAATTGGCCGCCCTGTTCCATACCGGTGACCAGAACAGGATTGAGGTTGGCTCGTGCGGCGTAAACCGCAGCGGTATAGCCAGCAGGGCCGGAACCCAGGATTAACAGGCGGCAATGCTTGGTTTCGCTCATGTATACTTACTCCAGATCTGATGGGGGTTCCAGCGCACTGGAACTTTCCAAAACGGGTTAACAGTCTTTAAGCTTGATAACAGTGAAATGTGGGGATGGAAACAGAGGTTTCAAGTACCGGGCTCAATCCTCGAATTTTACGAAATGATCTGCCCCGGGTAAAGGTGGCTCACCTGGGTAAATGCGTCTCTTACTGTTTCAGAAGATTACTCAAAGGGTAAAATGAGAATATGCGGATAGGCATACCGAAAGAGGTCAAGCCGCTGGAGGCCCGTGTCGGGCTGGTTCCGGAGGCTTGTGCCGAACTGGCTCGTGCGGGCCATGAACTCTTTCTTGAGGCTGGTGCTGGTGTAGCAAGCGGCTATCCTGATGAGTCTTATAGCCAGCTGGGTGTCACGCTTCTGCCGGATGCCCATGCGCTTTATGGTCAGACTGAAATAATCGTCAAGGTGAAGGAACCTTTTGCTGGGGAACCGGAGATGCTGCGGCGGGATCACCTGCTATTCTGCTTTCTGCATCTTGCAGCCAATTCCCAACTGACCCATCAACTGTTGGAATCCGGCGTCACCGCAGTGGCTTTTGAGACACTCGCGGATCGAGGCGGATTACCGGTGTTGGCGCCGATGAGCGATATTGCCGGTCGCCTGGCCGTGCAGATAGGTACAGGGCTGCTGCATCAACCGTCAGGCGGCAAAGGAATCCTGCTGGGCGGGCTTCCCGCTGCTGAGCGGGGCAGGGTGGTTGTGCTCGGCGCGGGACAGGCCGGAGGCAACGCTGTGCGCATGGCCGCTGCCATGGGTGCAGAGGTGACGGTGTTTGACCGGCAACGGGAACGTATGGCCGCAATGCGCGCCGTCGGTGACAATGTCACGGCGCTCTATCCCTATTCGACAAGTATCTCCGCTGCGGTTGCGGGAGCCGATCTTCTCATCGGTGCGGTGTTGATTCCCGGTGCCAAAGCGCCGCACCTGGTTTCCAAAGCCCAAGTGGTGAGCATGCAGGCGGGTAGTGTGGTCATCGATATCTCGGTGGATCAGGGAGGATGTATTGAGACAACCCGCCCGACGACCTACGAGTCACCCACTTTTCTGGTGGACGGCATCATCCATTTCGGGGTGACGAATATGCCGGGCGCCGTGCCCCGTAGTGCTTCGCAAACCCTCTCCGCTGCACTGCTTCCCTATCTGCAACGTCTGGCTGCCGGAAAGCTGGCAGAGGACGAAGTGCTGTCGTCTGCAGTTAATGTTTCGGGTGGAAAAATTGTGCATCCGGTCTTGCGCGATCAATACTTGTGAAATTAGAATAAGAACGTAAGCTAACTTAATAATTATTTTGCATAATCCAGGATAATCAATTGCAGGCAAAATCAAAGGATTCGGTTGATCAGACACCCTTTGCGGCGCATGTCAGTCATGCATTGCGGGAGGGTGCCATGTGGAGTCTGTTCTGTCTCAGTGGTTATCTCCTGCTTACACTCATTACCTATTCGGCTGATGACCCGGGCTGGTCCTACACGGTACCCTCGTCTCAAGTGCTTAATTCAGGTGGTCCTGCGGGTGCCTGGTTTGCCGATGTGTTTTTCTACCTGTTTGGTATTTTTGCCTACCTCTTTCCCATCATGTTGAGTTGGAGTGCCGTACTGGTTTTCAGGCGCCGCAATCCGGACGATACCGTCAACGTCAATCTGGTCGCCGTTCGCTGGATCGGTTTCTTCATTACCCTGGCTGCCGGCAGTGCGCTGGCGGCGCTGCATACTGCACATTTGAAGATCGGATTACCCACCGGCACGGGTGGCGTACTCGGCGCGTCTCTGGGCGGCTATTTTGAGGCGATATTCAGCCGCTCAGGCAGCAGCCTGCTGCTGCTGGCGCTTTTTCTCAGTGGATTTACCCTGTTTACCGGTGTCTCCTGGTTCACCGTGATGGACGGAATTGGTGGAACTGTGCTGAACGCGCAGAGGTGGATGCTGCTCAAGATCAGCGTTCTGCGAGAAAGACGTGTTGCCAATCAGGCACGTAAAAGCCGGGCTGAGACGGTACAGAGAGAGAAAAAGCGGGTCAGCAAACGTAAACCGCCGAAGATTGAACCTGTCATCAAAGCCCCCAAGCCCAGTATGCGGGAGGAGCGGGAACGCCAAGTGCCGCTCTTCGACGCTGATCCCAACAGTGAACTCCCCCCGCTGGCGCTGTTGGAACCTGCGAAACATTCAGGCCCACAATTCTCTGAAGAGTCTCTGCAGGCCATGTCACGCCTGGTGGAGATGAAATTCAGCGACTTCGATATCGAACTGGAGGTCGTGGCAGTGCATCCCGGGCCTGTGGTCACTCTCTACGAGTTGCAACTGGCTCCCGGCACCAAGGTGAGCAAGATAACCAGTCTGTCCAAAGATCTGGCCAGGGCGCTCTCCACGGTGGCGGTCCGCGTGGTGGAGGTGATTCCGGGCAAGTCAGTGATCGGTCTTGAGATACCCAACGAAAACCGCGAGATGGTCTATCTCAGCGAGGTGCTCAAGTCCGAAGTCTACGATTCGGAGAAATCACCGCTCACTCTGGCGCTGGGTAAAGATATTGCCGGCAATCCCATGGTGGCGGATCTGGGACGCATGCCCCACGCGCTGATTGCCGGTACCACCGGTTCCGGTAAATCGGTGGCGATCAACGCCATGATTCTAAGCCTGCTCTACAAGGCCAAGCCCACAGATGTCCGCATGATCATGGTCGATCCGAAGATGCTGGAGTTGTCGGTCTACGAGGGCATTCCCCATCTGCTGACACCGGTAGTAGTCGATATGCAGGAGGCCGGCAATGCCTTGCGCTGGTGCGTCGGTGAGATGGAACGGCGCTACAGACTGATGGCGAACCTCGGCGTACGTAATATCGCCGGTTTCAATCGTAAGGTAAAAGACGCAATAAAAGCGGGTGAACCGATCAAGGATCCGCTGTTTCAGCCGGAGCCGACTGAAATCATAGAGGCAATGGCCTACCCGACGCTGGAACCTCTGCCCTATATCGTGGTCATTATCGATGAGCTGGCGGATTTGATGATGGTGGCCCGCAAGAAGGTGGAGGAGTTGATCGCCAGGTTGGCGCAGAAGGCCCGCGCTTCCGGTATCCACCTGATTCTCGCCACGCAGAGACCCTCCGTGGATGTGATCACCGGTCTGATCAAGGCCAATATACCGACCCGGATCGCCTTTCAGGTCTCATCCCGCATCGACTCCAGAACCATTTTGGATCAGATGGGCGCCGAGCATCTGCTGGGGCATGGCGACATGCTCTATCTCGGGCCTGGGGGGAATATTCCCCAACGCATGCACGGTGCCTTTGTGGATGACAATGAGGTCCACAGGGTGGTGAATCATCTGAAAGCGAATGCCGGTCCTGATTATCTGCAAGAGATTGTGCAGGAGGCAACCGAGTCGCTACCCGGTTTTCCGGCGGAATCCGGTGATGTGGAGGATGTTGATCCGCTCTATGATGAAGCGGTACAGATTGTGACCCAGACGCGTCGCGCCTCAATTTCCGGCGTACAGCGCAGGCTGAAGATTGGCTACAACCGGGCGGCCAGAATGATCGAAGAGATGGAACGTACCGGCATCGTCACGCCGGTGGAATCGAATGGCAGCCGCGAGGTATTGGCCCCGCCGCCGCCAGAGGATTAAATTGCAGGAACGGCGCCCCGCCGCGAAAAATTCGTGGATTTAGTAAGTCGCGGCGGAGGCGCCGTTCAACGAATAAGGTTAGATCGCGCGAAGCCGCGATCTGAACCGTTTGTTGGACAAGCCCACAGCAGTTAAGCAGTACCGCTCTTTAAGAAAATAGCTTTTTGACTTTCTGTTGTGCCCAAGGCTCATTTGGCCGATGAACCTTGGGTACATACAGACCTTGTTGCCATTGCAACAACATTTGCTCATAAATTGAGTATT
>JAESPE010000072.1 GCA_016756835.1 gamma proteobacterium endosymbiont of Lamellibrachia anaximandri | reverse complement strand
CTACTATGCTGGCGGTCATGAGAAACTCCTGATGTTGTTTCTCGTAATGATCGCCTAGTTCATTGCATTTAAACAGGTTTTAATGCGGTGGCCCTGGCCTACTGCCTGGACCGCATGGGGCGTGACTTCTCTAACTGCCGCATCAACGCCAACCCCCTTCCAGTACAATACAACATCGCCACATTCTGATGACTGTTGCCCAAAGCCAGCTGTGCTTCTATTATTTTTAGATGACTAAGGACAACATATTGTAAGCAATGAAGCTTCAGTCAAAACTACTGTTCGCTTTCGGTTCGGTGCTGATCGCCACCTTTACCCTGGTGGAGATCATCGGCTACCGACAGACCCATGAGCAGATGCTGGCGAATCTGCGTCAGGATGCGCTGGAGATCCGAGGGGTCCTGATGGCTACCCGCCGGATCTATCACCATCAATTCATCAACAGCGGCCTGCCGCTGAACAAGAAAACCCTCGGTTTTCTGCCTGCCCACGCCATGAACCGGATCTCCAACGACTTCCTGAACTGGAGCGGCAGCGGACTGAGCTTCAACAACGTCTCCGACCGCCCCCGTAACCCTGACAACCAGGCGGACGAAATCGAACTGGAGGCGATGGCTTGGTTTCGCGCCAACCCCAAGGAGAAAGAACGCCTGATCCCTTTCAAGAACTCTCAGGGCCAATCCTATTTCCACTTCTCAAGTCCCATCTGGACCGAGGCGTACTGCCTGAAGTGCCATGGTAAACGTGACGAGGCGCCACAAACCATCCGCGAAACATACGCCGCATCGTATGGCTACCAGCTGGGTGATCTGCGCGGCTTGATGAGTATCAAGCTACCCGCCCATTTCATCGAGGATGAGGTGTTGGCCCAACGCATTACTGAAATGTGGGGTCACCTGCTCGCCTTTGCCATCACCTTTGCCTTCGGCGCCTGGCTGCTGCGCAGATGGGTCACCCGCCGGCTGACTCTGATCCAGTCTGTTGCGGGCGATCTGGCCAGGGGTGATTACGATGCCCGGGTGCCGATTCAGGGACACGATGAGTTGTGTGACCTCGCCTCAGCCTTCAACGACATGGCGGAACAGCGCCGGACAGCCGAGTCGTCACGCCGGGAGAGTGAGCAGCAAGTACGGGATCTACTCGATTCCACCGCTGAGGCGATCTATGGCCTGGATGCAAAAGGGCGCTGCACTATTGTCAATCCGGCCTGCCTTCGTATGCTGGGTTATCAGCATGCCGGCGAATTGGTCGGCAAAGAGATGCACCCCATAATGCATCATACCAAGGCGGACGGCACAGCCCGTTCACTGGATGAGTGTCTCATCGCCGATGCCTGGCGAGACGGTCAGGCGACCCTCACAGCCAAAGACATCTTCTGGCGCCGGGATGGCAGCAGTTTTCCGGTGGAGTTCTCCGCCTATCCGATCCGGCGGGACGGTGAAATCGTGGGGGCAGTGGCGACTTTCCTCGATATCACCGAACGACTGAAGAGCGAAGAGAGCCTGCAGCGGGCGCAAAAGATGGAGGCGGTGGGCCAGCTCACCGGCGGCATCGCCCACGACTTCAACAACCTGCTGGGCATCATGCTCGGCAATCTCGACTTTCTACAGCAGCTGGTCGCGGATAACAAAAAGGCCGGTGAACGAGTGCAGACCACCACCAAGGCTGCCATGCGTGCGGCAGATCTGACCAAACAACTGCTCGGTTTCTCAAGGCGTGAGTCGAAAAACATCACCGCCACAGATCTGAACCAGGTCATCCGGGGAATGAAGAGCCTGATAGCCCGTTCGGTCACCCCGGAGGTAGAGGTAGAGCTGCAGCTGGCGGAGGGACTCTGGCTGACCGAGATCGACCAGGGCGACTTGCAGGACGCCCTGCTGAACCTGGTTCTCAATGCCCGGGACGCCATGCCCAACGGTGGCAGCCTCACCATCGAGACCGCCAACCGGGCACTCGATACCATCTATGAAGAGCAAAATCCCATCGTCGATAAGGGCGACTATATCCAACTGTCTGTAAGCGACAACGGCAGCGGCATCCCCGCTGGGGCGTTGGAGCACATCTTCGAGCCCTTCTTCACCACTAAACCCGAGGGCAGAGGCACCGGCCTGGGCTTGAGCATGGTGTATGGTTTCGTGCAGCGCTCCAAGGGTTATATCAAGGCCTACTCCGAACCCGGCATCGGCACCACCATTCATCTCTACCTCGCCCGCTCTGGAGACCAGCCTCAGAAATCCGTCCACTCGACAGAAAACGAAGCAATATTACCCAGGGGAACCGAGAGCATCCTGGTGGTGGATGATGAGACGGATCTGGTAGAAATAGCCTGCCATCATCTGGAATCACTCGGTTACCAAACAGTCGTTGCAGGAAGTGGCCGGCAAGCACTGCATATACTGGACGAAACCAGGCAGATAGATCTGCTTTTCAGTGACGTGGTGATGCCGGGTATGAGCGGTTATGAACTGGCCCAGCAGGCAACCGCCAAAAACCCGAAACTTAAGGTACTGCTTGCATCAGGTTTCACCAAAAAAGCCGTGGCGCAAAATGGTCAGGCACGCTTCTCCGCTTCCCTGTTAAGCAAGCCCTATGGCAAGACTGAATTGGCCCGGCTGGTACGGGAGGCACTTGATGATTGATACGCTCAACCGTAATACTAACCATGGCATCACAGGATGCCCTACAGAAATGACGACAACAGGCAGCTCACCACTACGCGTGATAGTCATCGTGACCCTGACCGTGGTGGCCGCTATGACCATCCTCATCTCCTCTTCAGGCATTGCGCTCAGAATCGCCAAGCAGAGCGCACCCCTGATCGATGCTGCCATGGAGGTAAAGTATGAACTGAGCCTCTACCACCTCTGGTTCGAGGAGCTGGTGCAACAGGACCCAACGGTCGACCGGGAGCAGGTTTGGCAGCATCTCAACCAGGCACGCTGGTACGCCAACGCAATGCTGGAGGGGGGAGAAAACCGGGAAGGGCAATTTCAGGCGCTCGATGATCCCATCCCCCGCGCCATGATCCTCAAGACACTGGATCACATGGATCGTTTTGAAAGTGTCGGACTAAATCGTCTTGAAACAACCCAAAGCAGTCTCGCCGGATCGAGAGAGGATCAGCGCTTCGACGAGGTTTTCTCCGAGGTCATCGCCATTGCCGATGAGGCCGAAACAGCTGTTCAGCAGAATATGGCTGCTCAGGTCAGGCAGTTTGAGCGTCTGGTTTACATCCTGGGAGCAGCGGTAATACTGGTTGGGCTGGCGGGGGGAACTCTGTTTTTCCTCTTCGAGCGACGGCGCAACGCTAATTACGATTTGCTATTGGAGAGCAGGGAACAGCTTGGCCGTGAGCAGAAGCTGCTGAAAGAAGCCCAGGCATTTGCCCACATAGGAAACTGGACGCTCGACGCCGGCACAATGAAGGCATTCTGGTCGGATGAGATCTTTCGCATCTTTGGCATTGATGCCACCGATAGCGTTAGCCTGGAATATCTCTCCAGCCTGCTCCATCCGGAAGACCGGGGACCAGTACTCTCATCCCTGCAATGCGCGCTAGAGGATGGTCGAGCACACGACATGGAATACCGCATTGTCCGCCCTGATGGCGAAATCCGCTGGATCAACTGTCTGGCCAGACAGACACAGGACGAAAGCGGGAAGGTATTGGGGCTAAGTGGAGTCATCCAGGACATTACGAAACGCAGGCTCGATGAGTCGCAAATGCAGGAAAGCAAGGAACGATTGAGCCGACTGTTTGAACATACCGATGCAATAGCCGTGCAGGGTTGCGACAAAAACCACCGCATAATCTACTGGAACCCAGCCAGCGAATCCCTCTATGGTTTTTCGGAAGATGACGCCATCGGCAAGCAACTGGAAGACCTCATTATCCCAGACGAAATGCGTGAACAGGTAATTTCGGCCATCGACGCCTGGGTGGAAGAGGAGAAAGAGATCCCCTCCTCGGAACTGACCCTGCGCAGGACTGATGGTTCGCAGGTAGAGGTTTTTTCAAGCCACGTTATGTTCCGCAACAAAAACCATGAACCGGAGATGTATAGAATCGATGTAGACCTGACCGAGCTCAAACAGGCCGAAGCCAAAGTGCGTAAGGGCGAACTGGTATTGAATTCCGTATTCCAGGCCCTGCCGGACCTGTTCTTCCTAATGGACAAGGACGGCACCATACGAGACTACCGTGCCCAACAAACATCTGCCCTATACGTACCGCCGGAAACCTTCCTCGATAAACGCATGCAGGATGTACTTCCACCCGCAATCGCCACCCAGTTTGATGAGAATCTGGCTAAGATAAGCACACAGGGAGGACTCGCCACATACGAATATAGTCTTGAAGTGCCACAAGGCCCCAGACAGTACGAAGCCCGCCTCAGCAGGTTACCCGACAGCCCACAGCTCATCGCCGTCGTGCGGGATATTACAGAACGCAAACAGGCTGAGGTGGCCCTGAAAAACAGCGAAGAGCGTTACCGCACCATCTTTGAAGGTGCGCCTGAAGGCGTTTGGTTGATTGGGCCTGACCACCAGACTCTGGAAGTGAATCAGCGCTTGTGCGAGATGCTGGGTTATCAGACAGATGAAATGATAGGAAGATCACCCCTGGATTTCGCTGATGAAGAGAACCAGAAAATTTTCCGGACGCAAATGGAACGGATAGATACAACCAGCAGGCGCAACTATGAGGTCGAGCTACGCCACAGTGACGGCCATAACATCCCGGTCTATTTCAACGCTATCACATTACACACAGACAGAGGCACAACTTTGTCGGCAGTAGCATTTGTGACCGACCTGACCGGCCAGAAAGCAGCTGAACAAGTCTTGCGTCGCGCCCAGAAGATGGACGCCATCGGTCAGCTCACCGGCGGCATCGCCCACGACTTCAACAATCTGTTGGGCATCATTATCGGCAACCTCGACTTTCTCAAGCGCCTGGGTGAAGACAACGACAAATCTCTCAAGCGGGTGGACTCCGCATCAAAGGCCGCCCTGCGCGCTGCCGATCTGACCCGGCAACTGCTGGGATTTTCCCGCAAGCAGTCACAGGAGACGTGTCCCACCGACATCAACCAGGTGATACGGGGCATGGAGAGTTTAATTGCCCGTTCGGTGACCCCGGAGGTGGAGGTGGAACTGCAGCTGACCGACGCCCCCTGGCTGACCCATATCGACCCCGGCGATCTCGAGGACGCCCTGCTGAACCTGATCCTCAACGCCAGGGACGCCATGCCGCAGGGTGGAAAACTCACTATTGAGACCGCCAACAGGCAGCTGGACGCGGCATATACCGAGCTGAACCCCACCATTGCCCCCGGCGACTATCTGCAATTGGCGATGAGCGATAACGGCAGTGGTATCCCGGTGGAGATCATGGAGCAAATCTTCGATCCTTTCTTTACCACCAAACCACCAGATAAAGGTACCGGCCTGGGACTAAGCATGGTGTACGGATTTGCCCAGCGATCCTACGGTTACGTCAAAGCCTATTCGGAGGCCGGGATCGGCACCACCATCCGGCTCTATCTGCCTCGTACTATTGAAGCGGCGAAGCAGGCTCCACAGGCAAGCACTGAGGAGATCCTGCCCTCTCAAGGCCATGAGACAATCCTGGTCGTCGACGACGAAAACGACCTGCTGGATCTGGCCAGAGACTACCTGGAAGAGGCAGGTTACAGAATCTATACTGCGACCAGAGGGCCGGAAGCCCTTGCGATCCTCAAATCCAAAGACGATATCAAGCTGCTGTTCAGCGATGTGGTGATGCCCGGTGGAATGAACGGTTATGAACTGGCGGAACAGGCCAATGAACTCAACCCCGGCCTCAAGGTATTGTTCACATCAGGCTTCACCAAAAAGGCGGCCGCCAGAAATTATCAGCCACGTGTTGCCGCCAATCTCCTGACAAAACCCTATAGCAGAGATAATCTGATGAAACGCATTCGAGAGACTCTGGATGGAGAAGAGTCGTGAGCAAACCACGCCTGATTGTCGTTGATGACGACCCGGAAATGGCCTCATTGATCGCGGATGTCGGTGAGATGACCGGCTTTGAGTCAGAAGTGTCAACCAGCGCAAAGGCACTTCTGGAAGCAGAAAACCAATCCCACCATGATGTAATCGTGATCGACCTGTTCATGCCGGATACCGATGGGTTTGAGTTGATCGACACACTGGCCGAGCAGGGGTGCAAAGCCGCCATCATTATGGTCAGCGGTTATGACAAGGCCCTGCTCAGAGGCGCCGGCCAGATCGCCACAGCACACGGACTCAATCTACTGGGCACACTCACCAAACCTTTTCGCCTGGAGGAGGTTGAAGCGCTGTTGCGCAAAGCAATAGGCCACACAAATCATGGCTGACAAGAGAAAATTGCTGGTAATCGATGATGAACCGGATATCGGCGTGTTTGTGCGTGATGTCGCGCTGGATTTAGGTTATGAAGCGATCTCCATTCACCGCCCCGACAGCTTCGAAGCATTCTTCTCGGACGACATTGACCTGGTCGTACTCGACCTGATCATGCCTGGACGTGATGGAGTGGAACTCCTGCGCACTATGGCTGAGCGGTCTTCAACTGCCTCTATCATACTGATCAGTGGCTATGACACCGGCGTGCTCCACTCCGCACAGAAACTCGCCTCCGAACAGGGCCTCCACGTCGTCGGTACATTGACCAAGCCGATTCGCTACAGAGAACTGGAGGAAATGCTCAACGCGATTGTTTACCCACCTAAAAACAGACCACGCGATGCAATCGAATTCCTTGAGTTTCCCTCTGAACAGGAGCTGCAACAGGCGATCGACAATGGTGAGCTTGAACCCTATTTTCAACCACAAGTGAATTTTTCCGATAATTCACTGGTTGGCGTGGAGGCCCTGATTCGCTGGCGCCACCCGGCCCACGGACTGCTTATGCCGGATATCATCATCCCGCTGGCGGAACAATCGGGATTGATGGACAAGCTCTCGGCAGAGGTGCTTCAGCAAGCATTCAGACAAGTCAGCGAGTGGATGGCTACGGGGCTGAAGACACGTGTCGCCATCAACATGGCGCCGTGTAATTTCAAAGACCTCAATCTGCCGGAGTTGATTGACGTGAAAATTGGGCAATTTGGCCTGGGGCCTGATCAGGTCACCCTTGAGGTGACTGAAACCACCCTCATGCAGGAACTGATCAAATCTCTCGACATTCTAACCCGCCTGAGAATGAAACAGATCAAACTCTCAATCGATGATTTTGGTACGGGTTACTCATCTCTGCAGCAGTTACACCGTATCCCCTTTTCCGAAATGAAGATCGACAAGTCCTTTGTCATACGGGCCACATCCGACAAGGAGGCCCTGGCCATTGTGAAGATGACTATCCTGCTGGGACACGAACTGGGTATGAAGGTGGTTGCCGAAGGCATAGAGAATCAGGAGACATGGGATCTTCTGTCAGACCTCGGCTGCGATGTCGCTCAAGGTTACTTCATTGCCAAACCGATGCCGGGCGGACAATTGCCTGATTGGGTTAGAAACCACCTTCAATGAGCCTCGACGGATGGAAAGTTATTCGGCACCCTTCTTATACGTAAAATAAAGCCATAAAAAACCTGAAACCCCAGCCAGCGCCGAGGCAAGCAGAATCCCGGTTTTCGCCATCAATAGATCCTCGGCATGGTGAGCAAAACCCAATTCCGCAATAAATATCGACATGGTAAAACCGATCCCGCCCATCAAGCCTACACCGACAATGTGCTTGAAGTTCAAGCCGTGGGGAAGCGAGGTCAAACCGAGTCTCACGGCAACCCAGGAGAAACCTGCAATGCCAATCAACTTTCCCAGAACCAGACCAGCAGTTATGCCCACAGAAACCGGGTGAGTAACGATACTGCCCAAAGAGGACCAGTCGATTGGGATACCTGCATTGGCCAGAGAAAAGATGGGGATCACCAGATAGGCGGACGGCAGGTGCATCTTACGCTCCAGAATCTGCGCAGGCGCCTGCACCAGCTGCACACCCTCTCCCAAGGCCCGAACCCGCGACCGCATTTCGTCATTGATGACGATATTCTCTTCCCGCCGGTAGGCCCGTTTGATCTGGTCGACCATCCCATTGATCTGCGACAGAAAACGCTCCGGATCGTACTTTGGACGCATGGGAATGGTGAATGCCAGAAAGATACCTGCAAGCGTTGCATGAACGCCACTCTTAAGCATCGCTATCCAGAGTACGACACCCAGCAGGATGTAAGGTAAAGGGCGGCGTATTCCACCCAGATTCAATGAAACCAGCAGTGCCAGCATGGCAGCGGCAATGGCCAGGGCAGGAATATTTATTGTCTCAGTATAGAACAGCGCAATGACCAAAACGGCACCCAAATCGTCGACAATCGCCAGTGCCACCAGAAATGTCAGAAGATTCTTGGGAACCCGCTTGCCCAGCAATGCCAGGGCGCCCAGAGCAAAAGCAATATCGGTGGCCATCGGCACACCCCAGCCATTTAAGGCGTGCCCCTCCGGATTAAAGATTATGTAGAAAAAAACCGGCACCAGCATGCCACCAATAGCCGCAACTATCGGCAGCACCGCCTGTTTCGGATCGGCAAGCTCCCCCACCAGGATCTCACGTTTGAGTTCCAGCCCGACCACAAAAAAGAACATCGCCATCAAACCATCATTGATCCAATGATGCAGCGACTTGGACAACTGGAACCCCGGCATGCCGATCGTAAACGGCAGTTCCAACAGGTGATGGTAGGCCTCGTTCCATTGGCTGTTGGCAACATAGAGTGCCACAACCGCACACAGCATCAGCAGAACGCCACTGGTAGTCTGGCGGTGAATAAACTCTTCCAGAGGGGTTAATACCCGATCAAAGGCCTTTTCCCAAGGAGCGACAAACTCTTTTTCGGTCGTTTTTTTCATCAAAAAACTCTACTAGAGAACATTGAAAATCCTGTCAAGCGCCATACCAGAGACCTTGGTTTCACCGAGCCCGGCCTAGATCCTCAACATGTTCAGCAAAACCGGCGCCTGCTTCAGTGTAGATATTGAAAACAGCAGTCGCACCTGACTTTCGCAACACTTCCACCTCATCTGTAAATCTTGCCGTTGCAGCAATACGTCCGGAGAAAGATATCTCCTGCAGTTGCTCCAGGGCATCCAGATTAGCCTGAAGATTCGGCAGCGCCAGCATGATGAGTTCGATACTATGCCCTTGCTCTATTTTATCCCAGAAGTCTGCATCGCTTGGGTCGCCATGTAGCACTTTGCGTCCCATCGATTGGTGTCCTTTGACCAAATCGGCATCAAAATCGATACCGACGACAGTTTCACCATGAAGTGCACGCATCTTATCGTATGCGCCACAGCCTACCCTACCCATGCCGAAGATGGCTATGGTTGCACCGAGCGTATCCAGAATCGTGTCATCCGGAAGCCTCCCCTTGCTTTGAAACTTCCGCCAAAAATCTCTGAATGTGCTGTAGATTTTGTCATCCTTGCTGTTTAATGGGGCCGCGACGATATACGAAAGAGAGAGTGCAATGGCGATAACAACCAGCCACTCTCCATCCATCCAGCCATTCGTTACGCCAATCGCCGCAACGATCAAGCCGAATTCACTGTAGTTGGTCAGGTTAAGCGTTGCCAGCAGGGAGGTCCGCGCCCGCAGTTTGAAACGGGTCATCAGCGCAAAAAAGATCGCGGATTTAACGAAAACAAAAGGCACCAATAGGGTTCCAATGATCAACGCCTCCAACGAAAGCTGACCTGACATGCCGATGGAGAGAAAGAAACCCACCAGAAACAGGTCCTTGAAACCCAGCATCGACTTGGCCATCTCCACCGATTTGGGGTGGGCTGAAATCAACACCCCCACGATGAGCGCTCCCAGATCATCCTTCACTCCAGCCAACTCAAAGAGTTCAGCCCCACCCAATGCCAGCACCAGACCATACAGAATCAGCAGTTCACCATGACCCGTTTTCTGTAACAGATGGAGCAACAACGGTCGTAGCGGGATAAGCAGAAACAGCGACAGTGCCCAGAGTGACGGGAGCTTCCCTGTGGATGCCGCCAGAAAGATGACTGCAGCCAGATCCTGCATCACCAGGATGCCGATAGCGATCCGGCCATGCAGGGACTTCATCTCCCCTTTCTCCTCCAGCACCTTGACGACGAATACAGTACTGGAAAAACTCAATGCAAAGGCAAGCATCAACGAAAGCTTGAGATCCAGACCGGAGAAGAGCGGCACACTCATCAACGCAAGCGCAAATATTACCGCCCCGAAAAGGGCAATAAGGGTGGCAATATGCAGGAGTGTCACCGACCAGACCTGCGGCCTTATCAGGACCTTAAGATTCAGCTTAAGGCCAACGGTGAACAGCAGCAGGGTGATACCCAGATCCGCAAGCTTCTGTAGCATCTCGCCACTTGCGATACCCAGATAATTGAGCACGAAACCTGTCGCCAGAAACCCAACCAGCGGCGGCAGTCCAACCTGTCTTGCCAGAAAACCCAGACAAAAAGCCAGTGAGATCCAGGCAACATCTCCCAGCGCAACGGCGACCCATTCAAAATCCATGATAACTATTCAGATTGCAACGCAAAAAAGAGATTTTCAATGAGTCCTGAAACAGCTTTGTCTTTCATCAATCACCAGCGTCGGAACACTGAAAATCCCACCATCGACTTGCTACATTATGACACCACTCAATACAGGAAACAGTAGGATATCAACGACAAAAAGCACCGCATCAAGTGGACCAGTCGATTATCTGAATGGCATCGGACCGCTTGAATTGACGTTTTGCTGAATCGCTTCGACCAGAACATCCACATCGATGGGTTTTGTCACATGTTCCACCATTCCACTGGCCAGGCAGCGGTTTGAGAAGCGAGGCTACTGATGGAAACCACGCTCTGATTGATCTCCTCAGCAACTGCACCTTGTTGTTCAACAGCGGTGGCAATATGCACATTCATCCGCAAACATCAAATTCACCACAAAAAACTCAAGATTTTGGATCACTGGTCGATCTGACATAAGAAGCCATATTCCAAGGAAACTACCATGTCGACGGTTTGGGAAGAGATCTCAACCAAGGTCAAACTTATCTCATTGCCGGGCGTCTATCTTCGACTGAAAGAGGTGTTGGACGACCCGAATTACACTATGGGAGGTGTGGCCGAGGTAATAACCCACGATCCCGCTATCACCATCCGCCTGCTCCGAATTGTGAATAGCGCCTATTTCGGTTTGGCCACACAGATCGATTCTGTCAACCGCGCGGTCAACCTGCTGGGAACCCAGGGGGTCCATGATCTGGTTCTCGCTGCCTCGGTAGCACAGAGTTTTGAGGGCATGTCCAACGAAGTGATGGACATGGAGCGATTCTGGCTTAAAAGCGTGGTCTGTGCCATTACCAGCCGCGAACTCGCTTCTCTCTGTAATGTGTTGGACGGCGAACGACTGTTCGTGTGCGGGTTGTTGCACGATATCGGACACCTTGTCATCTACCAGATGACGCCTGGAAAGGCGCAACAGGCGATCGAACAAACCAAAGCGCATCAGGGGAGCCTGCATCAAGCCGAGCGCACCCTGCTGGGCGTCGATTATGCCGAAGTCGGTGCCGCTGTGATGCGACACTGGAAACTGCCACAGAGCTTGTGGGAGCCTACCGAGTACCAGATAGAACCTGAGAAAGCCGAGGAGTCCCAACTTTCCGCCAGCCTGGTACATATTGCCGCCTTGATGACTGAGGCCGCCAATCAGGGCGAACAACTCGATAGCGCACTCGCCAGGGTTTCGCCACTGGCCTGGCAGGTGACCGGTCTATCCGCCGACCATTGCCTGGAAGCTTCCCAGAAGGTCGAGGCACAGGTAAGTGGCGTCATGCAGTTGATCTTCCCCTCCAACTGATCTTCCCTTCTCAGAAGCATGGTAGGGTGAAAACAGGGTATTAAATTGCAGCTTACTGGTTGAGTAGCCACATCCCATCGTTATCGAGCTCCGGCTCATCCTCAGATTTATTTCTATCCAGCACCTTCTCCAGATTTTTTTCTGCACGCCGCTCATCTTTATTAAGCATCTCTTCATGCCGACTGGTCCGTTCAATCGTCTCATCGACCCATTCATCCTGACGAAAATCCACAATCTGAGGCGTAATCAAAACCACGACCTCGGTGGAAGTCAGGCTCTTGGCGCGATTGGAGAAAGCCGAGCCCACGATGGGAAGATCACCCAGAATGGGGACACCTTCACGGGTTTCATTGGTATTGCGCTTGATCAAACCACCGAGAAAGACCGTCTGCCCATCGGGTACCAGCATGCGTGTGGATAACTGGGTCGTGGTCTTCGATGGAATACCATCATCCGATACAGAGCCGTCACTTACCTCAGGGTGAATATCCAGCAGGATTCTGCCCTGCTGATCCACCGAGGGTGTTACCTTGAGAATGATACCCGTCTCCAGAAACTCAATACTTTCAGAGGTCACAAGGTTGATCGTCGTGGTGACACGATAACCGAGACGGGTACCCACCACTGTCTCTGCGGTGTTACCCTCCATCGTCAACAACTTTGGGGTCGACAAGGTGCGCAGCCGCCTCCGCTCTTTCAGTGCGTCCAGAGCAAGCTCCAGATTTGGGCCTACAAATTGAAAAAGCAGTCCGGGAGTACCAGGATTTGACAGGCTTTGCGTTCCGAAGTTACCGGATCCACCCTGGCTGGTGAAAAACTTGGTCCAGTCCACACCAAAGGAATCCCTGTCTGTCAGGGTCACCTCTAAGACCTTTGCCTCGATCAGGATCTGCTTTGGCTCAGTATCGATCGCTGCCAGCAACCTCTCAATCTTATCCAGAAAAGAGGGCAGATCCTCCACGACCAACATCTTCCGATCAGTAAGCGCGGTGATCTTGCCGTAACTTGAGAGGTGCTTTTTAAGAATACTCTCTACCTCTGAAAGTTTTGTGTATTGCACCTTGAATGAGCGTATTTCGGTGATTCCGGAATCACTGTATTTTCCCACCTCGCCACGCTCAACAATGAAATAATTTCCGTTGCGTTTCTCTACCGCAAAACCAGCAGCCCAACTAATGGAGTGAATGGCATCATCCAGATCCATATCGTAAAGGTTGATTGATACTTTTCCAGCCACCCCCTCCGCCAGCACGATATTCATTCGTCGTTGCTGCGACAACATCTTCATCACCTCATGGATTTCGATGTCCTGCAACGAGATGGTGATCTTCTGATTTTCCGCATGCAGTGAAGTGCAGAAGTAAACCAGCAGCAGCGAAACCAATATCCGTAAAATCGGGCCAATTTTTCTATCTAACTGATATGTCCTGACCATCATTCTGATTCCAATCCACTGCCTTCGAGCTTCAATGTGTATCTTTTACCCAGCTTCTCAAATACCGCCTGCCCCTCTTCCACCGAGAGCAGGCGGTAGCCATTGATATCACTACCCACACCCAACATCTCTTCATCAACAATCACCATAGGTACGGCATCAGACATCAGGGTCGCACGAAGTTTGGGCATAACCTCCTGTTCCTCAGCCAGGATCTCTTTTTTTCTTTCCATCTTCGGCGGCGTAGCCAGAACCTCCGGTTTGCTAAAAGGATTAAATACCAATGTGTCGGTGACATCTCCGGCATATGCAAGAGAGGCAATACTCATCGCGAGTCCAAGCACCACAAACCTCGTGCTTAAGTTAACGATCATTGCTTCACCACGCGATAAGAGACCATGGTCAGGGCAATTTTCAAATCAGGATCAGACAACTCAGATCCCATTGGCCGAATACCGTACTTCTTGATTACGATGAACCCCAAGTCCCGGCCGATGGTCTGTAACCACTTGAAGAAATCGAAATAACCGGCATTGAGTTCCACTTCAAACAGACTTTCCTGAAACATCTGTACCGTCTGGCCATCACCCGGCTTCACACTTACCAGCTCGACATTCGTCTCCCAGGAGACCTTCTGCAGACGTCCGATGATGTAAGACTCCATCTGCTGAGCAGGCAGACCCGCCATATCTCCATGCAGCTGATGACTCAGCGACTGGACAGCAGCCTCGGTCTTCGTCAGTTGCTGCTCGAGACCATCACTACTGCTAACCGCACGCATCAGAAGATTGTGACTCTCATTGATATCCCTGAACGCCTTGAACTGAGGCCACAATAGGTACATCACTTCTGCCGCAAAAATCAGCAACACGATGGCTGCCAGCATCAAGACGATTCTTTTCGGTTCGATATACTCCAGAAATCCCGACATCAGCCCGTCGCCCCACCTGCTGAAACAACCACCTCCAGACTAAACTCCACCAGCTTGTTTCGGTTATGCCGGGCCAGTTCAGAACGCACTACACGCACACTCTTGATCTCCGGCTGCTCAATCAGGCTGGAGACAAAATGAGAGAGCGCCGCATAATCCAGGGCACCTCCATCAATGGTCATGTGTGTCTCAATCTTCCAAGTCTCTTCCTTGCTGCTCTTCCCATTGGGGATCACCACAAAATAACCCGTACTCACCTCATTTCGGGTTTTCTCCGTCGGGGTGCCTGCACGCCGGAAGCGCCAGTTGGTAAACCAGACATCACCACTGGCCAGGGCACGGTCGATAGTGGTAAAAATCTGCTCTGCAGCCACACCACTGCGCAAGCCGGCGAGCAGATCCAATTGTTGTTTCAAATCTTTCTTGCGGCTGTTTAGCTTTTCCAGGTTGCTCCGTTGCTGTGTGGAAATCGCCTTTTGCGACTGCAGCTCTTTCAGCTGCAAATCCACCTTTGCCGTCTCTTCACGTAACCAGGCAAAAGCTCCCAACACCAGCAGTGTCAGTACGGTCAGAGCTATACCCCACTGTTTTAGCCAATGATTGAACAGCAGGCGTTTACGGAAAATACCGGGAATCAGATCAACGTCACCCATTGTCCATCAACCCTCGCAATGCTAACCCCGTGGCCACCGCCAGCTCAGGTACCTGATCAGACCAGCGACTGCCAGTTTCGGATTGATCCTCGAAAATATTGTCAAAGCTGTCTTTGATCGAAGACAGGGGGATATTGATCAACTCACGCAGCATTGCGTCCGAACCCGGCCAACGCGCCAGACCGCCCAGCAGGATGATCTGACTGACGGGACGGCCGTGGGTTTCCGAAGCGGTGAATATCATTACCCGGTTGATCTCCTCAACCATTTTGAGAAACGCAGGCTTGAGGATTTCGAGGATGGCTTGGGAATAATCTGAATCCTGCATCATATCCAATCCCATCGAACCTGCAGATGGAGGCTTCATGCCGTGACGAAACACCAGCTCCCGGCACACACTCGGTGGTAACTCCAACGCATTGGAAAGATCCTGCAGTAACGCATGTTCACCAAATGCAATCGGTTGATCGAACAGCAGACGGCGGCCGGAGATCACCGTTAGATAGGTAGTGTCAATACCGGCATTGACCACCAGAACGGTCTCAGCCGGCTCATCGACATACAGGCTCGAAATCAGGCGTCTCAATGCAGCCGGCCCGACATCCAGGGCCTCCACTATAAAACCTGCCTGGGTCAATGCCTGCAAGTACTCCATTACGTCATCACGTCTTGCGACGGTTGCCAGAGCCAGATGTTCATCATCGTGTGCGTTGGAGCGCACCGGAAGGTAATCGATGATGTAATCCTCGATATCCCCCTCAAGCCGGCCACCGAGCATCTTCAGGATTTCCTGACCGGCGTCCGCCACATTCGATTTATAGGTGACGGGCGTTATCTTGAGCTTGTCCGGCGGCATTACCGCCACCACCTTTCTGTTACTGAAACCCTTCTTTTCCATCCCCTGTGCCAACAATTTTTTCAGGCGTTTGGGTGATGTTAGAAGCTCACTGCGGGCTTCACCAAATGGGATACTGGCTTTCGCCAGTACGGAATAACCATGTTCCGACCTCTGCTTCAACTGGCACAGATTGATCGATGAGGCACCGATATCCATACCGATCGGCCCCACCTTTGCCCTTGCCGGTTTTAGTGCAAGCATCTTGTCCAATGTGCTGCGAACCGCCAACATGCCTCAGCTCTCCAGCTCCGCGCCATCGAATCTTGTCAGCGACCACAATTCGGTCAAACCTGTGAATATATTTGCGTTGGACGTCATCTCTACCCAGGAGTCTGTAAACTTAAATATGTCTAAAGAGCTATCGGCAGAAGATCGTGGGGCTTTAGTGAAATGGTGCGCGCGGCGCACCCTACGGGTCATTCGGCATCATCTACTCTGTTCCACACTGAATCTGGATATTATCGAACCAGACGCTGTCATCTCTGCCCATGCTGGGTGAACTGAGCAGCCGTATTGCGGTGTTGGCAGAGATATAGCTGCTGATATCCTTGCTGTAGGATCGATACGATTCATCATTCGAGGTGCCGATTCGATCCAATTCGGTCCAGGGTCCGGCGGGGCCGCTGGAAGAGAGATAAACAGCAACGTAGTCATTGATGTTTTCATCCAGGTCCACGCGGCGATAGTCGAAGCTCAGGAGCGCCGTTGTTGCCCCGCTCAGATCAGCAACGCGCTCGACACCCTCACCGCCGTTGTCATTGTCGCGGATTTGCAGCTGATAATCGCTCTGATCGGTATCGACACGAATATCACCTCTGATCGGACCATCGCTCTCCCCCACCTCCTGCCAATCACCGGCCCATGACAGAGTACCGTCGTTACCGGCAAAATCTCTTGAACCGAACAAGTCAATAAAAGTGCCGCTGCAGCTGCTGTCAACATCCCCTGTTCCACCACCGCCTGTTCCACCGCCCCCTGAAGTATAAAGATCAGCAATCTCACTGGCCGGCAGTACGCTTTCGTAGATGCGCACATCGTCCAGAAGGCCGCGCCAGTACTCCCCATCCGGTGACCTTCCGATCTCCGCATCGGCACTGACCGCACTGGGCGATTGCGTCAGCGTGTCAGTGTGTGCCTCTGTTCCGTTGACATAGAGCCGTACCTGGTCGCTGGCATTGTCGAAACTTGCCGCCAACTGATACCAGATTCCGGCCTGTAGGCTCAGACCTGTGGTGTAGACTGAATAAAATACTCCACCAGAATAGAAACCAAATTCCAGTTCCTGCCGCCAGGTACCGAACCAGAAGTTGGAACCGGCACCCCCGGCATCCTTGTTTATAATGACCTTATAACTGGGTCCAAACAATGGGACATTGACCCAGGCAACGAAGGTCATGGTCTCAGTAAGCGACAGGATATCGTCGTGTGGCACATTGATGTAATCGTTACTGCCGTCGAACCTCAGTGCGCCGTCAACCTGACCGGTCACCCAGACAGGGCCATTGGTCAGCGTGCCGTCATGGCCACCGACCGAATCCACTGCGGTGGTGCCGCTGAGCTCATCCAGCTGCCAGTGGGCCACCTGTCCGGTTGGTGGACTCTCCGCAGATGGGCAAAAAGTCACCCGTAACTTTGGCGCTCCCGAAGGCAACCCATCGAAGCTCTCCGGGATTCGTGTGCCGGTGCCTCTGATGAGCGTAACCAGCGCATTGCCACTCGACCATCCATCCCGATTGACTATCTCCTGTACGACACTCGCTATGTCGGGGGTTGATTGCACTTCACCCACCTTATCCCACGACGGAACGTCATCCCATGCCACCGACGCGCTGGTGGTTGGACGATCGATAATGTTGTGGTAAGTCCAGGCAAACTCAACAGTATTATCTGTGGCTTCACCATTGATGGTGAGATTGGTGCTTCCACTCGTTATTTCATCCACGGTGAAATCGATAAAGGCTTCGGTGATTTCAGAACCTCGGGGGATGGTTATATTCTGGAATCGGATACCGACCACCTGGTCCCCATCCGAGGTATTGGCCAGCTCCAGGTCATCACTTGCGAGTACCGGCTGATCGGCGCTCAACGGCTCCTCCCCATCGTCGTGGCTTGCGATTACCGGAATCTCCAACATCTGTTTGTCACTGCAGATGCCAGCGCCGCCCGTGCCCCATTGAATCGCACGTTGCACGATCAATCGGCCATTGTTGTTGAGATAGTTCCAGTTGAAGTTTGAAGTACTGTCTCTGCCAATGGGCAGCATCACCCGCCGTCCGGGAGCGGTGGAACTGCCATCTGACAGTACTCCACCAATCTCAACGAAGGCGAGACCCGGCGCACCACCCCAATCGGCAAGGTTCTGAAGATCTGTCGCAAAAGTACCCGCTGCACTCAGCCCGTCCATGTCCGCACTGTAGATCGGCATGGAACTCAAGGGAAAGAGTTCCGTGATGTAGTGGCTGTTATCGAGAATAGTGAGGTTTCTGCCCACTGAGTAGCTTCTACTTGAGGAGGTACCGAGATTGTCCGTCAAATCGCCCTCCTCGTTGACCACGCCGATGATCGCTGCATTGAGTTTATCGCCCAGAGTGGAGCCGTAGGCTGTCTCTGAAACATAGACCACATCGTTGTTGGTGAATGCCGTGTCGAAAGCAGCCTGATTTTCATCGTCATCGATCAAAGTGACCGTATAACCCCAGTCTTCGAAGAGCGAGCGCTTGTACTCATCTCCGGAATCGAGATTGACGGCATCACCCGCCACCAACAACACATTGCCCGAGCCCTGTGGCGCCAGGCAGGCGACGCCACACTCGCAGGTGTAGGTGATGGTAAGTTTGGGGTGGGTAGTGGGATCCGTTGCGTCACTGCTGTCGAATTCAGCGCCCTGGTAGTCGACCGTGGGCGCCAGCAAAAGACCGTAATTGGGAGTTTCGCCGGAGACCCAGTCATTCACCAGGTCCGTGACATCCCATGTCACCCAGCCCACATCCCCGCTGGTTACCGCACTGGCGGCGGAATTGGTCTCGTAATCACCACCTGCCGAATTCCAGGCTACAGCAGAATCCCTTTCCGTCCAGTTGGCCCCAGGGCCTGTACCTCCGATTGCGATTCCCTCCACCCAGTCGTTGTTCAGGCGGTGTACGTCGATGGTGGTACTGGCCCAGGACGTGGCATTGGAATGGAGTTCCAGATTGGCTGAGGTCACTTTCGCCCCGGCAGGAATGGCGCCGATATTGAATCTGAGCAGTGCATGACGCACGGCACTGGCTTGATGGGCCGCGACCAGATTGACATCCGCACCATAATTCCAATCCGACTGCCACTCATAGATATAGGCATCCTTACCCTCTGTGGTATCGGGTTGGAGTTCGAGTGTGCTGGGCGTCGCCTGGTAGAGCACCAGGTTTTCCCGCGTTACACTGCGGGTCACCCCATTGGCCAGGGTGCCCTGCACACTGATGTCTGCACGATTGGAGAGTGAGCCGTCAGCAATCTTCACCTCAAGCAGCGGGCGCTGATCAATGTTGCCGTGTTCCTGGCTGGTGAACTGGGCCAGGTCTCCTATGGACGTGGTCTTCAACATGATGCCCTGGTTGGCTGTAGAGCCGTTGATCCAGCCCTGCACCAGGGAGGTGATATTGACCGACACATACTCTCCCACCGGCGAACCCGAGGGGATGGAGGCCAGGGATGTGCTGTCGTGACTGGTGTTGATGTTGTCCCAGTTGACGGCTCCCTCAGTCCAGTCTGCGGTTATCTGGTGGGCAGTGACGGACGCCGAATCATTGCTGTCAACGACAAATATCTTGGCTACGGCAGATACCACCACCGCACCAACCGGAATGCCCGCGTTTTCGATATCAAAGCGATAGAGGGTGCGCTGAGTGGAGCTGGGAATGAAATTGAAATAGGTACTGAGTTGGGCATCGCCGCCGTAGTTAGTAGTGGCGGTATCGCTCTTGATCATGGCATCGGCGATAATCGAAACGTTGTAGGCGGTGATCGTCCCACCGGCATTATTCGGCGTAATGGTGGCGGAGTAGCTATGGTTGCCAAAGGCTTGTCCGGCAAGATCCGAAAAGGGTCCGCAGCCTGCCTGTTCAAGTTGCCAGCGGGCATGGTTCAGACCGGCTTCTGCGAGGTAGCGGGCCTGGTCTGCCTCCAGCTCACTGCTTACGGCGTTGGTTTCGCTGGCGCTCTCATAGTTCATGCTGAAAGCGATCGCCGCCACCAGGGTAATGGCAAGCATTACCGGTAGCAGGATATAACCGCTTTGTTGCGCCATGCGGGTCATATCGTCACCATTGGGAGGTTATGGTGCGCAGGGTGCAACCTGCGCACCAAACCCATCACAATGCCCCCCCTACCCGCACCTGGGTACGCAGGCTAACGGTTTCACCGCTGGTTGGAGCGGTGAGTTCCAGTGTCAGATCGACAAGCTGGTATAGATCACTCCCTTCAAGTGAGTCTTCGACCTCGTGAAAGATTTTGGGACATCCCAGTCCCCAAAATCGACTCGGCCTTCGACAGCCTGTTTGTGCCCCGGCCGTCCCGG